>JBAXEN010000282.1:0-5313 GCA_037140415.1 Betaproteobacteria bacterium | reverse complement strand
TGTTCGAGGAGTACAGGGCCGGCAAGTACAAGATCATCAGTTTCATGGCCAAGCGTGCCCGCGGCCTGATGGCCCGCTACGCCATTGAAAAGAAGGTCAATTCGGTCAAGAAGCTCGAGCGATTCGACCGCGAGGGCTACGCCTACGCGCCCGAGGTCTCGCAGCCGGACCGTTTGGTTTTCAGGCGCCGGCAGGACGGCGCATGAGTCAAGGCCATGCTGCAACAGACCGATACATCTGCGCTGGGCCGAGGTGACTCCGTCTGCCGTGCGCCAGCCGATACTGGCGAAGGGGCGTCGAAATCATGAGCAATAGCACCACCCAGGGCAGCATTTCCCATTCTGCAGGGCCCAGCGTTGAGCAGTGGCTGGCCGAGCAGCGCGCGGCCGGCTTTGACGACCTGAGCCTGTACCGCTCGCTGCGCGATGCCGGCTGGGAGCATCTGGCTGCCTGCCAGTGGGTGGGGCTCAAGCCGGCAGGGGTCGAGGGGGCGCCTCAGACCGCTTCGGCGACTTTATCGACTTCCCAGCCCGAACGGCCAGTGCCCTGGCCGCTGGGGGCAGGCGAGCAGGCCTGGCTCGATGCCGGCGATCGCCGGGTGCAGGCGCTGGTGGTGATGCATCAGCCTGAGGTGATTGTGCTGGGGCAGTTGCTCGACGCCCAGGAATGCGAAGCCCTGATTGAAGCTGCCCGGCCGCGCCTGCAGCGCTCGCTGACCGTCTCGGTCAAGACCGGCGGCGAGGAAGAAAACATAGACCGCACCAGCCAAGGCATGTTTTTCGAGCGCGGCGAAACCGAGCTGATTGCCCGCATCGAGCAGCGCCTGGCCAGCTTGCTCGACTGGCCGGTGGAAAACGGCGAAGGGCTGCAGATCCTGCGCTATGCGCCCGGGGCCGAATACAAGCCGCATTACGACTACTTTGATCCGCAGGAGCCGGGCACGCCGACGATTTTGCGCAGAGGTGGGCAAAGGGTGGCCACGGTGGTGATGTACCTCAATGAGCCTGAGGCCGGAGGCGCCACAGTGTTCCCAGACGCGCAATTTGAGTGTTTGCCGGTACGCGGCAATGCGGTGTTCTTCAACTACAGCCGGCCAGACCCGTCGAGCCACTCCTTGCATGCGGGCGCGCCGGTGCTGCGCGGTGAAAAATGGATCGCCACCAAATGGCTGCGCGAAGGCCGGTTTGAGTAAAACCGCGCCGGCCCGACAATCCCTCGCATGAACACGCTTGAACAATCGGCCCTGGGCAAGACCTCGGCCTACCCCGATCAATACCAGCCCGACCTGCTGTTTCCGCTGCCGCGCGCGCCCAAGCGGCAGGAGATCGGCATCGCATCCGTACCGCCCTTCATGGGCGCCGATCTGTGGACCGCCTATGAGCTCAGCTGGCTCAACCTGCGTGGCAAGCCCCAAGTGGCGCTGGCCCAACTGGTGGTGCCTTGCGAGACGCCCAACATCATTGAAAGCAAATCGCTCAAGCTCTACCTGGGCAGCTTTTGCAACAGCCGCTTTGCCGATGCGGCTGAGGTGCTTGCCCGCCTGAAGGCCGATCTGGGCCTGGCCTTGTGGCGCAACGAGGGCGCTGAGCCCGCTTCGCGCTCGGTGGGGGTCAAGTTGATCGCGCCCGATGACTTTGACCAGCAGGCCATCGAAGAGCTCGACGGCTTGAACCTGGACCGGCTGGACATCGATTGCGAGCACTACACGCCCGCGCCCGAGCTGCTGTCGGCCGCTCTTGACGAGCAGCCGGTGAGCGAGGTGCTCAGCAGCCGCCTGCTCAAGAGCAACTGCCTGGTGACCGGCCAGCCCGACTGGGGCAGCGTGCAGATCAGCTACAGCGGCCCGCAGATCGAGCAGGGCGGGCTGCTGCGTTATCTGGTGAGCTTTCGCAACCACCATGAATTCCACGAGCAGTGCGTCGAGCGCATCTTCATGGACGTCTGGACGCGCTGCAAACCGACCCGGCTGGCGGTCTATGCCCGCTATACCCGCCGTGGTGGCCTGGACATCAACCCGTTTCGCACCAGCCATCCGCAGGCTTTGCCGACGGCGGTGCGCACCGCGCGGCAGTAGTTCTCGCGCGATAGTGGCCGGCTCAGCTGTGTGTATGCAGCGGGCCCGGCTTACCATGCCAGGGATGGACGCCATTCGCTCTTTCGCCCGGCAGTTCAACCAGAGCTGCACCTGTTTTTCAATCGACAAGGTGGCGCTGGCCCAGGCCCTGCAGGCCGAGTCGGTTCTGGCCGGTTGGTGGCCGCACTGGCAGGACACGCATGCCCATCTGTTTTCCAACTGTGGGCTGTTCGTCAGCGACGCTCAGTTGCAGGCCATGCGGCAGGCGGTGCGGGTGATCAGTGAGGTGATGAGCCTACCGGCCTGGCAATCCTACGCCCTGTCGCACGACCCGCAGCTGGTCCGCATGGCCCAGGGGCCGCGGGGGGTGTTCATGGGCTATGACTTTCACCTCTCCGAGGCGGGCCCCCGGCTGATCGAGATCAACACCAATGCAGGCGGCGCCATGCTCAGTCTGGCGCTCGCGCGCGCCCAGCATGCCTGTTGCGATGCGGCGCGTACCTGGATGCGCACGGCCACCGATCTGGGCGAGATGGAGTCGCAATGGATCGAGATGTTTGCCCAGGAATGGGCGCTTCAGCGGCCGGATCAGCCCTGGGTGCCGGCTGCGGGCGCGACGCGTCTGCTGGCCATCGTGGACGAAGACCCGACACACCAGTACCTGTACCCGGAGTTCTTGCTGTTTCAAGACCTGTTCAGGCGTGCCGGCATCACGGCCGAAATCGCCGCACCCCATGACTTGAGCTGGACCGACGGCCAGTTACAGCTCCAGGGCCGCCGTGTGGACATGGTCTATCTGCGGCTGACCGATTTCGAGCTCAGCCGGCCCGAGCATGCCCATTTGCGCCGCGCCTGGGCCAGCCAGGCCTGTGTGTTCACGCCAGGGCCGCAAGCGCATGCCTTACAGGCCAACAAGCGGCACCTGGTGGCGCTGAGCGACCCCGATTTCTTGCAGGGCCTTGGACTGTCCTCGCAGATGCGCGAGGTGCTGGCCCAGGTGGTCCCGACAAGCCTGCTGCTGACGGCCGACAACGCCGCGCATGTGTGGGCCCAACGCAAGCAGTACTTCTTCAAGCCGCTCGCAGGATATGGCTCCAAGGCTGCTTACCGGGGTGACAAGCTGACCCATAAGACCTGGACGCAGATTTGCCAGTCATCCTACGTGGCGCAGGCCTTGATTGCGCCCAGCCAGCGCATTGTGATGATCGGTGATGAGCGCAAGGCGCTCAAGGCCGATGTGCGCGCCTATGCCTACGCCGGCCAGGTGCAGTTGTTCACCGCGCGCCTGTACGAGGGGCAGACCACCAATTTCCGCAGCGAAGGCGGCGGATTTGCGCCGGTGTTCGTCACGCCCAGCTGAGCCGCCCGCTGCGCGACCTTCATGTGCGTACTGCAGGGATTGCTCGGCCAAGCTCACTCACAGCAGGCGGGTCTGCAGCGGATGCGGCTCAGCTGCTTCTTGGGCCGGGCTGTCCTGATCGACCTTGATCAGAGAGCCCACCCGCACACCCAGCAAGCGAAGTCGCCGATTCAGGTTGACTCGCTTGAGCGCCAGGCCTGCGCTGTGGCGTATGGTGTGGGCATCGTCGGTGGGCTGCGCGATGCTCAGGTCACGCGTCACACTTTTGAAATTGTCATAGCGCAGCTTGATGCCGATGGTGCGGCCGCGGTAGCCTTTGCGCTGTAGATCGGCCGCCACCCGCTCGCACAAGTTGGTGAAGATCGCGCCCAGCTCCTGGCGGTCCTGTACCGGATGCAGGTCGCGCTCGAAGGTGGTCTCCCTGCTCATTGACACCGGCTCGCCGTGGGTGAGCACTGGCCGTTCGTCGCGGCCCCAGGCGGCCTCGTGCATCCACGCGCCGGTGGCCGCGCCAAACTGCGCGATCAACCAAGGCTTGTCACGGGCGGCGAGTTCACCAATGGTGTGAACGCCCAGACGCTGCAGCTTCTCATCGGCCTTAGGGCCGATGCCGTTGATCTTGCGGCAGGCCAGCGGCCAGATCAGGGTCTCTAGATCGGCCTCATGCACGATGGAAATGCCGTTGGGCTTGTTGAATTCGCTGGCCATCTTGGCGATCAGCTTGTTGGGGGCCACGCCAATCGAGCAGCTCAGCCCGGTACGGTCAAAGATGCTGCGCTGGATCAGGCGCGCCAGCGATCGCCCGCCCTCGCGCTGACCGCCGGGCACTTCGGTGAAATCGATGTAGACCTCGTCGACCCCCCGGTCCTCCATGAGTGGCGCGATCTCCAGGATGGTGTCTTTGAAGAGGCGCGAATAGCGCCGCACTTCGTCGAAGTCCGCGGGCAGCACGATGGCCTGCGGGCATGCGCGCGCTGCCTTCATCATGCCCATGGCCGAACCCACGCCAAATTGTCGCGCCGCATAGGTGGCGGTGGTGATCACGCCCCGGCCCACATAGTCGCGCAGGCGAGGGAAGGCTTCAATCGGTATGCGCTCGCTGGCGCCATAGGCTTGGGCCAGCGCATCGTCGGCCGGCCGCCTGCCACCACCAATGACCACGGGCAGGCCTTTGAGTTGCGGATAGCGCAGCAACTCCACCGACGCAAAAAATGCGTCCATGTCCAAGTGGGCAATGCGGCGTGGACTCTGGGGTGGGCTCACTGACTGAGCATAAATCAAGCCGCCGGCCGCTCAGCACCGGCTCAGCCTCGGTCTGGCCTCGGAGCCATCAGGCGCAGGCGAGCCTTGCCCCTGTCAAGCGCCTTGCCGAACGGGCTCAGGTGTTTTTGGAGATGGTGATGGTGGGAAACTTGGCGCTGAAATCCTTGGCCCTGAGCGCCACCTTGGCTGCCAGCCTGTGGGCGATGTCGCGGTAGAGTTGGGCCGCTGGGCTGTCGGGCGCGGCCACCACGGTGGGCGCGCCGCTGTCGGCCTGCTGGCGGATCTCCATGGACAGGGGCAGGGCGCCGAGCATGTCGATGCCCAATTCCTGGGCCATCTGACGGCCGCCATCCGCCCCAAAAATATGTTCGACATGGCCGCAGGCGCTGCACACATGCACGGCCATATTCTCGATCAGGCCGAGAATGGGGACGCCGACTTTCTCAAACATCTTGACGCCCTTTTTGGCGTCGATCAAGGCGATGTCCTGCGGCGTGGTGACGATGACTGCGCCCGCCAGCGGCACCTTCTGCGCCAGCGTGAGCTGAATGTCGCCGGTGCCCGGCGGCATGTCGACGATCAGGTAGTCCAGGTCCTGCCAGCGGGTCTGCATGAT
>JBAXEN010000281.1:0-5314 GCA_037140415.1 Betaproteobacteria bacterium | reverse complement strand
AGCCGGCCTGGCCGCAGGGCCAGGCTTTGCTGCGAGAATTCATCAAGGATTGAAAAACATGGTCACCAAAAAACCAAAAGGCCTGGGTCGAGGGCTCAGTGCATTGCTCGGGCCGGCGGTCAGTGAAGCAGCGGCCTCGGCCGAGGCCGCGCCAGCCGGAGCGCCCTCGACGCTGCGCCTGGACGAGCTGGATGCGGGGCAGTACCAGCCACGCATCCACATGGATGAGGGCGCACTCTACGAATTGGCCGAGTCCATCAAGGCCCAGGGCATCATGTCGCCGATTCTGGTGCGCCAGCTCAAGCAGGGCCAGGCGGCTGGCAAATACGAGATCATCGCTGGCGAGCGCCGCTTTCGGGCAGCTGCGCTGGCCGGCCTGGACAGCGTGCCGGTGCTGGTGCGCGACGTGCCCGACGAGGCCGCCGCTGCGATGGCGCTGATCGAGAACATGCAGCGTGAGGACCTCAATCCGCTGGAAGAGGCGCAGGGCCTGCAGCGCCTGATTCGCGAATTCGGCATGACGCACGAAACCGCCGCCCAGGCGGTGGGCCGCTCGCGCAGCGCGGCCAGCAATTTGCTGCGCCTGCTCAATCTGGCCGAGCCGGTGCAGACCATGCTCATGGCCGGCGACATCGACATGGGTCACGCGCGGGCCCTGCTTGCGCTTGACCGGGCCACCCAGATCACCGCGGCCAATCAAATCAGCGGAAAGAAGATGTCGGTGCGCGAGGCCGAGTCGCTGGTCAAGAAGCTGGCGGCCGAGTTTTCCCTGCAGCCGCCCAAGGTGACCAAGGAAAAATCGCGCGATGTCCGCCGCGTCGAAGAAGAGCTGTCGGACCTGCTGACTGCCGAGGTCGAGGTGCGCATCAAAAAGCAGGTCAAGCGGGGTGGCCGTCGCGAAGATGTCGGCGAGTTGGCCATTGCCTTTGGCTC
This sequence comes from Betaproteobacteria bacterium, assembly GCA_037140415.1. Classification (GTDB taxonomy): domain Bacteria; phylum Pseudomonadota; class Gammaproteobacteria; order Burkholderiales; family Burkholderiaceae_C; genus Polaromonas. The sequence goes on along the minus strand of JBAXEN010000281.1, from coordinate 4,381 downwards.
GCTCGACGAACTCAACACGCTGATCGAGCGCTTGCGCGTCAGCGCAGCCTGAAGCGCCATGCTCAGGCCCGCAGGGCCTGCCCATGGCGGAGGGATTCAGATCAGGTGATCTGGATGTTGCCGGCCTTGATCACCGGTGCCCAGATCCGCAGCTCGTTCTGGATGAACTCCAGGAACTTGTCCGAGCCCAGGGGCATCAGTGTCATGCCGTAGGCCGGGTCAGACAGGCGTGCGCGCATGGTCGGCTCGCTGAGCAGGGTGAGGATCTCGCGCTCCAGCCGCTGGGTGATGGCAGCCGGCGTGCTGGCCGGCACCGACATGCCGACCCAGGAGACCGCCTGCACGCCCGGCACAACTTCGGCCAGCGTTGGCACATCCGGATAGGTTGCTACCCGTTTTTCGCTGGTCGCTGCCAGGATGCGGACCTTGCCGGCAGCCACCAGCGAGGCGGCGCTGGAGGTCATCACCATGTCCAGGCGTCCGCCGAGCATGTCGGTCATGGCCGGCGCCGGGCCTTTGTAAGGCACATGCACCATGTCGAGCTTGAGCGACTGCTTGAGCAACTCGGCCGCCAGGAAACCCGAGGTGCCGACGCCGGCCGAGGAGTAATTAACCGCACCGGGCTTGGCGCGCACCATGGCGATGAAATCCTGCACTGTTTTGGCCGGATGGTCGGTGCGCACCACCATGAACTGCGGGAACACGCCGATCAGCGCAATGTGCTTGAAGTCCCGGATCGGGTCATAACCCAGCTTGGGATAAAGCAGCGAGCCCGGCGCGATGGACGAGTTGTAGGTGGCGATGATGGTGTGGCCATCACCGGCAGCGCGCGCGCCTTGTTCGGTGCCCAGGGTGGAGCCGGCGCCCGCCCGGTTCTCCAAGACGATGGCCTGCTTGAGGTTTTCACTGAGCTTGTCGAGCAAGATGCGCAAGGCGGCCTCGGAGGCGGTGCCAGGCGCAAACGGCATGATCAGCTTGATGGCCTGGCTGGGATAGCCTTGGCCCCAGCTGGGCAGGCTGAGCAGAGCGCCTGCGCTGAGCAGGACCTCACGGCGTTGGAGTGTCATGGTCTACCTTTCTGAGGAATTCAAAAATCAAAGCAAGGCCTGGGCCATCAGCCGCCTTGGGCCGACAGCGCGGCCTGCAGCCGGGTATGCACCCAATGGGCTGCCAGCAATGTGCGGGCATCATCGTCGATGCGCCCCACCACTTGCATGGCCAGGGGCAATCCGTGGGGGCCATGGCCGCCGGTCACAGAAACCGCTGGCCCGTGCATCAAGGTCCAGACCTGGTTCATGGAGGTATCGCCCGAATAGTCCTGACCGCGGGGCGCCTCGCCGGTGGCCGCTGGTGTCAGCAGTACATCGCAGGCGCCCAGCACATCGCCGAACATCTGTCGGCATTGGCGGGCCAGGGTCTGCGCCTGCTGGTAGACCTCGCCGCTGACTTCCAGGCCCTTGAGCGTGCGCTCGAGCAGCGCCGGCCGAATCAGCTCGGCGTGGCGCTCGAGCAAATCGGCAAAACCGCGACTCATCTCGAAATGAACCACGTTGGTATGGGCTTGCAGCATGCCCTTGAAGGGATCAGGCAGCACAATCTCCAACACCTTTGCGCCGGCCGCCCGCAGGATGCGCGCGCAGTCCTCAAAGGCGCGGCGCATGTGTTCGTCGGTGCGCTCCCATTCATGGGTGCGGCACAAACCGATGGTGGGGGCCTGGTCCAGTGCGACCGCGTCTTCGGGCAGGCGCAGCGCCGGATAGCGTGCCATCTCAGCGGCGAAAAACGCCACATCGCGCACATCGCGCGCCACCAGTCCAACGGTGTCGCAGGAGTCGGCATTGGCCCAGACGCCGCGCCGGGGCATCAGGTTGTAACTGGGCTTGTAGCCGGTCACACCGCAATAGCCACAGGGCCGCACTGTGGACCCCATGGTCTGGGTGCCGGTGGCAAAGCTGACCATCTGCGCGGCGACGGCCGCTGCCGAGCCCGAGGACGAGCCGCCGGGGGTGTGCTCCAGGTTCAGTGGATTGCGCGTGCCATTGGTGGGGAAGGTGGCCAGTTCGGTGGTCACCGTCTTGCCCAACATCACCGCGCCTGCACGGCGCAAGGTGGCCAGCACGGCCGCGTCTTGCACCGGCTGGTAGCCGGCAAAGGCGCGGCTGCCTCCTTGCGTGGGCATGTCGTAGGTATCGAACACATCCTTGACGCCCACCGTCAGCCCGTGCATGCCGCCCTGGATGGACTGGGCATCGAGCGCCTTGGCGCGGGCCATCGCGCCTTCGGGGTGGAGGTAGGCAAAGGCCCGCACCTCGCTCTCACGCGCTTCAATTTGCTCCAGGCATTGGGCCAGATAGGTCTGGGCCGATAGGCTGCGGTTTTGTAAGGCGACGGCCGCTTCGAAGGCGGTTTTTTGGGGCCAGGTGGCGTTGGGGTTCAGATCATTCCTCTCAGTTCTCAGTCGGTGTCCACGCCGGAGGCGGCGCGCAACTCGGGGCGCAGTCTCGCTGACTGGCCACCGGGGTCAAGGGGGTCAAACCCCTAGGTCAGATCGGCCGCACGAGGGCCTGCCGGCGGCCCCCCTTGCGGGCACCGGAGCCCACGGCGCTCATAGGAAATGCGAGCCACCGTCGACCATCAGCGTCTGGCCGGTGATGAAGTTGGCCCCGTCCGAGAGCAAGAAGGCCACCGCCCCGGCCACATCGGCCGGTTGCTGGTCGCGCGCGAAGGCGCGGGCCGAGCGGGAGACGTCGCGCAGGCGCTGCATCTGCACCTCGTTGTCCAGCACGCCCTCGCTGAGCGTGAAGCCCGGAGCGACGCCGTTGACATGGATATTTGCCGAACCCAGCTCGCGCGCCAGGGCGCGCGTCATGGCCAGCACCGCGCCTTTGCTGGCCACGTAGTGCAGCATGTAGGGAATGCCTTTGTAGGGCACGCCCGAAATGATGTTGACGATGCGCCCACCGCCTTGTTGCCGGTAGTGGGGCAGCACAGCGCGGCAGCAGGCCATCAGTCCGAAGACGTTGACGTCAAACAGCGACTTCCAGTCGGCCAGATCGATCTCCTCGAAGGGCCTGGGCACGATGGAGGAATAAATGCCGGCATTGTTGACCAGGCCATCGAGACCGCCCAGAGCGGCGATGGCGCCGCTGACCATTTCCTCGACGGCCTGCGGCTGCGAGACATCGGCGCGCAGGCCAATGGCCAGGCCTCCGCCGGCGCGCACCTCCTCAATCACCCCGGTGGGCGCTTGCAGGTCGGCCACGGCCACGGCCGCGCCCTGGCGTGCCAGTTCAAGCACGATGGCCCGGCCGATGCCACTGGCCCCGCCAGTGACCAGCACCCGGCGACCCGCCAGCGGCAGCCGCGCATCAGGGCGTGAGTTAGGGCGTGCTTCAGTCATGCCTCGCTCCTTTTGCAGCGGGGGCCGCAGCGGCTTGCGCCTCTTGCTCGATCAGCCGCTGCACCACCCTGCGCGCCGATACCGAGCCCAGGTCGGCACGCACGCTGATTTCCGGCCGCCCGCGCTGGTCGGTCTCGATCAGCTTTTGCTGCGCCTGCAGCACCTCCACATCTTCCATGAAGGTGGCCAGGATCTGGTCGTGAATGAGCTGGCCCAGCGCCAGGTCGTCCTGGTCGAAGCAACGGGTGATGGTCCAGTAGTAGCGGCAGCTGCGCGCGTCGATCGGCGTGATGGCGTTGATCGAAAACCAGCGCAGCCCCTGGCTGATGTCATCGCTGCCGGCCGGATAGCCTCGCGCATCGATGGAGACGCTCGAGGGCGGCTGAAACCGGATCAGCTGCCAGCGGTCGATGGTGTGCAGCCCGCGCACCTTCTTGAACAGCGGCGGCGCGGGCGTGGCCTGCATGATGCGCCGAACATGCACCTCATTGCCGATCACCTCCGAGCTCATTGGGGTCTCGGCCACGGCGGCATTGCCAATGGTGCGGGCATGGACAAAGGTCTCGTGCGTCAGGTCCAGCAGGTTGTCCACCACCAGTTGATAGTGGGCCTCGACAAGCAGGCTGCCGCCGACCACCGCCCAGCCGGGCGTGTCGTTGTAGGACAGGTCCGGAATCAACGCCTCGTCGGCCAGCGCCGGATCGCCCATCCAGATCCAAATCCAGCGCCACTTTTGCACCACCGGATAGGCCCTGGCGCACATGGCCGCCGGAATCGTGTCCTGCCCGTGGATGTGAACGCAGCGCCCCTGGGTGTCAAAGCGCAGGCCGTGGTAGCCGCATTGCACCTCGTCGCCGATCAATGTGCCTTTGGACAGCGATGCCCGGCGGTGTGGGCAGCGGTCTTCCAGCGCCTTGGGCTGTCCGTCTTCGGTGCGGTAGAGCACCACCGGCTCGCCAGTGATCCAGCGCTGCGTCAATT
>JBAXEN010000280.1:0-5334 GCA_037140415.1 Betaproteobacteria bacterium | reverse complement strand
CCCAGCTCCATCAGGTCGATGCCCTTGGCGTCGGGCAGGCCGGCCATGCGAAGCGCCTGCCCCCAGGCTTTGCGCGCCGAATTGAAGTCACGCAGCCGCGCCCGGTCCAGCCGGTAGCTGTCAGCGGCCCAACCCACGCCAGCGATGCGGGCCAGCGGCCGGTGCTGCGGGTGGCGCGCCAGCCAGCGCTCGGAGGCCACCACCATGCACACCGCGCCGTCGCTCAGCGGCGCGCGGTGCATGGCGCGCAGCGGCGTGGCCTCATAAGGCGACGCCGCCACCTCGGCCAGCGTCGGCACCGCCTGCGCCAGGCCGCGCGGATTGGCACTGGCACGAGCATAGGCTTTGACCACCCGCTCATTGGCCTGCTCGGCGCTCACGCCAAACTGCTCGGCCACCGCTTGAGCCAACAGGGCATCGCTCATGCCCATGTCCAAGCCGAAGGGGCGGGTGTAGAACGGCTCGCCCCGAAAGCGCATGACCGACTCCACATCGGTCTTGGAGCTCTTGCACCAGCTGGCCACCAATCCAATGTCGAATTCCTCCGACTTGAGTCTGGCCACTTCCAGGCACAGGGCGCTGGCGGCCGAATCGGTGACCTTGATCTCATCGACCAGGTAGGCACCGGCCGGCATGGCCATGAGCATGCTGGAGATGGAGCGGCCGTCGAGCTCGTCACAGGCCCCCAAGGTGACATGGTCGAGCTCGCGGCGGTGTATGCCGGCATGGTCCAAGGCCGCATGCGCGGTGTGATAGACCATTTCTTCCAGCCGGTGGCCAGCGGCCCGTTTGACCGCTGGGTACAGGGCCAAGCCCAGGACGTAACAGTTCACGCTCGCTTGCTCCTTAAGCTGCCCGACGGCGCGGCATCATCTCGGTGCCCAATGCCACGATCTGCTCGACCGAGGGATAGGACAGCTTTTCCAGGCCCGGCGTTGAGGGTTTGGGCACAAAGGCCGAACCCAGGCGCCGCACCGGTCCGTCGAGTGAGTTAAAGCGCAGCTCGCCGATGCTGGCGGCAATCTCGGAGGCCACCGAGCAGGTCAGCGTGGCCTCGTTGACCACCATCGCCCGACCGGTCTTGTCGACCGAGGCAAAAATGGTGTCCCAGTCTATGGGCGAGACGGTGCGCGGATCGACCACCTCGGCAGAAATCCCCTGCCCTTGCAGCTTCTCAGCCGCCTCCAGAGCGCGCGAGACCATCAGCCCGGTGGCGATGATGCTCAGGTCGCTGCCCTCGCGGGCCAACCGGGCCTGGCCCAGCGGCACCAGCAGGTCGGGATCGTCGGAGACCATGCCCTTGGTGCCGTAGAGCAGCTTGGGCTCGAAAAAAACCACCGGGTCTTGGCCGCGCAGCGCCGACTTGAGCATGCCCTTGGCATCGGCCGGCGTGCTGGGCATGGCCACCCGCAGGCCAGGAATGTGGGCAAACCAGGATTCGAGCGACTGCGAATGCTGCGCCGCGACGCCGCGCGTCATGCCAATCGGCGAGCGCACCACCAGCGGCACGCGAGCCTGCCCGCCGGTCATGTAGCGGATCTTGGCGGCCTGGTTGACGATCTCGTCCATGCACACGCACATGAAGTCTGAGTACATGATCTCAGCCACCGCAGGCCCGCCGGTCAGGGCCGCGCCCAGGGCCACGCCCACGATGGCCGACTCGGAAATCGGCGACTCGAACATGCGCGCACCAAAGCGCTCACCCATGCCCAGGTGCACGCCGAAGGAGCCGCCGCCGGGCAGCAGGTCCTCGCCGATGATGACCATGCCGCGCTGGCGCTCCATCTCCTCGCACAAGGCCTCGCGCACCGCCTCGCGGAAGGTGATTTCTCTCAGGTTATGGCTGCTCATGCGTAGACATCCGTAGAAAGTTCTTCATCCGAGGGATAAGCGCTGGCCTCGGCAAAAGCCACCGCCTGCGCCACCTCGGCATCGATCTGGGCCATCAAGGCCTCCCGATCAGCAAGCAGGCCGGCCGCCACCAACTCGTTTTCCAGCCGAACAATCGGATCGGTGGCCTGGCGCAGCGCCTCAACATCGGCCTTGGTCCGGTAGACCTGCGGGTCACCGGAGGAATGGCCGTGGTAGCGCTGGGTATGCAACTCCAGCAGGGTCGGGCCTTGCCCCTGGCGGGCGCGCTCGACCGCAGCCTGAGCGACATCCAGGACGGCCCGGATGTCATTGCCATCGACCGCCACGCCCGGCATCTTGTAGCCAGGCGCCAGCGACGAGACATTCTCAAAGACCATGGTCTCTGCGGTGGCCACATACTGGGCCAAACCGTTGTTCTCACAGACCAGAATCAAGGGCAGCTTCCACAGCGCGGCCATGTTCATCACTTCGTGGAAGGTGCCGCGGGTGACCGCGCCGTCGCCAAAGAACACCACCGACACCCGGCCACTGCCGCTGACCTTGGCGGTCAGCGCCGCGCCGGCCGCGATCGCATAGCCGGCGCCGACGATGCCATTGGCGCCCAGCATGCCAGCGCCCACATCGGCGATGTGCAGCGAGCCGCCCTTGCCTTTGCAGTAACCGTCGATACGGCCAAACAGCTCGGCCATCATGCGGTCCATGCGCGCCCCGACGGCGATGCAATGGCCATGGCCGCGGTGGGTAGAGGCCACATAGTCGCCGCGCTGCAAGGCCGCGCAGACACCAATGGCACAAGACTCCTGGCCCTCATAGCTGTGCAGCGCGCCGTAGATCTTGCCCAGCGAGGACTGGTAGATCGCCGATCGCTCGAAGGCACGTATGCGGTGCATGTCGCGCCAAAAACCCCGCAGCTGCTCGGGTGTGCATGTGATGCGACTCATGATGTGACCTCCAGTTGCTCGGGATGCTCGAGCAGGTTGACGATGGCGGCCAGCAGCTCGGCTGCCTGCACGCCGTCATTGGCACGATGATCAAAGACGAGCGTCAAGCCGAGCTCGCTGACAAAGCGCAGGCTGCCGGCCTCGCCCTCGCGGGCGACACGCTGCACAGCGCCAACGCCGAGGATGGCCACTTGCGGCGCGGCGATGATGGGCGCGAAGGCATCCACACCCCAGCGGCCCAAGGAGCTGATGGTGAAACTGCCGCCCAGCATCTGCTGACCGGCCAGGGTGCCGGCGCGGGCCTGCTGGGCCAAGGTCGTCAGCTGCGCCTGCAGTTGGGCCACCGACTGGTTTTGCGCGGCCGGCATCACCACGGTGAGCAGGCCCGATTCGGTCGAGACCGCGACCGCCAGATTCACGTCGCCGGCCTGCTCGAAACCCTGCTCGATCAGGCAGCCGTTGAAACTCAGATGCTGCATCAGCGCCAGCGCGCTGGCGCGTGCGACCGCAGCCGTCAGGTTCAAGCCCCTGCTTTGCAGCGCCGTTACATCGGCATGGCCATGCAGGGACACATGAGGAATGGTCTGCCAGGAGCGGGCGGTGGCCTCGGCAATCGCACGGCGCATGGCCGACAGCGGCTTGATGCGGCTTTTGCTGCGTACCGGCGCTGCAGGGGCAGGTGCGGATACAGGGACTGCGGCCGCGGCCGCGGCCCCGGTCTTGGCCTGGGCATGAGCGCGCACATCGTCGCGGGTGATCATGCCGTCTTCACCTGCGGGTGTGATGTCTTGCGGATCGACGCCCAACTCTTCGGCCAGGGCGCGTGCTGCCGGCGAGATTTTGACGCGGCCGCTGCGCGAAGCAGGCGCAATCTGCGCTGCAGCGGGCGCGGCCACAGGTGCGATGGCTGCAGCGACAGGCGCTGCGCTGCCCGGCTGGTCCCCGGGCGCGCCTACCTCGGCAATGACGCCGCCCACCAAGACCACAGTGCCAGCCGGCGCATGAATGGCCAGCAGCACACCATCGGCCGGGCAGTCCACGTCAAAGCTGGCCTTGTCCGATTCAACGACCGCAATGACCTCGCCCTTAGACACGGGCTGGCCGACCTGTTTGAGCCACTCGGAGACTTTGCCCTCCTCCATGGTGTGGCCCAGATTGGGCATGCCGATTTTCCAGCTCACGATAGGGCTTCCTTGAATATGCGTTCAGTCACGAGTTGGCCGCTCCGCCGTCGATGTTGATGGTCTGGCCAGTGATGTAAGTTGCACCCTCACTGCATAAAAAACTCACCACGCTGGCCGTTTCATGCGCCTGACCAAAGCGGCCCAGGGGAATGATGGATCGGATGGCCTCGCCCCGCTCCTGAAAGACCGTCTCCGTCATGGGGGTGGCTATCGCATTAGGCGCGACCGCATTGACCAGGGTGTGCGGCGCAAACTGGCGCGACAGGGCCCGGGTCAGACCCACAACGCCAGCCTTGGCCACCGAATACGCCACCCGCCCCGGCGAGCCGCGCCGGAAAGCACCCGAGCTACAAAACACGATGCGGCTGACCACAGAGGCATCACGCCGGCTTTGAAAGGCCACCGCCAGGTCATAGCCATTGTGCAAATTGGAGGACATGGCGCGGTCGTAGGCGCTGTGATCCTCGGGATCGAGCGGGTCGGGCTCGAACAAGCCGGCCATGTGAATCAGCGCATAGATGGGGCCGCTCGCTGCGTCCAGGCACTGCGCAGCCTGCTGGGCATTGGCGATCATGGAGACATGGGTGCTGAGCCGATCGCCGCCACCCAGGGCCTGCTGGGCAGCGGCCAGCCGGGCTGCGTCCACGTCGACCAGCAGCACCCGAGCGCCGGCTTGCAGCAACTGCCGGGCACAGGCTTGCCCTATGCCGCCGGCACCGCCGGTGATGACGATCTGCCTGCCCTCCATGCCGCCGAATGTGATGCCCATGATGCTGTCCCCTGTACCTGCTTGGCCTGTCACTCAGGCTCTGGCGCTCATCGATGATCGATTCATGTTAGCCAAGAGGCTGCAAGAGCGCAGCCCCTGCAATGGCCCTTTCAGTCGCCCAGATGACTGAGGCGCGTGCCGCGCTCAAAGCGCAGTCAACACATGCACCGTGCGCGATGCGATGAACTCGGCGGTGTTTTGCCGATAGGTGATTACATGCGGCGCGTCGGCATGGGCTTGAAAGCTGGGCATGTCAGCCCAGCGCTCAAAAACAATAAAGCTGTCAGGCCCGATCGGGGTTTGCAGGCCGGGCGCGCCGGTGGCATCGACCGTGGCCATGTATTCCACGCAGCCAGGCTCAGCTCGCACCTTGGGCACGTTGGCGTGCAGGAAGTCCAGAATCCTGGAGCGCATACCGGGCTTGGCATGAATGATGGCGATGACCTGAATCATGAATGGTCTCCCTATGAAGCTGTTGACGGTCTTTGGCCGGCCTGCGCGCTAATCACTTCATGGTTGTGCTCGCCCAGGGCCGGTGGTGGCCGCGTGATGTCAAAGTTGCCACCAT
>JBAXEN010000279.1:0-5350 GCA_037140415.1 Betaproteobacteria bacterium | reverse complement strand
GACGTGATCATCGACAACTTCAGGCCCGACACCATGGCCCGCTTCGGCGTGGACTATGAGGAGCTGCGCCAGTCGGTCAATCCGCGCCTGGTGTCCTGCTCCATCTCCGGCTTTGGCAGCACCGGCGAGTACCGGCTGCGTTCGAGCTTTGACCTGATCGTGCAGGCCATGGGCGGCGCGATGAGCGTGACCGGCGTTCCCGGCGGCCCGCCGGTGCGGTTGGGCCTGCCCATGGGCGACATCGCCGCCGGCATGTATGCCTCCACCGGCATCTTGGCCGCGCTGCAAGCGCGGCAGCTCACCGGTCGCGGCCGGCATGTGGAAATCAGCATGCTCGACTGCATGGCCGCCCTGCTCAGCTACATGGGCGCCAACTACCTCAACACCGGCCAGGTGCCCGGCCCGCAGGGCTCGGGCCATGTGGTCAATGTGCCCTACCAGGCCTTTGAGACGAAAACCCAGTGGATGGTGATCGCCATCTTTGGCGAGCGCTATTGGAAGGAAACCTGCGAGGTGCTGGGCATTGCCCATCTGGCAGCCGACCCGCGTTATGCCAGTGCCGATCAGCGCTCGCAGCACCGCGAGGAACTGCTGACCATCATCAAGGCCATTCTCAAGACCCGGCCGGCCCAGGAGTGGCTCGACGAGCTGCTGGCCCAGCGCGTGCCTTGTGCCCCGATCAACACCGTCGACCAGACCCTCAATGACCCGGTGGTGATCGAGCGCCACATGGTGGTGCAGACCGAACACCCCGCCTACGGCCGGGCTCGCGCACCGGGCAATCCGATGAAGGTCGAGGGCATACGCGACGGGCAGGCCAGCGCCGCTCCGCTGCAGGGCGAACACACGGTGGCGGTGCTGCGCGACTTGCTCGGCGCCAGTGATCAACAAATTGACGAACTCAAGAAAGCAGGCGTGATATGACCGTCAGCCAAGTCCTGGCCCAGTTTGTGGCCAGTGCCAGCCCCGACACCCTAGGCCCGGCTGATTGGGCTGGTGCCAAGGCCGCGATCTCAGACTGCATCGCCTGCACGGTGGCCGGCGCGGCCACGCCCACCGGCGCCATCGTGCGCAAGGTGGCAGCCGCCTCCAGTGGCGATGGTCCGGCCACGGTGATGGGCTCAGGCCGCAGCCTGAGCCCGCAGGCCGCGGCTTTGGCCAACGGCACCGCCGGCCACGCGCTGGACTACGACGACATCCTCTGGACCCAATACGGTCACCCCTCGGTGGCGGTGCTGCCGGCAGCCCTGGCGCTGGCCGAGGCCACAGGCGCATCGGGCCGCGAGCTGATCATGGCCTATGCCATCGGCGTCGAGATCATCGGCAAGTTCGGCCGCGCGGCCAATCCCCAGCACTATGAGCATGGTTGGCACTCGACCGCCACCATGGGCGTCATTGGCGCGGCCGCTGCCAGTGCCAAGCTGATGGGTTTGAACCCGCAGCAGACCGCCATGGCCTTGGGCCTGGCCGCCTCGCAGGCCAGCGGCGTGCGACGCAACTTTGGCACCATGACCAAACCCTTCCATGCGGGCAATGCCGCCCGCGCCGGCATTTTGTCGGCCGAGCTGGCGCGCGAGGGCTTTACCTCTGACCTGCGGGCCTTTGAGGGCGAGGTGGGCTGGGCCCATGTGCTGCAAGCGCGCAGCATGCCTGCGCCCGAGCAGTGGGCTGCCAGCTTGGGTCAGCCCTGGGAGCTGAGCGCGCCGGGCATCGTGCTCAAGCGCTACCCGGCCTGCGGCTGCACCCATTGCGCGCTCGATGCGCTGCTGGCCATTTGCAAGGAGCATCAGATCAAGGCCGAAGAGATCGACAAGATCGACTGCGATGCCAGTCCGCTGGCCAAAAAGGTCTTGCTCTACCCCCGACCCGTCACCGGGCTGGAGGGCAAGTTCAGCATGGAGTTCAGCCTTGCAGTGGCAGCGGTCGAAGGCCAGGCCGGACCGAGCCAGTATGAGGACCACTGGACGCAAGATGCCCGGGTGCAGGCCTTGCTGCCCAAGATTAGCTTTCGTTCACGGGCCGACCTCGAGCCCGATGTGTCGGCCGACGCGGTGCCGGCCGAGGTCACGGTACACGCACGCGGGCAGAGCTACACCCGCAAGGTGCTGGTGCCCTCGGGCGATCCGCGCAACCCGATGACGCAGGCTGAGCGCCGCGAAAAATTCATGGCCTGCACCCTGGCTCTGGTGCCCACCGGGGCTGCCAGCGGCTTGTTCGATGCGCTTGAAGACCTGGAGCATTGCACCGACCTGCGCGCTTTGCTGACGCCCCTGCGCAGTGTGACGGCGAGCGCCGTGGTTTGAGCGTGACCGAGCAGGACGCGCATCTGCAACTGGCCTTCGACGGCCCGGTGGCGACCATCGCCTTTAACCGGCCGCAGGCGCGCAATGCCCTGACCGGCGCCATGCTGCAGGGGCTGGTGGCCGCCCTGGACGAGTGTTCCGCACGTGAGGACCTGCGGGTGGTGGTCTTGCGCGGTGCCGGCGAACTGGCTTTTTCTGCCGGCTACAACCTCGACGAATTGCCATCGCACCCGCTCAGCGCTGCTGATGCGAGTGCCATTCACGCGCCTGTTCGACGGGCGGCTCAGGCCATTGTCCACTGCCGCCACCCGGTGCTCGCTGCCGCCCGCAGGTTTGTCATCGGCGCCGGCCTCGACCTGTTCAGCCACGCAGATATGAGGGTCTGCGCCGAGGGCACGGGCTTCGTCATGCCGCCCAACAAATACGGTTTTATCTACCCCATGGAAGGCCTGGCCGCCCTGGCCCAGGCCGCAGGCGCGGCTCGCGCTGCCGACATGCTGCTCAGCGCTCAGCCTCTGAGCAGCGAGCAGGCCCTGGGCTGTGGCTTGGTTCACAGGGTGCTCAAGCCCGAGGCCTTCGAAGCAGAGCTCGCCGCTCTGGCCCAGACGCTCGCCGCCAACGCGCCCCTGAGCATGCGAGCGACCAAACAGGCGCTGCGCTCGCTGCAGGCTCTGCAGTCCAGCGACGACGCCTTCTACCAGCGCATCGCCGCCTGCCTCAACAGCGAAGACTGCCGCGAGGCCATGGCCGCCTTCAAGGACAAGCGCACGCCGGTCTTCACCGGGAGCTGAGCCGTCGCCGGGTGACATGGGGGGAGCGCCGCCTCGGCGCGATAGGGCCTTTGAAGGCTGCCCGCTGGCTGATTGACCGCTGCATCGCTGCGAGGGCGCGGCTCCTTCAGCCCGGCCTGAGCTTTGTGCAGTTTGTTCGATAAGGCCGCAGCCGACCGGCTCAGCGCGCCAGATGGAGAGTGAACGCTGCTGCCAGAACCGCCACAGCCGCCGCAGTTGCGGCCACTGCTGCGGCGATGACGGCGATTTGGGTCGATTGTGAAGCTGCTTGCACCGCAGGGGCTGGCGGTAACTGCGGTAAACGGTGCTCCTGGGCCACCGGCTCTGGCGCTATCGGCTGGGCCGCCGGCGCAGGCGCTGGGGCAGGCGCTTGGGCAGGCGCCGCTTGGGCTGGTGCCGGATCGATGGCCGCCGGCTGGAGAGCCTTCAGGTCGTTGACGAATCGGCTGAAAAACTCATCGGCCATGCGGTTTGTGACGCCATCGATCAGACGGGCGCCGACCTGGGACAGCCGACCACCGACCTGGGCCTGCGCTGTGTAGCGCAGGCGCGTGCCCTCGGCGACATCGTCGAGCGTGACCCGCGCGCTGCCCTTGCCAAAGCCAGCCGCCCCGCCCGAACCTTCGAAGGCCAAGGCGTAGGAATGCTCGGGCACCAGGTCGAGCAACTGCAGCTTGCCGGAAAAACGCGCCCGCACCGGCCCGACCGTTGCTTGCATGGCCACCCGAAATCTGTGCTCGCCCTCGGCCTCAAAGCTGTCGCAGCCCGCCAGGCAGCGTTGCAATACAGCCGGGTCGTTGAGCGCTCGCCACACATGTTGGCGCGGCGCGGCCAGAATTTTTTCGCCTTGGATGTCCATCGTTTTCTACTTTTTTCAGGCCTGGGCTCGCATGCGCTCGCCGGCGAGTTTGACGGCCTGGATGATCTCGGGATAGGCGCCGCAGCGGCACAGGTTACCCGCCAGAAAATGGCGAATCTCGTGGTCGCTGGGGTTGGGGTTGTGCATCAGGAGTTGACGCGCCATGAGGATGAAGCCTGGCGTGCAAAAGCCGCACTGCAGGGCGCCGGCGTCTATAAAGGCCTGCTGCACAGGGTCTAGCTGTCCGTCTTGCTCCAGACCTTCAACCGTCCCGACCTCGGCCCCTTCGGCATGCATGGCCGGATAGATGCAGCCTGTAACAGCCTGGCCGTTGACCACGATGGTGCAGCAGCCGCACAGGCCTTGTCCGCAACTTTCGCGAGCGCCGTGCAAGCCGCATTCACGCACGAGCTCCAGCAGGGTGTGGTGGGGCTCCACCTGGCGGGAGACGGGTTCGCCATTGAGGCGAAATTGGATCAAGGTGCTGGTCGTGCTCATGGTGTGGAGTCCGTGTTGGCCAGAGGCTCGCCGCGTTGTTCGGCCATGGCGCGATAAACCGCCTCGGGGGTGATGGGCAGCGATGCGATGCGCACGCCAACCGCATCGTCAATGGCCTGCGCCATCGCGGAGGCCACGCCGAAGCAGCCGCTTTCGCCCAGGCCCTTGGCGCCGAACGGTCCCGTGCTTTGCTGTGAATCCACGGCCGCATAGCCCATCTGGTGGGGAAGGTCCAGGATGCCTGGGATCTTGTACTCCGAGAAGGATGCGTTGCGCAACTGGCCCTCAGCGTCAAATTCCATTTTTTCCAGAAAGGTCGCCCCCAGTTGCTGGATGGCAGCGCCAGTGATCTGGGTCTGCACCACCTTGGGATTGAGGAGCGTGCCGCAGTCGACCACGTTTTCCATGCGCACGATGCGGAACTGGCCGGTTTCGGTGTCGACTTCCACTTCAATGCCGGTGCCCCCGACCATCCAGTTGGGGGTGATGTCAGGCGATCGACCGTCGGCGTCGGGCGATTGGTAGGGCGGGACAAAGCTGCCCGTGCCCACGACCGTGCCGGCTTGCATGCCGAATTTCTTCTTCAGCAGCGTCGATATGTTGCGGGTGCCCTCGAAGGGCAAACCCACCTCTTGGGCCAGCGCGCGCAGCTTGTCCAGCAAGTCCTGCGCTGCCTGCTTGACCGCATTGCCCATGGAAAAAGTGGAACGCGAGCCCAGCGTGGCCATGTCGTAAGGCGTGACGTCGGTGTCGGGGTTGACCACGCGGATGTCTTCGGCGCGCAGCCCCAGCACGTCGGCCGCCACGATGGCCATCGCGGTGTCCGAGCCCTGTCCCATCTCGACGGTGGAGATCAGCAGGGTGCAGCTGCCGTCGCCGCCGGCTGTGATCGTCGCCAC
>JBAXEN010000278.1:0-5419 GCA_037140415.1 Betaproteobacteria bacterium | reverse complement strand
GCAAGGGCCTGATCGGCAGCGGCGACCGCAGCGACCGCATCCGCACCTACAACTTCCCCCAGGGCCGACTGACCGATCACCGCATCGGCCTGACGCTCTACAAGCTGGGCCAAATCATGGAGGGCCAGCTCGGCGAGGTGGTCAGCGCACTGCAGGTGGCCCGCGGCGCCGAGCTGCTGGCCGAACTCGAGGCTGCTGCCCCATGACGCCAGCCATGACGCTGGCCCAGGTGCTCGCCCAGGCCGAGCGGGCCGGCCTTGCACGGCTGGAGGCGCAGCTCCTGCTGCTGCATGTGCTGGGCCGCCCGCATGACCGGGCCTGGCTGATCGCCCACGACCGCGACCCGCTGTCGCCCGAGGCGGCCGCCCGCTTTGGCGCTCTGTGCGAGCGCCGCCAGGCCGGCGAGCCGGTGGCCTATTTGTGCGGCGAGAAGGAGTTTTTCGGCCTCAAGCTACAGGTTGATGAGCGGGTTCTGGTGCCCCGGCCCGAAACGGAAACCCTGGTCGAATGGGCGCTGTCCCTGCCCCTGCCGCCGACAGCCCGGGTGATTGATCTGGGCACCGGCAGCGGCGCCATTGCCTTGGCCCTCAAACAGGCCAGGCCTGACTGGCAGCTCAGCGCCGTCGATGCCAGCGAGGCGGCCCTGCAGGTCGCTCGGGCCAATGGCCAGGCCTTGGGGCTGGCGGTCGCCTGGCAGGCCGGCAACTGGCTGGCGCAAGCGCAAGGGCCTTTTGATTTGATCGTGAGCAACCCGCCCTACATCGCCGAGGCCGACCCCCACCTGCCGGCTCTGCGCCACGAGCCGCGCATGGCGCTGAGCTCGGGCCCGCAGGGGCTCGATGCCCTTCGCACCCTGATCGCCCAAGCCCCGGCGCAGCTGGCCCCAAGCGGCTGGCTGCTGCTCGAACATGGCTACGATCAGGCCGCCGCGGTGCGGGAGCTGCTGCGCGCCGCCGGCCTGAGCGAGCCGCAAAGCCGCCTGGACCTGGCCGGCATCGAACGCTGCAGCGGCGCCCGGCTGGCCCCGGCTCCCCCTCGACCGGCTGGGGGAATCGGACAGGGCTGATAATCGCAAAATTACGTTTTCGGAGGGCAGACCATGACCGACACCCAGCAGCGCATCGACCAAATCGTCAAATCCAGCGAGGTCGTTCTTTTCATGAAGGGCACCGCCCAATTCCCGATGTGCGGGTTTTCGGGGCGAGCGATCCAAATCCTCAAGGCCTGCGGCGTGAGCCGGCCTGAGACGGTCAATGTGCTCGAGGACGAGGGCATACGCCAGGGCATCAAGCAATACAGCAACTGGCCCACCATTCCGCAGCTCTACGTCAAAGGCGAATTCGTCGGCGGCTCGGACATCATGATGGAGATGTACGAAAGCGGCGAATTGCAGCAAATGCTCGGCGGCCAAGCCGGCTAAGCCTGAGCCTAGGCAGCCAGGCCGCACGGCAAGCGCCGGGCGGCTTTTTTCATGGCCACACTCAGTGGGTCATGCCGGTACAGGCGCCCGCGTTGGGCATGCCCTTGCATTCACGCCGGAGCCGGGCGGTGCGCTCGGCGTGCGTCTCACCCGAGCCGGGCGATGTCGTGACCTTAGGCGGGCGGCTGGCTTTTTTTTGAGCGGGCTTCTTGGCGCCGCTGCTCTGATCGCCGCCCTGCCCTGCCGGCACCGTGGTCTGCGCCCCCAGCGGCAGACTCACCACCACCATCAACCAGACCGCACACACGGCGCTGCGCATGGCCGGATCTATTGCAATGGGCCCGGCTCTGCCCCATCGGGTGGGGCTTCGGCAGGCATGCGAAAACTCTCGCTGGCCCACGCACCGAAATCAATCCCCTTGCAGCGCGCCGAACAAAAAGGGCGGCTGGGGTTGTCGGGCCCGTAAATGCTCTTGCCGCCGCAAGCGGGGCAGACGACGGTGCGAACAGGAGGGCTGGCGCGGTGTGAATCAGTGCTCATGGATGTGCGGGCCCGCAAGCCGGGCCATCAGGAACAGAGCGAGATTTCCAATTGTGCATCCTCAGTGGACGGCTGTAGCCGCTGACCGTCAAGTATGGTCATCAAACGCACAGAAACAACCAGCCGATTGGCGCTGATCTCGGGAAATACGCCGAGCCTGGGGTCGATGCGCAGGCGCATCAGCTGATACGAGCGACCCTGAGGCAGGCTTTGTTGAAAATGCCCGCCACTGGCCATCACCTTTTGCGGCGTGCCGGAATCGCGCAGCAGCTTGAGCAGCAGCCCCACCGATTCGGCCAGCGGCAACAGCCCGGCGATCCATAGCTGCAAATCGGCGCGGCGCTCTTGTGCGCTTCGGTGCCGCCAGGCATGGTAGATCGGCAGGTCGAACTCGCAGGTACCGCCAGGAATGCCCACCCGGCTGCGCAAGCTCATCAGCCAGTCGATCTCGGTCAGTGCTTGACCGGTCCTGCCAGGCAACTCCTTGAGGGTGTTGAAGCAGGCATCGAGTTGGCCTATCACCTGCTCAAGCGCGTGCTCCGAAATCGAAGGATTGCCCCGGTAAGCGAGCAACAGGTGCTTTTGCTTTTCCAGGTCTTTGAGCACATCGGTCTTGAGGTCGGCGCGCGCGCCCACCTCCATGATCTCAAACACCGTGGTGATCGCAAAGTGGTGGTCCGTGGCGCTGCTGCGACCGACCAGGTCGCCGAGCCTGAAAAACAAATGCTGCAGCCGCAGGTAGGTCCGAATGCGCTCGTTGAAGGGGTATTCGTACAGAATCACGGAGGCGTCGGCTCAAAACAACGTGGGGAATATGCGACGATCATAGCCCGAAGTGTTGCCAAACCTGCCGCACCTCGCCTTCCAGGGCCTGCAAAGTCAGAGCCTCATTGCACAGACTGACATCGGCAGCGGCCAGCCGAGCGGCGCGGCTGGCTTGCTGCGCCAGCACCTTTTGCACCGCCTCACGGGCCCAGCCGCTGCGCGCCATCACCCGCTCAATCTGCGTTTGGGCGCTGCAGTCGACCACCAGCACCGCATCGACCTGGGCGCGCCAGCGACCCGACTCCACCAGCAAGGGCACGTCAAAGACCACGCAGCGCGCGCCAGCCGCTTGCGCCTGGGCCGCTCGCCGCGCCGTCTCTTGGCTGATCAAGGGATGGACGATGGCCTCAAGCCGCCGGCGCGCGGCCGGGTCGCTAAAGGCAAGCTCGCGCATCGCGTCGCGGTCCATGGCGCCGTCGGCCTTGACAAAAGCGGGGCCAAATTCAAGGGCGATGGCCGGCATGGCCGCGCCGCCGGCCAGCGTGAGCGAGCGGGCAATCGCGTCGGCATCGACCACCGCCGCCCCCAGTCGCGCCAGCATCGCTGCCACCGTGCTCTTGCCGCTACCGATGCCGCCGGTCAGGCCCAGTCGCAAGGCCCGCGGCGGGCCGCCCGTGCTTCGATTCAAAACCCCCACCATGCGCTCCCCAGGTCCGGAAAAAACAAGAGTATCAGCCCAGCCAGGGCCAGATAAGGCCCAAAGGCCAGCGGCTCGCCCCGCTCTAAATTGCCGCTCAAGCGCCGACCCAGGCCGATGAGCGCGCCCGCCCCGGACGACAGCAGCACCAAGGGCAGCAGCGCTTGCCAGCCCAACCAGGCGCCCAGAGCCGCCAGCAGTTTGAAGTCGCCCTGGCCCATGCCCTGCTTGCGCGTCAAAAGTGCAAAGCCCCCATTGACTGCCCACAAGATGCCGTAGCCCGCGACCGCGCCCCAGAGCGCGTCGTTCAGGCCCCGCGCTGTCCAACCCAGGGCTGCAGCCATCAAGCCGCCCCACAGCAGCGGCTGGGTGAGGTTGTCGGGCAGCAATTGCGTGTCCGCGTCTATGCAGGCCAGCGCCAGCAGGCAGGCCGCGCAGCCCGCCCAGAGCAGCGCCGAGGCGCTCAGGCCCCAGCGCCAGGCGCAGGCGCCAAACAGCACGGCCGTCAGCAGCTCGACCGCCGGGTAACGCCAGCCTATGGGCCTCGAACACGCCCGGCAGCGGCCGCGCAGCAGCACAAAGCTCAACACCGGAATCAGCTCCCACCAGGCCAGGGTATGTCCACAAGCCGGGCAGTGTGAGCGGGGGCGCAACAGGCTGTAAGGCGAAGCCGGCGCCTCAGCAGGCGGGGCCTGGCCCGGTGGCGCGCCCTGCCCATCCTGCACCTCCAGCGCCCATTGCTGCTCCAGCATGCGCGGCAAGCGGTGGATCACCACATTCAAAAAACTGCCAACGCACAGACCCAGCAGCGCAGCCCAGAACAGCAAAGCGCCACTGCTCATCAGACGATCTGCCCCATCTGGAACACCGGCAGGTACAGTGCCATCACCAGGCCGCCGACCAGCAGGCCCATGATCACAATGGTGGCCGGCTCGATCAGACCGGTCAGTTGCTCGAGCCGCTCAGACAGCTCGCTGTCGTGGAAGTCGGCCGCTTTTTCCAGCATGTGCTCGAGCGTGCCCGAGGCCTCGCCCACCGCGCACATCTGCTGCAGCAGCGGCGAAAACAGCGCCGAAGGCGCCAGCGCCGCATGTAAGCTGCTGCCCCGCATGACCTCATCGCGCACCTGCCCCGTGGCCTGCGCATAGGCCAGGTAGCCGCTGGCCCCCCGCACCGCTTGCAAGGCATCAGCCAGGGGCATGCCGGCCCCCAGCAAGGTCGCCAGGGTGCGGCTCCAGCGCACCTGCGCTGCCTGCCGCAGCAGCGCGCCCCACAGGGGCAGTGCCAGCACGGCGGCGTCCACCCGCTGCACCAGCATCGGACTGCGGACCCAAGCCTGCCGTGCCACCAGAGCGAGGGCCAGCACGAGCAGCAGCACGGCGCTGCCCCACTGCAGCAGCCAGCGGCTGGCCGCAATCACCCACTGGGTGGCCCAGGGCAGTTGCGCGCCAAAGGAAGCGAAGGTATTTTCAAAGGCGGGCACCACCGCCACCATGATGAGCGCCACCACCCCGACGGCCACCGCCAGCACCACCGACGGGTAGAGCAATGCACCGCGCAGCCGGCGCGCCAGCGCCTCGGTTTGCTCCAGATACCGAGCCAGACGCTCGAGCAACTGCTCAAGGCGGCCTGACAGCTCACCAGCTTCAACCAAGGCCAGATAACGCTCGCTGAAGGTCGGCCGCTGCCGCCGCATGGCCGCTGCCAGGCTCAGGCCCTGCTGCAAGTCGGCATGCAGGTTTTCAAGCAAGTGCTGCACCGCCGGCCGGGCCTGGCTGCGGGCAAGCATCTGCAGCGCTTGCAGCAAGGGCAGACCAGCGCCGAGCAAGACCGCCAGTTGCCGGGTCAGGCTGGCCAACTCCCGTCGATCCAGCGCGCGGACGCGGCGCACGGCCACAGGCTGCAGCGCCAACGGGCGCAAGCCCTGGCGTCTGAGCACAGCGCGCAGTTGGTTCTCGCCGCTGGCCCGGCTGCGCCCCCGTAGCAACCGGCCAGCG
>JBAXEN010000277.1:0-5435 GCA_037140415.1 Betaproteobacteria bacterium | reverse complement strand
GAGCTCAACAGCCAGGGCGGCGTGTTTTGCCCCAACCCCTCGATGGCGCTGTGGAGCGGCCATCCGCGCGTATACCTGAATGTAGCTGAGACCGGTTCGGTCCGCTGCCCCTACTGCGGCACCGTCTACCGGCTCAAGGACGGCGAGCATTTCCATCCGCACCACTGAGCGTTCGGGCGCGGCCTGCAGCCTGGTGATCGCGCCGCAGTGGATAGGCGATGCGGTGATGACCGAGCCGCTGCTGCGACGGCTGCACGCGCGCGGTGAGAAGCTCACGGTGGCCGCCCTGCCTTGGGTGGCGCCCATCTATCGGGCCATGCCGCAGGTGGCCGAGATTGTCGAGTTGCCCTTTGCGCATGGCGGCCTTCAGTGGCGGGCGCGGCGGCAGATCGCGCAGCAGCTCAGGGGCCGTTTTGACACCGCCTATGTGCTGCCCAACTCCCTCAAAAGCGCCCTGGTGCCGCTGTGGGCCGATATTCCCCGCCGCGTCGGCTACCTGGGTGAGGCGCGGGTGGGTCTGCTCACCCACCGGCTCAAGAACCCGTCCAAGGGCAAGCGCCCGCCCATGGTGGCGCTGTATTCGGCCCTGAGCGGCGATACCGATATTGCACAAGACAGACCCCAGCTCGTGTGGCCGGCCGCCGCTCAGCAGGCCGCGCTATCGCAGCAGGGCTTGAGCGCAGGCAGCTACCTGGTGTTTGCGCCGGGCGCCGAATACGGCCCGGCCAAGCGCTGGCCGGCCCGCCACTTTGCCGGCCTGGCCGCGCTGCTTGATGCGCCGGTGCTTTTGCTGGGCTCGGGCAAGGAAGCGCCGCTGTGCGAGGAGATCGTGGCGCTCGCGCCAACAGCTCGCCTGATCAACCTGGCCGGCAAGACTTCCTTGGACCAGGCCATCGGCTTGATCGCGGCGGCGCGGGCAGTGGTCAGCAATGACTCGGGCCTGATGCATGTGGCCGCTGGCCTGGGCGTGCCCCAGGTGGCGGTGTTCGGCTCGTCCAGCCCCGAGCACACCCCGCCCCTGAGCGAGCGCGCCCAGGTGCTCTGGCTCAAGCACGATGCGGCCTACCTGCCGCCGCTCGATTGCGCGCCCTGCTTCGAGCGCGAGTGCCCCCTGGGCCATACCCGCTGCCTGGCCGATGTGTCGCCGCAGCGGGTGAGGCAGGCCCTGGGCCTGGCCTGAGAAAACCCGATGCCCGGCAGCAGGGGTCCGGTGTCAGAATGCACGGCCGGTCAGTCTGCCTGGGCAGATGACGGCTTCGAATAAAACACTCAGAGGAGACCGCTTTGATCCAGTTCACCCGCCTCATCACCCTGGCCGGCCTGCTGCTGGCGGCGCTGGCTGCCAGCGCACAAATCGCCCCCGGTCGTACCTGGCCCGAACTCAAGGAGGCAGTCACCGAGCGGGTCAAGGCCCAGCGCTATCCGCTCAACGGCTTTGATGCCGGCGAGGTGGCGCAGATCCTCTCGCGCATCGACTCGCTCGATCGCGATCAATGGGCCCGCTCCTGGATGCAAAGCGGCGACCGGATGATCGCGGCGGGGCAGGCCGCAGAGGCCAGCGACCGCGCCAAGGCGCGTGAGCACTACCTGGCCGCCTGGCGCTACCATAGCTTTGGCGCCTGGCCGACGCAAAATTCGCCCGAGAAAAAGCGCGCCCATGCGCGCGGTACCGAGGCCTTTCGGGCCTACGCCCGGCTGGCTGATCCGGTCATCGAAGTGCTGCGCATCCCGTTTGAAGGCCAGGAAATCATTGGCTATCTGCAGCGGCCGGCCGGTGTGGCCCGCCCGCCGGTGGTGATCTCCATCGGCGGCCTCGACGGCTACAAGGAATTTGTGGTCGAGCAGTACGGCCATGGCTATCTGAAGGCCGGTCTGGCCTATCTGGCCCTGGACATGCCCGGAACGGGCGATGCGCCGATCAAGATCGATGTCGGCTCCGAGCGGGTGTTTTCACGGGTGATCGACGCGCTGCAAAGCCGCAGCGACATCGACCCGCAGCGCATCGGCCTGCAGGGCGTCTCCTGGGGCGGTCACTGGGCGGCGCGCATGGCCATTGCCGAGCCCCAGCGCCTGAAGGCGGTGGTCAACTGGGGCGGGCCGGTGCACAGCTACTTTCAGCGCGATTGGCAGCTCAAGGCCCTGGGCACCCGCGAATACCTGTTCGATCTGTTCGCGGCCCGCGCGGCGGTCTACGGGGCTGAGACCTTGGAGCAGTTCCTGGCCTATGGCCCGCGCATGTCGCTCAAAGACAGCGCCGCCCTCGACAAGCCGACCGCGCCGCAGCTGCTGGTCAACGGCGAGAAAGACAGCCAGGTGCCGATTGAAGACCTCTACATCGTGCTGCGCACCGGCACCACGGCCAAGGAAGCTTGGGTCAATCCGACCGGCGGCCACATCGGCCGCAACCGCGAATGGAGCGATGCGCAGATTTTTGAAGGCGTGATCGCGCCCTGGTTTGCGCGCATGCTCAAATGAGCCGACCTTGAACGGGTTCGAGTGTGATGCAGCAGGCCGTGCTGGCAAGGGTGGGAACCAGAGCGGCGGGATGTTCGTTGACGATCGAAGCTTGGACGTGTAACTTGACGACGTCATATCTTGCCATAGGAAGCCCTTCATGGCCATTACCGCCCGCGTGTTCATGAGCGGCCGCAGTCAGGCTCTGCGGTTGCCGGCTCGTCTTCGCTTGCAGGCCAAGGAAGTAAGGGTGGAGCAGATCGGAAACGACCTTTGGCTGCACCCTGAAACGCCAGCAGAGCAGGATATGGGCCGCTGGTTGCAGCAGTTCTACACCAGCACCGAACCCTTGCCAGAGGACTTTCTCGCCGACAGGCAGGATGCTGCGCCCCAGGAGCGCGACTGGCGCTGAGGCCCGGCATGCGCCGCACACTCGATACCAACATCTGCAGCTATATCCTGCGGCGCCATCCGGTCGACATGGTGGCGCGCTTTGCGACCCTGGACAGGCAGGAACTGTGGCTGTCGGCCATCGTGGCGGCTGAATTGCGTTTTGGGGCATCCAAGCTGGGCTCTAGCCGTTTTTCGGCGGCGGTGGAGGCCTGGTTGCTTGGTTTCGATGTACGTCCCTGGCCTCTGGAGGCTACGCACCATTACGCACAGGCACGTGCGGCCCTCGAGCGCACCGTCCAACCTATCGGGGGGATGGATTTGATGATCGCGGCGCATGCTCTGGCCGAAGACAGCGTGGTCATCACCAACTATGCGCGCGAGTTTCATCGGGTGCCGGGCCTGGCGCTTGAAGAGTGGGCGACTCAAGCGCCCTGAAGCAGGCCCCTTCTCAGCCCAGCGCCCAGGGCTGCGCCCTGCGCAGCGATTCAATCAGGTCGTGCCGCGCCTCAAAGCCCAGCTCCGCCTTGGCGCGGCTGACGTCAAAGGGTACTTCCCGTGCATGCGCGAATCCGGCAAAGCCGGTGTCTGGCAGCGGCGCGTGGCTGATCTCGCGGCCGGGCTGCAGTTGGCGCGCCGCCTCAATGAAGTCGGCGAACCGGGCCATGCGGCCGCTGGCGATGGTGTAGACGCAAGAGGGCAGGGCGGCCGCATCGAGCGCCGCCACATTGGCCCGCGCCACCTCGCGCGCGTCAATGAAGTCTTCGCCGCCGCGCCACATCAGCAGCGGGTCGCTGATGTGCACCGCAGAGCCGCCCGCGCCCTGGCCGAGCAGTTCGGCCATCAGCCGGCCAGGCACCGAATGGTTGGGCCCGGCCCACAGGCCCAGCACCGCGCTGTAGCGCAGCATGGCAATGCTCAGGCCGAAGGCCTGCGCATAGTGCTGGGCAAAAAATTCACCGGCGAGCTTGCTGGCGGCATACAGGCTGCCGGGCCGCTCGCTCACGCTGTGAAAGGCAAAGTCCTCGGTGATGGGCCGGCTGTGCGGCCGGTGGAAGATCGGGTAGTACACCGTGGTCGACGACGCGCAGACCAGGCGCCGCAGACCCAGGGTGCGCGCAGCCTCCAGCAGATTGACCGTGCCCAGAAAATTGACGTCGGCCGCCAGCGCGGGCTCGCGCCGGATCGACATGCTCAGCGCCGCCGCCGTGTGCACCACCTGCGTGATGCGGTGGCGCTGCATCAGACTCAAGAGGCCGGTGCGGTCGGACACATCGCCGGCCTCGACCACCCCCTTGTTCAGCGGCAGCACCGAGGCGATGAATTCGCGCTGCGGCGCCAGATCGAGCAGCACCACCTTCTCGCCGCGCTCGGCCAGCAGGGCCGCCGTTTGGCAGCCGATCAGGCCGGCGCCGGTGATCAGGGTGCTCATGCGGCGGCGGCCGGCGCTGCGTCCTCGCTGAAGACCAGGTGATAGACCCGACCTTGGAAAGGCCGCATGCCCTCCTGGATGGTGGTGCGCACCGCTTGCCGGGTGGCGCTGGCCAGGGCCGCGTCCATGTCGGCCAGGCTGTCGAAATAGAGGTCGAAGATCATGTAGACCGCTGGCGCGCCCTCTTCGCCGCGCGCCAGCTCGCGCAGACGCACCGCGCGCAGGCCGGGGTAGCTGCCGATGGCGGCCATGACGGGCCCGCGCATGTGGGCGTCGAAGGTGGGTCGGTCGGCCTCGGCCACCGTGCCTTCCAGATAGGCGGAGCGGATGATCATGGTGTGTTCTCGGGCTGCGTGGGCAGCCATTGGGCGGTGGCTTCAAAAGTGGCTTGCAGGTGCTCGCGCATCAGCTGGGCCGCTTGAGCGGCCTTGCGTTCGAGCACCGCGTCCATCAGGGCACGGTGCTCGGCATGCACATCGCGGGCCTTGGGCTTGCGCTTGCTCAGGTGCTGCAGCCGGATCATGCGGTAGCGTTCGGTCTGGTCGACCAGCTGCTCGTGCAGGCGCATCAGCCAGGGCGAGCCGCAGCCGGCCACCAGGGCTGCATGAAAAGCCCGGTGGCGCAGCTCCCACAGGCGGGCTGCTTCCTCAGCGTCGGCGCCGCTGGGCAGCGGTGTGCGGCTCAGGCGGTGGAAGGCGGCCAGGATGTTGGCTTCCCAGTCGGCATCACCTTGGGCCAGCGCCATCGGCAGCATGATGGACTCCAGCGAGCTGCGCGCCAGCGTCAGGTCCTTGAGCTCGGCCAGTGAGACCGGCGCCACCGAAAAGCCGCGCTGCTCGTCGATGATCACCAGCCCCTCGGCCGACAGCCTTTGCAGCGACTCGCGCAAGGGACTCAGGCCCAGGCCGTAGCGCGCCTGCAGGTCTTTGGTGCGCAGCCGCTCACCGGGCCGCAACTGCCCGCCCAGGATGTCGTGGCGCAGCAGGTTCTGAGCCTGCCGCGCGAGCGTCTTGGGTTCGTGGGCAATGTCAGTGGCGGTGGCCATGGAGAGCGGCAGAGCTGCGCAAGAGGGCAAAAAAGGGGAGTCAATGACAACACAAAAAATTTATATCGTCAACAGAAAATTATGTTGACGACCTGAATTTGTGCCCACACAATC
>JBAXEN010000276.1:0-5468 GCA_037140415.1 Betaproteobacteria bacterium | reverse complement strand
TGCACCGGCTACCAGAACATCGTCAAGGCGGTCCAGCAGGGCGGCCAGGCCATGAAGGCGGCGGCTTGAGCTTTGCTTGTTTTTCGGACTCCTGAGCTCGCGCAGAACGGTCCGAAGCCCTTAATTTTTGGAGTACAGACATGGGTGCATCTGATTTCACCAAGCTGCCGCACATCGGCGAATCCCTCAAGCGCAAGGAAGACTACCGTTACCTGACCGGCGGCGGTCAGTACACCGACGACATCACGCTGACGGCCCAATGCCATGCGGTGTTTGTGCGCTCGCCACACGCGCATGCGATCGTCAAGTCCATCAACACTGCGAGCGCCAAGGCTGCGCCCGGTGTGATCGAGGTCTATACCGGCGAGCATGTGGCGGCCGACAAGATCGGCGGCCTGCCTTGCGGCTGGCTGATCACCGACACCGACGGTCAGCCCATGAAGGAGCCGCCGCACCCCATCTTGGCCCAGGGCAAGGTGCGCTATGTGGGCGACCATGTGGCGATGGTGGTGGCGCAGACGCAGGAGCAGGCCAAGAACGCGGCCGAGTTGGTCGAGGTTGACTATGAGGTGCTCGGCAGCGTGGTGCGGGTGACCGATGCGGCCAAGGCGCCGGTCCTGCACGAGCAGGCGCCGAGCAACCACTTCTACAAATGGGCCATCGGCGACAAAGCGCAGGTCGAGGCGGCTTTTGCTCAGGCGGCGCATGTCACCAAGCTCGATCTGGTGAACAACCGACTGATTCCCAATGCCATGGAGCCTCGCTCGGCCATCGGTAGCTACAGCCGGGCCAACGACGAGTACACCCTCTACGTCTCCAATCAAAATCCGCACGTTGAGCGGCTCTTGATGACCGCCTTTGTGATGGGCCTGCCCGAACACAAGGTCCGGGTGATTGCGCCCGATGTGGGCGGTGGCTTTGGCTCCAAGATCTATCTCTACGCCGAAGACGTCTGCCTGACCTGGGCCGCCAAAAAGCTCAATCGCAACATCAAGTGGACCGCCGAGCGCAGCGAGTCCTTTGTGAGCGACGCCCACGGCCGCGACCATGTCAGCCATGCTGAGATGGCGATGGACAAGGACGGCAAGTTCCTCGCGCTGCGGGTGCACACCGATGCCAACCTGGGCGCCTACCTGTCAACCTTCGCCACGGCGGTGCCGACCATTTTGTACGCCACCTTGCTGGCCGGCCAGTACGCCACGCCGCAAATCTACGTGGAGGTCGACGCCTGGTTCACCAACACCGCGCCGGTCGACGCCTATCGCGGCGCAGGTCGGCCCGAGGCCACCTACCTGCTCGAGCGCTTGGTCACCCGGGCGGCCTGGGAAACCGGACTGGGGCAGGACGAGATTCGTCGCCGCAATATGATCACCAGCTTTCCCTACCAAACACCGGTGGCCCTGCAGTACGACACCGGCGACTTCCCGGCCCTGCTCAACCGCAGCAATGACTTGGCCGACGTGGCTGGCTTTGCTCAGCGCAAGGCGGCCTCTGAAGCCAAGGGCTTGCTGCGCGGCATGGGCTATTCATCCTACATCGAGGCCTGCGGCATCGCCCCCTCCAACATCGCCGGCGCCCTGGGCGCGCGGGCGGGCCTGTTCGAATGCGGCGAGATCCGGGTCCACCCCACCGGCAGCGTGACGGTGTTCACCGGCTCGCACAGCCACGGGCAGGGTCATGAGACCACCTTTGCGCAGGTGGTGGCCGCTCGTCTGGGCATCTCGCCCGATCAGGTCGATGTGGTGCACGGCGACACCGGCCGCGTGCCCTTCGGCATGGGCACCTACGGCTCGCGCTCGCTGGCTGTGGGCGGTACCGTTATCATGAAGGCGCTCGACAAGATCGAGGCCAAGGCCAAGAAGATCGCCGCCCACCTGATGGAGGCCAGCGACGCCGACATCGACTTTGTGGGCGGTGAATTTGTCGTGCGAGGCACCGACAAGAAAATCCCGTTTGGGCAGGTGGCGCTGACCGCCTATGTGCCGCACAACTACCCGCTCGACAAGCTCGAGCCTGGCCTGAACGAGACGGCCTTCTACGACCCGACCAACTTCACCTTCCCGGCCGGCACTTACATTTGCGAAGTCGAGATCGATCCGGCCACCGGGGTGGTGAATCTGGACCGGTTTACCGCCGTTGACGATTTTGGCAATATCATCAACCCCATGATTGTGGAAGGACAGGTGCATGGCGGGCTGGTGCAGGGCATAGGCCAGGCGCTGCTCGAAAACTGCATTTACGACCCCGAGTCGGGCCAACTGCTGACCGGCTCTTTCATGGATTACGCCATGCCGCGCGCAGGCGACATGCCCCATTTCCAACTCGACACCCTGGCCACGCCTTGCACGCATAATCCCTTGGGTGCCAAGGGCTGCGGTGAGGCGGGCGCCATTGGCTCGCCGCCGGCGGTCATGAATGCGGTGCTCGATGCCCTGCGCCCCCTGGGCGTCAAGGATCTGGACATGCCAGCCAGCTCGGCCCGGGTCTGGCAAGCGATTGCCGAAGCCAAACACTGAACGCGACAAGATCAGGAGAAAACCAAGATGTACCCCTTTACCCTAGAACGTCCGACCTCCACCGCCGACGCGGTCAATCTGGCCACCGCTGGCGGCCGCCCGCTGGCCGGTGGTCAGACCCTGCTGGCTTCGATGAAGCTGCGCCTGACCAGCGCCGACCAGTTGGTCGACCTGGCCGGCATCAAAGACCTGACCGGCATTTGCCGTGACGGTGACGCTCTGGTCATCGGCGCCATGACCCGCCATGCCGACGTGGCCAGCAATGCCGAAGTCAAGGCCCTGATTCCGGCCTTGGCCGACTTGGCCGGCAATATTGGTGACCGTCAGGTGCGTGCCATGGGCACCCTGGGCGGATCGGTGGCTAACAATGACCCGGCCGCCTGCTACCCGAGCGCGGTGCTGGCCTTGGGCGCGACCATCCACACCAACACCCGCAAGATTGCCGCTGACGACTACTTCAAAGGCATGTTCAGCACCGCCCTCAAGGACGGCGAGCTGATCACCGCCATCAGCTTTCCCATCCCCAAGCGCGCGGCCTACATGAAGTTCAAGCAGCCGGCCTCGCGTTTTGCCATGGTTGGTGTTTTTCTGGCCCAGTTCGCCAGTGGCGTACGTGTGGCTGTGACCGGCGCCTCCAGCGACGGTGTGTTCCGCCACGCAGGCCTGGAGCAGGCCCTGTCTGCTAATTTCACGCCCCAGGCGGCAGCCGGCGTCAAGATCGACGCCAGCGGGCTCAACCAAGACATCCACGGCACGGCCGCCTACCGGGCCAACCTGATCAGCGTGCAGACCCAGCGCGCGGTGACCAAGGCCCTGGGCTGATCGGTCTGCGGCCCTGGCGCCGCCTTGAGCTTAAAACGGCCCTTTTTCGGGGCCGTTTTCATTGGGGGTGACCGGCGCTTGGCTAGCTCGGAAAACGCAGTGCCTTTGAGGCGACGCCTGCCAGTTGCCGCGTCAAAAGTGTCGCTGATATCTCCTGGCAGCCGCTCACATTCTGGCCGGCCCACAAAGGAGAAAAATCGCCACTGCCCATGCTTTCAGCTTTGCTGCGCAAAGCAATGACCGCCGCGGTGGCCAGCGGAAAGGCCGGAGCGACCGGACTCATCGGCCCGATCTCCCGCATCAGCCGATTGACGATGCCGCGCGCCGGGCGGCCGGAATAGACATTGGTCAGCGCGGTCAGCCGGGCTGCGGGGCTTTTCAGGGCCGCCCGGTGGACTGCGCTGGTGCCGGCCTCGCTGCACAGCAGATAGGCGGTACCGATCTGCACGCCCGCAGCGCCCAGGGCCAGTGCGGCCGCCACCCCTTGCGCGTCGGCGATGCCGCCGGCCGCGATCACCGGAATCTTGACCGCCTTGACGATCTGCCGCAACAGGGCAAAGGTGCCCAATTGGGTGTTCAGGTCGCCCGAGAGGAACATGCCGCGATGGCCTCCGGCCTCCAGTCCTTGCGCGATGATGGCGTCGACGCCGCGTTCTTGCAGCCACAGCGCCTCCTCGACGGTGGTGGCCGATGAGATCACCCTGGCGCCCCAGCCCCGCACCCGCTGCACCAACGC
This sequence comes from Betaproteobacteria bacterium, assembly GCA_037140415.1. Lineage (GTDB taxonomy): Bacteria > Pseudomonadota > Gammaproteobacteria > Burkholderiales > Burkholderiaceae_C > Polaromonas. Next base: position 1,394 of record JBAXEN010000276.1, on the reverse strand, counting down.
CGGCGCCGGCAGCCCGAAATGAAAGCTCAGCACCGCAGGCTTGAAGGCCTCAAGCACCGACGCTGCTTCCGCATCAAAGGGCTTGCGGCTTGGGCCCGCAGCCAGGTTCTGCGGCTCCATGCCGAGTTCGGCATAGTAGGGCGCCAGCGTTTGCTGCCATATCGCTTGACCCTCGTCGCGGGGCTGCTCGTGGCAGAAGAAGTTGACGTTAAAGGGCCGGTCGGTCCCCGCTGCGATGGTCGCCAATTCCTGCTTCAGGGCCTCCAGGCCCAGCATCGCGCAGGGCAGGGAGCCTAGGCCCCCGGCCTTGCAGACCGCAATGGCCAGCGCGCTGCCCTGGGCCCCTGCCATGGGGGCCTGGATGATGGGCAGCTCCAGCCCGAACAAGTCTTGCAGCGCGGTCGGCATGGCGGTGGAGGTTTACCGATCAGCCGCTGGTGCCTTCGCCTCAACCCCGCAGGTGCTCAGGACTACTCAGACCCGCGCCTTCAGACCCGCGCCAGACCCAACAGGTGGGCGACATCCTTGAAGAAGATCCGCACATGGGCCATGGGCTTTTTGCGGGTGAGCTTCTTGTTCATGTAGGACTCAAAGGTCAGGGTCTGCACGTCCTTGTCTTCGCAGATCTTGACGAAGCGCTCGCGGCGGCGGTCGGTGGTGTACCAGAACCACTGCATCATGCCCAGCACCCAAAACACGGTGCCGTGTTCTTTCATGAAGCGCTTGCGGGCCAGTTTGAGGGCCGCGCTCTGACCGGTGGCCAGCATTTCGTGCGCAGCTTCGGCGGCCAGTTGGCCGCCAAGCATGGCGTAGTAAATGCCCTCGCCCGAGGCTGGCGCCACCACGCCGGCGGCGTCGCCGGCCAGCACCACATCGCGGCCGTTGTCCCAGCGGGGCAGGGGCTTGAGCGGCAGCGGCGCGCCTTCACGGCGCAGGGTTTCGGCCCGGTCGAGCCCGCTCATCCGGCGCAGCAAGGCGGTAGCGCCCTTGAGTGAAAAGCCCTTGTCGGCGCTGCCCGTGCCTATGCTCAGCGTATCGCCGTGCGGGAATACCCAGCCATAAAAGTCGGGCGAGACTTGGCGCTGGTAGAACACATCGCAGCGGGTGGCGTCGTAGCCGGCTGGTTTGTACTCGGGCGCGCGCACGATCTCGTGGTAGGCGAAGACGAATTTGCCTTTGTGGGCTCCCGGCACTTCCTGCTTGGCCACTTCGGAATTGGCACCGTCGGCGCCGATGATGCAGCGGGCACGCACCGTCTCTGGCGTGCCCTCGCCCTTGGTCTGGGGCGGGCGTGCAAGGTAGTGGACCACCGCCGTGCCGTCAGGCTCGCGGCTGATGTGCGAGAAGGTGCCGGTGCGACGCTCGGCACCGGCGCTGGCCGCGCGTTGGCGCAG
>JBAXEN010000275.1:0-5502 GCA_037140415.1 Betaproteobacteria bacterium | reverse complement strand
AGTGGGGTCATGATGCGGCAGCCCTTGAGCGCTGCGTGGCCGACATCGCGGAAGGCGACATTGTCATTGCCACCATGCTCTTCATGGAAGAGCACTTCCTGCCGGTGCTGCCCGCACTCAAGGCGCGGCGCGAGAAATGCGACGCCATGGTCTGTCTGATGTCGGCCTCCGAGATCAGCAAGCTCACCCGCATGGGCAAGTTCGACATGCAGGCGCCCAGCAGTGGGCCGATGGAATTCCTCAAGAAGCTGCGCGGCAAGAGCGCGCAGGCCGGCCAGATGAGCGCCGAAGAGAAAACCAGTGCTGGCGAAAAGCAGATGAAGATGCTGCGTCGCCTGCCCAAAATTTTGCGTTTCATTCCGGGCACTGCCCAGGATGTGCGGGCTTATTTCCTGGCCATGCAGTACTGGCTGGCCGGCTCGCAGGACAACATTCAGGGACTGGTCAGCCTGCTGGTCGACCGCTACGCCGCTGGACCCCGCGCAGTGCTGCGGGGCCTGAAGGTGGCACCGCCGCTGGAATACCCCGAGGTGGGTGTCTACCACCCCCGGCTCAAGACCGAAACCAGTCAGCGCCTGTCGTCGCGGCTGGTCGATTTGCCCCGGGTGGCCACCAGCGGCAGCCAGGGCACGGTGGGCGTACTGCTGCTGCGCTCTTATGTGCTGGCCGGCAATACCGCCCACTATGACGGTGTGATCACCGCCCTGGAAGCGCGTGGCCTGAAGGTGGTGCCCGCCTTTGCCAGTGGCCTGGACAACCGGCCAGCAGTGCAAGAATTTTTCATGAAGGATGGCCGCCCGAGCATTGACGCCCTGGTCTCGCTCACCGGCTTTTCCCTGGTTGGCGGCCCTGCCTACAACGATTCGAGGGCGGCGCAGGACCTGCTGGCCCAGCTTGATCTGCCCTATCTGGCGGTGGCCCCGGTGGAGTTCCAGACCCTTGACAGCTGGGGCGCCTCGGGTCAGGGCCTGATGCCGGTGGAAGCCACCATGATGGTGTCCATCCCCGAACTCGACGGCGCCACCGGCAATATGGTCTACGGCGGTCGCGGCAGCGCTGGCGCTACTGCCTGCACCGGCTGCGCCAAGGGCTGCCGTTTTGAGTCGGTGGGTGCGCACGACATGAACACTTGCAGCGAGCGTGCCAATGCGCTGTCTGCGCGGGTGGCTCGGCTGATTGCGCTGCGCCGCTCCAAGCTGGCCGAGCGCAAGGTCGGTGTGGTGTTGTTCAACTTCCCGCCCAATGCTGGCAATACGGGCACCGCTGCCTACCTGGCTGTGTTTGAGTCGCTCTACAACACCTTGGCAGCGCTGCAGCGCCAAGGCTATGGGGTGGAGATGCCGACCAGCGTTGACGACTTGCGCGAGCGCATCATTGCGGGCAATGCCCAGCGCTACGGCGCGCAGGCCAATGTGCACGCCCTGATCCCGGCCGACGACCATGTGCGCCGCGAGAAGCATCTCAAGGCCATCGAGGCGGCCTGGGGCCCGGCGCCCGGGCGTCAGCAAAGCGATGGCGCCAACTTGTTTGTGCTGGGCGAGCGCTTCGGCAATGTCTTTGTCGGCATACAGCCGGCCTTCGGCTACGAGGGCGACCCGATGCGCCTGCTGTTTGAAAAGGGCTTTGCGCCCACCCATGCGTTTTCTGCCTTCTACCGCTGGATGCGCGAGGATTTCGGCGCCCATGCTCTGCTGCATTTTGGGACCCACGGCGCGCTGGAATTCATGCCGGGCAAGCAAACCGGCTTGAGCGCCGACTGCTGGCCCGATCGCCTCATTGGCGACATGCCCAATATTTACCTGTACGCCTCCAATAACCCGTCCGAGGGCACCATCGCCAAGCGCCGCGCTGCGGCGACGTTGGTCAGTTACCTGACGCCGCCGGTGGCCGAAGCCGGTCTGTACAAGGGCCTCAATGCGCTCAAAGAGATGCTCGAGCGCTACCGCAGCCTGGAGCCGCAGGCCGGCGCTGAGGCGCTGGAGTTGGCCGAGCTGATTCAGGCGCAGGCGGCCGAGTTGGATCTGGCTGCGGCCGAGCCGGCCTGGGGCCCGGCTGCGCAGGCGCAGATTCAGCGCGTCAACGATGCGGTGCTAGAGCTGGCTTACACCCTGATTCCCTACGGCTTGCATGTGGTGGGCCAACCGATGGCGCCGCAGGCGGTGCTTGAGACGCTGCAGACCTGTGCCAAGGCCTGGTATGAGCTCGACCTTGCGGCCGAGGTGCTGCAAACCCTGGCGCAGGGCGGGACGGCCCAGCAGGCCTTGCAGCAGTTGCAAGGCCGGGCCAAGGCCGGCGGACCCACAGCGACGATCGTGCAGCTGCAGGAACTCGAGCGTACTCGCGCTGAGTTGCTCAAAGACAATGAAATCGATGGCATCTTGCGCGCCCTGGACGGCCGCTTTGTCCGGCCGGCCCCGGGTGGCGATTTGCTGCGCACCCCCGATGTGTTGCCCACCGGCCGCAATGTGCACGGCTTTGACCCCTTCCGCATCCCCAGTGCCTATGCGGTCAAGGACGGCGCGCGCCAGGCTCAGCGCCTGATCGAGCGCTATCAGGCTGACGGCAACGCCCTGCCTGAATCGATCGCCATGGTGCTGTGGGGCACCGACAACCTCAAGAGCGAGGGCGGGCCAATCGCCCAGGTGCTGGCCCTGATGGGCGCGCGCCCGCGCTTTGACAGCTACGGCCGGCTGGCAGGCGCTGAGCTGATCGCGCTGGCCGATCTGGGCCGCCCGCGCATTGATGTGGTGATCTCACTGTCGGGCATCTTCCGCGACCTGCTGCCCCTGCAGATCAAGCTGCTGGCCGAGGCGGCCTTCCTGGCTGCCGGCGCTGACGAGCCGCTGGAAGGCAACTTTATCCGCAAGCATGCGCTGGCCTACCAGGCCGAGCATGGCTGCGACCTGGAGACGGCCAGCCTGCGGGTATTCGGCAATGCCGACGGTGCCTACGGTGCCAACGTCAACATGCTGGTGGACAACAGCCGCTGGGAAGATGGCGACGAGCTGGCCGAGACCTACAGCCGGCGCAAAGGCTTTGCCTATGGCCGCTCTGGCAAGCCCATGGCGCAAACCAAGTTGCTGGCCAGCGTGCTGGCCGATGTGGACCTGGCTTACCAGAACCTTGATTCGGTCGAGCTGGGCGTGACCACGGTCGATACCTACTTTGATACCCTGGGCGGCGTCAGCCGGGCGATTCAGCGCGCCAAGACCGCCAAAGCCGGCGGCCAGGCTGCAGCGGTGGCGCCGGTCTACATCGGTGATCAGACCCGCGACAGCCACGGCGGCGGCACCGTCCGCACCCTGGGCGAGCAAGTGGCGCTGGAGACCCGCACCCGCATGCTCAATCCCAAGTGGTACGAGAGCATCCTCAAGCACGGCTACGAAGGCGTGCGACAAATTGAAGCGCACCTGACCAACACCATGGGCTGGTCGGCCACCACCGGTCAGGTACAGCCCTGGGTCTATGAGCAGCTGACCCATGCCTTTGTGCTCGACGAGCAGATGCGCCAGCGTCTGGCCGAGCTCAACCCGACCGCATCGGCCCGTCTGACCCACCGATTGATCGAAGCATCCGACCGCCAGTATTGGCAACCCGACCCTGAGGTGCTGCAGGCCCTCAGGCAAGCCAGCGAAGAGCTGGAAGACCGACTCGAAGGCATCTACGAAGGAGCCAGCGCATGAGCATCGCAACCGTACCCATCAGCAACATCCGAAAGTCTTCCAAAGGCGAGGATGGAGAGGGCAGCGTGCAGGTTCAAATGGACCCCAGTGTCAAGATTGGCAATGCCAAAGTCTTTGCCGTCTACGGCAAGGGCGGCATCGGCAAGAGCACCACCTCGTCCAATCTGTCGGCTGCGTTTTCCCATCTGGGCAAGCGGGTTCTGCAGATCGGCTGCGACCCCAAACACGACTCGACCTTCACCTTGACGAAGAAGATGCTGCCGACGGTGATCGACGCCCTCGAGCAGGTCGACTTTCACGCCGAGGAGTTGCGGGTCGAGGACTTTGTCTTTCCCGGCTACAACGGCGTGATGTGTGTGGAGGCGGGCGGCCCGCCGGCCGGCACCGGCTGCGGCGGCTATGTGGTGGGCCAGACCGTCAAGCTGCTCAAGGAGCATCACCTGCTCGAAGACACCGATGTGGTGATCTTCGACGTGCTGGGCGACGTGGTCTGCGGAGGCTTCGCAGCCCCGCTGCAGCACGCCGACCGGGCATTGATCGTTACCGCCAACGACTTTGACTCGATTTTCGCGATGAACCGCATCGTGCAGGCCATCGGTGCCAAGTCCAAGAACTACAACGTGCGCCTGGGTGGCGTCATCGTCAACCGCAGCGATGCCACCGACCAGGTCGACAAGTTCAATGGGGTGACCGGTCTCAAGAGCATGGCCCATTTCCCGATGCTCGACGAGATCCGCAAGAGCCGACTGTCCAAGTCCACCATGTTTGAGCTCGAAGCCACGCCGGCGGTCAAAGCCGTGCAAGACGAATACATGCGTCTGGCTGCCTCGCTGTGGAAGGGCTCAGACCCCTTGCCGGCGGTGCCCATGAAGGACCGTGACATTTTTGATCTGTTGGGGTTTGACTGACATGAACAGCACCGGATATCTCCAGCGCCGCGAACAGATCGAAACCTACTTTGACCGCACGGCGGCCAAAGCCTGGGAGCGGCTGACCTCCAATGCGCCGGTGGGCCGCATCCGAGCGACCGTGCGGGCCGGGCGCGACCAGATGCGCGCCACCTTGTTGTCCTGGCTGCCTCAGGATATGCGCGGCATGCGTTTGCTCGATGCCGGCTGCGGCACCGGCGCGCTGGCCATGGAGGCGGCCCAGCGCGGCGCCGACGTCCTTGCGATTGATCTGTCGCCCACCTTGGTCCAACTGGCCGCTGAGCGCTATGCGGCGCAGGGGCACAGTGGCCCCGGACGCATCGACTTTCGCGCGGGCGACATGCTGGCCCCAGAGTGGGGCCGGTTTGACCACGTGGTGGCCATGGACTCGCTGATCCACTATGACGTGCCGCACATGGTTGAGGCCATGCAGCGCCTGGCCGGCCGCACCGATCAGTCCATCTTGTTCACCTTCGCGCCGCGAACGCCGGCCCTGGCCGTGATGCATGGCCTGGGGCGCCTGTTCCCGCGCAGCGACCGTTCGCCTTCGCTCACACCGGTGTCCGAGCCGGTTTTGCGCAGCGGGCTGGTTCAGGGTTTGGGCCCGCTCGGCTGGCGTGAGGGTGCAAGCCAGCGCATCAAAAGCGGTTTTTACACCTCCCAGGCCTGGCAGTGGCACGCTTGAAAAAGTCTTTTCTCAAGCCGCCGGCCTGGCTGGTGGCGTTTGCCCATCGGCATTTGCCCTTTGCCGATGCGGCTTCCAGCGAATTGCCGCTGGGTCGTTTGCTGCGTTTGTCCCTTTTTCAAGCCGCTATCGGCATGACCACCGCCTTGCTGGTGGGCACGCTCAACCGGGTGATGATCGTCGAGCTGGGCGTGCCGGCCTGGTG
>JBAXEN010000274.1:0-5524 GCA_037140415.1 Betaproteobacteria bacterium | reverse complement strand
TGCCTTTGCTGGTGGCGTTTGTGGGGCCGCAGGCGGCGGGGCCGGCCATCGTGACCCTGGTGGTGGACTTGGTGCTGGTCACGTCTTTGTGCATTGCGCTGTCGCGCCTGGATGGGGCCGATCGCCATGGTGCCGGTCGGGCGGCGCTGCAGGCGCTGCGCGGCGTGGCCGCCAATCCGCTGCCCTGGTCGGTGCTGCTGGGCGCTTTGAGTTCGGCCTTGGGCTGGCAGCCGGTCGCGCCTTTGCTCAAGACCATCGCCTTGCTGGCCGATGCGGCCTCGCCAGTGGCCCTGTTCACCATGGGCGCGGTGCTGGCGCGCTCGCAATGGGGCAGCGGCGCGGCCGTGGGGACGGCCTGGCGCGAAGAAGCGGGCGTGGTGGTGCTCAAGCTCCTGGTGCATCCGCTGCTGGTGGCGGCGCTCGGTGCCACGGCGATGGCTGCCGGCTGGGGCCTGAGCCTGCCGGCGGTGACGGTGGCCACCTTGGTGGCCGCGCTGCCCAGCGCCAGCAATGTGGCGCTGCTGGCTGAGCGTTTTGGCGCCAATACCGGGCGCATCGCCCGCATCATCTTGTGGTCGACCGCGCTGGCGTTTTTAAGTTTTTCGGCGGCGCTGCGCTGGCTGCTGTGAGGGCGCGGCTCAGATGCTCAGCGGATCGACATCCAGGGCCCAGCGGATCAGTGGCTTGAAGGCCGGCTGGCGGCGCGTTTGCGCCAGCAGGGGCTGCCAGGCGGCCATGAACTGCTGCAGGGCCGGGCGCGAAGCGCTTTCGAGCAGCATTTGCGCGCGCTCCACATCGGCCACCCGCTGCAGCGTCAGTGGCACCGCCGGGTAGAGGCTGACCCGCTCGCCGCCGGGCAGCTGCTCGTCCAGGGCGGCCTTGGCCGCGGCGCGCAGAAAGTCTTGCGCCACCTCCTGCGTGCGCGCGTCGGCGCGCAGCAGTGCGATGTGCCCAAAGGGCGGTAACCCTGCCGCCTGCCGCTCTTGCAGCTCGGTCTGGGCAAAGCCAGGGTAGTCGCCGCGCTGCAGGGCGGCAAACAAGGGGTGTTTGGGGTGAAAGGTCTGCACCCACATCTGGCTGCGCCCACTTTGCTCAGCTTGGCGGCCGGCGCGCCCGGCCGCCTGCATCAGCAGCGCAAACAGCCGCTCTGGCGCGCGAAAGTCGCTGGAAAACAGCGAGCCATCTGGGTTGACCGCCGCCACCAGGGTGATGTTTCGAAAGTCATGGCCCTTGGTGATCATCTGCGTGCCTACCAACACATCAACATGCCCCTCATGCACCTGGTCGAGCTGGGCCTGCAGTGCGCCTTTGCCGCGGGTGCTGTCGGCGTCGATGCGGCCCACCCTGAGCGGCGAGCCGTCGGGGCGGCGCAGGTCGGCCAACAGCAACTGCACATGCTCTTCGAGCTTTTCGGTGCCGCGGCCCACCGGCGCCAGGTCGACATTGCCGCAGTCGGGGCAGCCGCGCGGTACCGGATCGGCGTAGCCGCAGTGGTGGCAGCGCAGGCTGCGATCGAGCTTGTGAAACACCCGGTGCGCACTGCAATGCGGGCATTGGCTTTTCCAGCCGCAATCGTTGCAGGCCAGCACCGGCGCGTAGCCGCGCCGGTTGAGGAAAATCAGCGACTGCTCGCCTCGTCCCACCCGCTCGGCCATGGCCTGCAGCAGGGGCGGGGCCAGCACCGCACCACGCGGCTGCTGGCCCATGTCGATCAGTTTGACCTCGGGTCCGCGCTCGGACGCTGCCGCGCCTATGCGCCGGCGCATGTCCAGCCTCAGGTATCGCCCGCTCAGGCAGGCCTGCCAGCTCTCCATCGATGGCGTGGCCGAGCCCAGCAGCACCCGGCAGGCCGGGGCGGTGGCTTGGTCCTGGCCTGCCGCTTGCGCGGCCAGCCGCTGGCTCTCCAGCCGGGCGCGGTAGATCGCCAGATCGCGGGCCGAATACCGCGCCCCCTCCTGCTGTTTGTAACTGGGGTCGTGCTCCTCGTCGACCACGATCAGCCGCAGCCCGGGCAGCGAAGCCAGCACCGCCATGCGGGTGCCCAGCACCACCCGAGCCTGCCCGCTGTGCGCCGCCAGCCAGCTCTTGAGCCGCTGCGCCGGGCTCAAGCCACTGTGCAGGGCCACCACCCGGCCGGCGCCCAGATGGGCAAAGCGGTCATGCAGCCGCTGCTGCAGCTGCGGGGTGAGGTTGATCTCGGGCACCATCACCAGCACCTGCGCCCGCGCGTCGCCTTGCAGCACCTGTTCGGCCGCCCGCAGATAAACCTCGGTCTTGCCGCTGCCGGTGGCCCCGAACAGCAGCGCGGGCCGCTCGGCCTCGGCAAAGCCCTCCAAGGCGGCCGCTTGCTCGTCGCTGAGCGTGGGCCGCGCGGGCGCCGGTCCGACCTGTACCTCGGCGGACCCCTTGCGCTTGAGGCGCCGAGCCACTTGTACCGCATCGAGTTCGCGCAGCTGGGGCGGTAAAGCCGCCAGGGCCACCTCCCCCAGCGAGCGCTGGTAATAGCTGGCCGCAAAGCCGATCAGCGCGAGCCAGCTCGGTGACAGCGGGTCTATGCCCTCGAGCGCCGCTTGCACCGATTTGGCCTGGCCTTGCGCCAGGCTGCCGGCATCGGCGCGAACCGCCCAGACCACGCCGAGCACTTCACGCCGACCCAAAGGCACGCGCACCAACTGCCCGGGCGAAAGCGCCGACTCACTTTCATAGGTCAGCGGCCCAGCCACATTGCTGTGGGCCGGGGTGGCAACGACGATGTCCAGCCAGAAACTCATGGTTTGGGTGGGTTTTTTACCGTTTCACCTTCGTAAGATCAGCTAAGTGCTTGATTTAACGAGGCCTTTACATTTGTCCAGCGTTCTTGTGGATAACTTTGTTGATAGCTCAGCTCAGCCGCGCTGCAAGCCTTGTAAATCAAGGACTTCCTTGGATTGCACGGAAAAACGGCAAAACAACAATTTCTTTAAAAATCAAGGACTTAGCAATGCTATGCCTTTTATAGCGGGGGCCACCGTGGAGCCTGCCGTATGTCGCAGCGCAGCACGAATTTTGTGCATAAGTTGCCAACCCGGCGCCGCTTTCGTGCTATAGGGTCGCGCCATGGCACGCGCCGGCCGGGCAGCCGTCGCAGCCAGGCAGCGGCTTTGCTCAGCGGCCTGAGCGCAATGCGCGCGAATGCGTGTGCACCGCTTCGACCAGGGCCTGCACATGCTCGGGCGGCGTGAACTGGCTGATGCCGTGGCCGAGGTTGAAGATGTGCGTGGGGCCGCTCTGGCTTTTGTCGGTGTGCGGCGTGCCAAAGCTGTCGAGCACGCTGCGTACTTGCTCGGCAATGGCCGCCGGTGGGGCAAACAGCACGTTCGGGTCGATGTTGCCTTGCAGGGCCTTGCCGGGCCCTCCGACCGTGCCACCGACCTGCGCGCGTGCCCGGCCCAGGTTGACCGTCCAGTCCAGCCCCAGTACCTCGCAATCGAGCCCGGCCATCTCGGACAGCCACAGTCCGCCGCCTTTGGTGAAGACGATGCGCGGGATCAGCGCGCCGTCGTGGCTGCGCTTGAGCTGGGCGAGCACCCGGCGGGTGTAGTCCAGGCTGAAGTTCTGGAAGGCGCCGTCGGCCAGCACCCCGCCCCAACTGTCAAACACCATCACCGCCTGGGCGCCGGCCTCGATCTGGGTGTTGAGGTAGGCGGCCACCGCGTCGGCATTGATCGCCAGGATGCGGTGCATCAGGTCGGGGCGGGCGTACATCAGGCTCTTGACCAGACGGTAATCGTCGGAGCCGCCGCCCTCGACCATGTAGCAGGCCAGCGTCCAGGGGCTGCCGGAAAAACCGATCAGGGGCACCCGTCCGTTCAGGGCCCGGCGGATTGAGGTGACCGCATCGAAAACATACTGCAGCTTGTGCATGTCGGGCACGGCCAAGGCGGCCACAGCCGCCTCGTCGCGCACCACCTTCTCAAATTTGGGCCCCTCGCCCTGCGCAAATGACAGGCCCAAACCCATCGCGTCGGGCACGGTCAGGATGTCTGAAAACAGGATCGCCGCATCGAGCTTGTAGCGATCGAGTGGCTGCAGCGTCACCTCGGTGGCGTACTGCACATTGGTGGCCAGGCCCATGAAGCTGCCGGCCTTGGCCCGGGTGGCGCAGTACTCGGGCAGGTAGCGTCCGGCTTGGCGCATCAGCCAAACGGGCGTGTGCTCGGTGGCCTGGCGCAGGCAGGCGCGCAAAAAAGTGTCGTTCTGCAAAGGGGCAAAGCTCATGGAAGGACCGTTTCGTGTGGAGCCAAAGTCGACGGGCATTATCGGGCTTTGAGGTGGCCTGCGGCCGAGCTGATGGCCACCGGCCTGCCTGAGCCCGGTCGCCTGCGTGTCAGCTCAGCGGCCAGGCCTGGGTGGCGGCAAGGCGGCTGCGAGTGCGCCGCCTGCTGCTGCTGCGAGCCCGGCCTAAGGGCTTTCAGCCCAGGCTGGATTGCATCTGACCGCCGGCCACCGCCTTGTGGTCTATCTTGATACAGCGGTCTTGCAGGGCCACCAGACCCGCCTCGGCAGCCTTGTGGACCGACTCGTCGTTGCGGATGCCCAACTGCAGCCAAAGCGCTCGCGCGCCTATGCTCAGCGCCTCATCGACGATGGGGGCGATGTCTTCGCTGTTGCGAAAGCAGTTGACCAGGTCAATGCGCTCGTACTGGGCCGCGACGCTCAGGTTCGGATAGGCCTTCTCACCCAGCACCTCGTCGGCATTGGGGTTGATGGGGATGATCCGGTAGCCGCGTGACTGCATGTACTGCGCCACGTCAAAGCTGGCGCGGTGGGGCTTGGGCGAGAGCCCGACCACCGCGATGGTCTGGCAATTGCTGAGCACCCAGCTCACGCGCTCGGCGGTCGAGCGCGGCTTGGGGGGGATGGGCATGGTTGTCTCCTCGGGCGCTGTTTCGCGCCTGCTGCCTCTGCTTGTTGTCGTCTCTGGGGACTTTATACCCCTTCTGCGAATTTACAACTGGGACAGGGCCTGGCGCAACTCGCCCACGCTCAAAATCTCTGATAGCAGTACCGGCGGCCTTCCCGGCGCGTAGAGGGCGTAGACCGGAACGCCGGCGCGGCCGAGTTCAGCGAGCGCAGCGGTGACGGTGCTGTCGCGCTGCGTCCAGTCGGCCCGCAGCAGAGCCACTTGGTGCGTCTGCGCATCAGCCAGCACCCTTGAGTCTTCGAGCACGGTCTTTTTGTTGTACTGGCAGGTGATGCACCAGGCAGCGGTAAAGTCCACCAGCACCGGCCGGCCCTGGGCCGTCAGTTGCTCGACCAGGCCGGGCCGCCAGGCCTGCCAGGGCCCCTGACGACTGGCTGCTGCCTGTGCCGGTGCTTGTACCACCTGCGGCGCAGCCCACCACAGGCCCAGGGCCAAGGCCAGCAGGGCCAGCGCACCGCCCGTGCGGCGGCCACGCCCACTCAGACCCAGGGTCCACAGCAGCAAGGCCATCAGCAGCAGCACCACCATCAGGGCGGCGACGCCGTCGATGCCGCTTTGCTG
>JBAXEN010000273.1:0-5546 GCA_037140415.1 Betaproteobacteria bacterium | reverse complement strand
CCTTTTGTGAGCAGTCTTTGCGGGCTGTTTAATGAGGGTGGCTGCAAGACACATCTCTCGCAACCGTAGACAAAATGTAAGCGAAATTCCGGTAAAACGCGACACGCTCAAATCCGCGTTTTCTCCGCAATAGCCCACAGGAGTAAGCATCATTTGTATCTGGCACGCAACTACCTGCAACTACCTCACCAAACTTCCCCGCATCAGGTTGCTGGCCACGATGTACATGGCAATTTCCCAGCGGCGCTGCGCAGTGCGTGGTGCACAGCCGAAGCGTTTGCCGATGTCGTACCAGCGGTAACGTGCCGCCCGCATCCACACCAGGTGGCGCTGCTCCACCTCAAGCCACTGGACCCAGCCCATGACCTCGAGCATGCAGTCCACCTCGGCCGGGGTGGGTGGAAACCGATAGATCGGGGCATCGTCACTGGCCATGCGCTCGTAATCGGTTCGCACAATGGTGGGCCAGACGTTAAAGTGGCCCTGCACCCGAACTGGCGGGAGTTTGTGGGCCGTGCGTGAAGCCTGGATGAAATAGTCGGCTACCTCGTCCGCCGACCAGCCGCCTCGTGGAGTTGGTATGGACATCTCACACCTCCTGCGTGTCAATGGCCCAATGCAAGAGCGCCAGCGCATCGGCCTCGTTGTCATCGGTGACGGGGTGGCCCAGCAAACGCATGGCCGCAATCACTTCGCCCTTGCCCGCATTGCCTTTGCCTGTGGCGTGTTTTTTGATCGTGCCCACTGGCACGCCCTGGTAGGCGATGTTGTGGTGCTCGCACCAGGTGGTAAGCGTGGCCATTAGGCCGCCGTAGACGTGGGCTGCGTCCACCCCTGCATGGCGACGCACTTCCTCGAAGTACACGGCGTGGATGTCGGTGGCCAGCGCTTTGATCTCGGTAAGCCAGCGTTTGAATCTCAGGTAACGCATACCGCCGCCCTCAAACCGCTGGGGCTTGAAGCTGGCAAAGCCATGCGCGATCTGTCCGTCTTTGGACCGAAGTGCCCAACCGGTTGTTGTCCCCAGATCAATGGCCAGAACCACCACCCTGTTTCCCGGCAACGGTGAATCGACCGATGAAACACTCCGACGTAGGTCAGAGGGAACCACAGGTCCCTCTCCTACGTAGTAGGAGGGGAGTTTTCTCCAACTGGATTTTTCATGAAAACCCAGCATCCATGCGGGTTTGCGGCCAGTTGGCAAGTTGGCAGCGTTGCCAACTGCCAACTTTGCCAACTTAAGCGTAAGTGGTTGATTTATATGGGAATGAAGTTGGCAAGGGTCTGCCAACTGAATCCAGTTGGCAAAAAGTGGGGTCCAGTTGGCAAAAGTTTTGCCAACTTGTTTGCGCAAACTCTTGCGGGCTCCTGCGTACTCCTGCGGGTCTATGCCAGCCGTTGCCAACGGATAGCCATTGAGGGCGTTTGCAGGTTGATGCGGGTCAATGCGTGCGTATGACAACGCTGCACTTGTGCGGGTTCTATCTTGGCAAATCGTGTTCATTCTTGCTCCTGCGGGTCGTTGCTAATTTCTTGGTACACCCACACATCCGGGTTTTCGACGGGCATCGCGGCCCCGGATTGCGGGCATTTGTAGTGGGTTGGCAGCACTGCGAGCGGGCGCAGTAGCAGCTCGCCGGTGTCTGGATCGGGCTCACCTGTGTGCGTGTTCAGGACCATGCCCTCGACGCACAAGTAGCCAAACTTGGAGCGCCCAATCGAGGGCAGTCCGTAGTCCGTGCTGTTGCGGAAAAACTTGATGTAGCCCTGCGTAGACAGGGCTGAGATCCGCTCCCGGATCGTGCGCTCGCCGCCCAGACCTGCCTTGCCCTCAAAGGACTCGGCCAGTTGGTTGGCGGTGTAGCAGCGCCCCTGCGACGCTTCCTCAAAAAGGATCTGCAAAATGGCATCGCGCTTTCGCCTGCGCTCAGCATCGAGCCGCTCGCCATACTCTTTGAGCACCAGCCGGTCATTGACATCGACCTCGTGCCACTGGCCGTCCATCTTGTCGACGAACTTGGTCTCAATGGCCGGGCCGTTGCGCAGCTCGTAGATCAGGTGGCGGGTGCTTTGCGCCTCATCGGGGCGAAATAGCAGCATCCCCGACGAGTAGTAGCCGCGCAGGCTGCCAGCACCTGCCAGTGCCTGAAACGGGTCTTCCTCAAACTGGCGCTTGCCCAGCTTTTTAGTGTGGTGCGCCAGGATCACGCCCGCCTCGGGGTTCACTGCCTGGCGAATGCGCTCCACGCGCTGCGATAAGAAGTACAGCATCGCGCCGTTGTCGTTCTCGCCGCCTGCGTCGCCCCCGTCAAAGACGTTTCGGATCGGGTCGATCACGATGATGTCGGGGGTCTGACCGCTGAAGGCGGCCGCCATGGCCGGGATGACCTGCGCCAGCCCGTCGTCGTCCAGAATCAGGCGCAACTGCGGCGTGGCCATGAAATTGGTGCGCGCCAGCGTCAAATGCTCTGGCGAGAGGCGAATGCCTTTCACCCGCTCGCGAAGATAGTGGTACTGGACCTCGGCTTGCAGGTAGAACACCCGCAGCGGCCGGGGAGGCCTCATCCCCAAAAACGAGGCACCGGCAGCCATGTGGGTGAGCCAGGCCAGCAGGAAGTCGCTTTTGCCGACCTTGGGCGCACCGCCAAACACCAGCAAGCCGCCCGGAGTCAGCACGCGCGGCTCAATCAAATCTTCAGGGAGCGGTGAGTCATCGTCGAGCAATGCGCCAAGCGTGAAGGTCGGCACCATGGGCGCAGCCGCTTTGACCACCCGGCGCTCGGCCTGCGCGATGAAGGCGGCGCAATCAAAGCCATCCTGCGCTGCGTCGGCGGCGTCCCACTTGAGCGGCTTGTCAGCTGGCGGCACGAGGATGGACACCGACTGGCAGCCCACGGCTGCGCAGGCGCGTGCAGCGCTCTCGGCATAGTCCCAGCCCGGCGCGTCGCGGTCGGGCCAGATCAGCACATCTTTGTTCTTGAGCGCGGACCAGTCGGTTTTGTCCACCGGTGCTTTGGCCCCGTTCATGGCGGTGGTTGCAACGATGCCCGCGCCAATCAGGGCGTCAGCACACTTTTCACCCTCGACCAGGATCACGGTGCGGGTCGTCTGCAACGCTGGCAGGTTGTAAAGCGGGCGCGGATCAGGGGCACGCCACATCCGCGCGCGAACATCCCACGGCCTGAACTCCTTGCCCGATGGTGGGTCGTAACGGTAGACGCAGGCAATCAGCTCGCCATCGAGCCCGACGTAATCCCACTTGGCGGTGTAGGGACCGAGTTCATCCATCGGAACCGTTCGCATGTCGCGCCTGGCCCCGTGGTCCACGGGAGGCGCAAAGCCGAGCCACTGACGGATTTCATCGGCGATTCGCGGAAAGTCCTGCTGCGTCGACAGCCCCCGTGACTTGGCCCAGGCTGCGATCAGGTCGCCGCCATCGTCATCGGCGAAGTCCTTCCACAGACCGCGCCGGGGACCATCCAGCTCCACCACCAGACTCTTGCCCGGCGCGCCATCAATATCACCCACATAAAACTTGTTGCCGCGAATGCGGCCACTGGGAAACAGGTACAGCAACACCGATTCGAGCCGGTCCAGCAGACCATCCCGCAGCGCCTGCGTGTCAGCCGCTGTTTCCAGCCTTTGTTCGGGGGCGTTGTTGTAGTCAAGCCAGACGATGTTTCCAGCCGTCATTGAGTCCCCCAGCAGCGGTCCTGCCAAGCGCAGAACTTGCACTCCATGTGGGTAGGTGTGGTGGCAAAGCGCGGCAAGACCTCGCTTGCGCTGGTGGCGGTGATCACGCGCACGGCGCGGTCGGACATGCGCTGCGCCAGCCCGCCGTCAAAGGGCAGCAACTCGAACCAGATTTCCTGGGTGTCTTTGTTGATGGCCGTAAATAGCGCCGGGTTGGCAGAGATGCCCGGTATGCTGGCCTCCATGTAGGCCTGATACACCGCAACCTGTGCGGCATAGACCGGCTTGGACTTGGCCACCCCGTGCTTGACGGTGTCGCGCCAGGACTTGTCGTTCATGGTCTTGAACTCCCAGAGCGCCGGGTAGCTCACGCCAAGATCGGCAGGTCCGGTATTCAAGATCCCGTCGACGTGACCCCGGATACGTCCACCTGCCACGGAGAAGCCGAACTGACCGCCTTGGACTTTGCGCGTGTACAGGTCAAACCCCGCCATGCGCAACCAGCGGATGGCCAGGTCTTCCAGCGTGTGGCCTACCTCAAAGATGCGCAGCAAGCGGCCTGAGAAATCACGGCCGTCGTCCACCGGTGTGTGCGTGTACTCATATTGCAGCGCACGCTCGCATGAGACGCCCAAGCGCGATGCACCCAGGTAGTCGCGTGGCGTCTGGCCAGCGCGCTCCCGGGTCAATGCTGCATCAATGAGTTGGCTGATCTGTTCCTGAATTTTGGGGCGGGCATTGAAGTCCAGCATCACACACGCCCCTTCTGCAAGCTCAGGCGCTCTTGCAAAAACGCCCGGTCGCGCGCAGCCATGCGTTCGTGCTCAGCCGTCATCTGGCGTTGGTAGGCGGTGACAACGACGTCAATCAATGTCAGCACCTCCAAGCGGCTGTAACTGGCCAGCGGGCGGTCCATGCCGATGGAGCCCACAAACTCACCCAATGGGTGCAGGCACGCGCCCATGGCCGTGGTTTCCATTTCACTTGGATCAATCATTTGTCCCTCCGTTTTATTCATGAGTGTTGAGAAGGCGTTTTGGCAGCGACGCGAACAAAACACCCATTGGTCTGAGTAGCGACTGGGGTCGCTGCGTTTGAGGCTGGGGTTAAACCAGCCGTAGCCTTTGGCCTGGCGGGCACAGACTGCGCACTTCAAGCCGCCTCCAAAACTTGGGAGTGACTGCTGTGATGCGCGTCATTGGCAGCGGTGACCAGACGCTGAATCTCTTTGCGGTTGAACTGAAACGACAACAATGCGGAGGCTTGGTAGCGGGTCATGCCGAAATCTGTCCGCATCGCCTCTGGCAGGTAGACCAGTTGCTTGACCGTGGGCGGCTCGTTGAGCCAGCGCCGGGTCTTGTGCGCCGAGTCGGCAGACTCATGGTCGTTGAGCCAGTCATCAGCGCGCGCCATGCACACGGTGCGCTCGCCTACAGCCAGCAAGGTAGGACGCAGCGACTTGGCACCACCGATGGCATGCCAGCGGCCGTTCAGGAAAAACACGCCACCCCAGGCGGTAAAGCCCGTGGCCATCAAGGCGTCGTCACAACCAAACAGATCGCACCACCGGAAATTCGAGCGTTTGAGCAGATCGATTTCACTCATGATGAAATCCGAGAGTGCGCCGGTATCCTCTGGCTGGCGCTCCCAGATGTGGCCGCACAACGGGCACTCCATGCATGACAGCGGCACGGTGGCGTCGCACTCCGGACACTCTTTGGTGGGTGCTTCTCCCTCATGCGCATGGCCATCGAGGTTGACCTCTTGCTCCAGCGCACCGTGCATCAGACTGGCTGTACCGAAATCCAGCACCACGCAATCGGACTTGATGACGCCGGGAAACTCCTGCGGGT
>JBAXEN010000272.1:0-5579 GCA_037140415.1 Betaproteobacteria bacterium | reverse complement strand
CTGGACCTGCGGTTTTCGCGGGTGATGAGCAACTACCTGCAACTGCTCAAGAAGCAGAAAAACCTGGTGGGTTTTACCAATTTCTTTGGACAGGCGGCCACCGTTTTTCCCTTTGTGGTGGCGGCGCCGCGTTTTTTTAGCGGCGCAATCGCGCTGGGCCAACTGATGCAGGTGGCCTCGGCGTTTTCGCGGGTGCAAGACGCCTTGAGCTGGTTTGTTGAAAACTACGCCACCCTGGCTGCTTGGCGCGCCACCACCGACCGACTGACCAGCTTCGAGGCGCACCTGCAGACCCGGACTGCGGGCGCTGCGCTACAGCGCCAGGGTGTCGAGCAGGACCAGAGCTTGCAAGCCAGTGACCTGTGCCTGGACCTGCCCAACGGCAAGACCTTGCTGGCCCACCTGCACTTGCAAGTGCAGGCCGGCCAGAGCGTGCTGCTGCAAGGGCCCTCGGGCAGCGGCAAGTCCACGCTGTTTCGCGCCTTCGCGGGCATCTGGCCGTTTTCCCGCGGCCAGGTGAGCATGCCCGCCGATGTGATGTTCATCCCGCAGCGGCCTTATTTCCCGGATGGGCCCTTGCGCGATGCGTTGGCCTACCCGGAGCCGGTGGCGCGCTTTACCGACCAACAACTCGAGCAGGCTCTGCATGATGCATTGCTGGGCCATCTGGTCGGCCGCTTGGGCGATGAGGACGCCTGGACGCAAAAGCTCTCGGGCGGCGAGCCACAACGCTTGGCCATTGCGCGGGTGCTGCTCAAGCGGCCGCGCTGGGTGTTTGCCGACGAAGCGACCAGCGCCCTCGATGAGCAGGCCGAGCAAACCCTCTACGCTCGCTTGGGCGCACTCACCCGTGAGGCGGGCGGCGCTTTGGTGTCGATCGCGCACCGCCCGGCAGTTGCAATGTTCCACCAGAGCCGCTGGCAGTTGATGGCCGAGCCGACTGGCTCGGAGGCGGCTTATCGGCTGGTGCAGCAGGCCAGCTGAGTGCGTGCCATCTTGCACCCTCCCTCAGAAGGAGAGGGGACAAAACCGAAGCAGCGCCGCCCATTAAGATCACAAGGCGTTTTCATCGGAGGCCTCCATGAGCTTGCACTTTAGACATCTTGCTTGCGTCGCCATCCTCGGCTGCATCAGCGCAGCCGCCTGGGCTCAGCAGCGCATCGGTGAGGTCGATACCGCTTTCCAGTGGATAGGGCCGGACCATAAAGTCATTGTCGAGGCCTATGACGACCCTCGCGTGCGGGGGGTGACTTGTTATGTCTCGCGCGCCAAGACCGGCGGCATCAAAGGCGGGCTGGGTCTGGCCGAAGACAAGGCCGAAGCCTCCATCGCTTGCCGGCAGGTTGGACCCATCAGCTTCGTCTCCCCGTTGCCGCAGCAGGAGGAGGTGTTTAGCGAGCGCATGTCACTTCTCTTCAAGAAGCTGCGCATCGTTCGCATGGTCGACAAGGGCCGCAACAGCTTGGTCTACCTGACCTATTCTGAGCGGCTGATTGAGGGATCGCCGCAAAACAGTGTGACCGCCGTGCCCGTCGATCGCACCTTGCCGATTCCGCTGCGTTGATTTTTCAGCTGAGCGGGGTCACTCGCAATTGCACCCTGCCGGGCTGGCGCTGCAGGGCTACGCTTTCGGCCTGCGCCAGCGCGCAGACATCGCCCCACTGCAGTGGTCGATAGTCAGCCGCCGTAGCAGATTCCTGCGGCCTGTCGACGGGCGTGAGGCTCACATCAATGACGACCTCTTGTTCGATGGTCTGGGCCTGCACATGCAGATCAGACGGTCCAGACGCACTGTCGCTCAGATACAAAATGACCGCTGGCAAGACGGTGCGCAGCGCGTGGCCCGGCACCCTGACCGCCTGGTCGATGCATTCATGACTGAGTGCAAAGCCGCGAAAGCGCAAGCTGGTGGCCAGCATGTTCACACAGTCAGCCACGCCGTTTTCCAGGGCAAGGTCTGCATCGCCCCGGGGCGCCACCCAATTCATCAATGCCATGCAGTGCTCGGCCGCCTGCCGCGACAGTTGGCCCAGGGAGTTGCAGTGCTCCACCAGGCTGGCCGGATCGGCCCGCTGCTGCAGCCGTCGCTCCATCAGGGCGACCATCATCCCCAGGGGCTGAAATTCACCGGCCAGGTGGTGCCGCAAGGTGGGCGCCAGCCGCCGCAGCAATGCGTAGCGCGCTGCCTCTTCATGGGCTTGATTCGAGGGAGGAGGGGATGCGTCGAAGGTCATGAGTTAAGGGTCACGGGTCGGGGTCTGGCCCACCTCTTGGGCACTGCAGATGGGCTGGACTGATGGTAGCGATGAAATGGCCCTTGAAAAGCTCATCCATACGTAACAAACACAAGCAGTCGCGTGTTGGGGGCGGGTGGGGTGGGCCGTGTTTGTCGGTACAGCGGGCAAGCTGCGCGCACCTTCTCGAAGGTGTCCTGAGCACGGCTGCGATGCAGGGCCGGCCGCATCGCTGCGAGGGCCCAGCTCACACCGCCTTCCCAAGGGTCGGGGGCCTTATGGGGGGCATCTCTCGCAGCGATGCGACGCTTGCTTTAGAACCGCAGCCCACACAAGCACGGTGCTACAGTGCCTTGATCTTTGCAGCCGGCTTGCGCCCGGCGCCGCTGCCCGTCCTGTTCATGCCCATCCCGACCGCATCTGAGTCCTTGCCGCGCCGCGCCCTGGCTTCGCGCCGGCTGTGGCTGGCCCTAATGCTGGCGGTGGCCTTGTTTTTAGCCTGGTCCTGGGGCGGCACCTGGCTCAGTCTGGAGGCCTTGCGCGAGCATCAGAAGGACTGGTGGATTTGGCAGGCCAGCCACCCCTGGCTGGCGCGCGCGGCGTTTGCCACCGTCTACGTGGGAGTCACCGGCATGTCCTTGCCGGGAGCGACGGTCCTTACGCTGGCCGGCGGTGCATTGTTCGGTTTTGTTGAAGGCGCTGTCTTGGTGCTGCTGGCGGCCACCTTGGGGGCTACGCTGGCCATGGTGGTGGCGCGCTACCTGTTGCGGGATCTGGCCCGCCACTATGCCGGCCGCTGGCATGCGGCGCTGGAGCGCGGTATGGCGCGCGATGGCAACTTCTATTTGCTGGCCCTGCGGCTGCTGCCGGTCTTTCCGTTTTTTGCCATCAATCTGGCCATGGGGCTGACGCAGATGCGGGCCGGACCCTTTGCCGCCATCAGCCTGGTGGGCATGGTGCCGGCCACCTTGGTCTATGTGCATGCCGGCGGCGCGCTCTCGCGCTTGCGCTCTGCCTCCGACGTGTGGTCGGCCGACCTGCTGCTGGCCCTGGCCGCGCTGGCTGCCTTGCCCTTGCTGCTGCGCTGGGCCTTGCCCCGCTGGCGCGCCCGCCGCGCTCTGGCGCGCTGGTGGGCCCAGAGGCCGCAGCGCTTTGATCGCAATCTGGTGGTCATCGGTGCCGGCGCTGGTGGGCTGGTGACGGCCTATATGGCCTCGGCCCTGCGGGCCAAGGTGAGCGTGATTGAGGCCGAGCGGCCCGGCGGGGACTGCCTCTACCGGGGCTGTGTGCCCAGCAAGACGCTGATTCATGCGGCGCGGCAGATGCATCAGGCGCGCCAGGCCGGGCAGTTCGGCGTGCAAGTGGGTGAGCCTGCCCTCGACGGGCCTGCGCTGATGCGCCGCTTGCAGCAGGTGATCAGCCAGATCGAGCCGCACGACAGCGCCGAGCGTTACACCGCGCTGGGCGTGGAGGTGCTCAAGGCGCGTGCCCGCATCCTCAACCCCTGGACGGTCGAGCTGCAGGACGGGCAAGGCACACGGCAGCTGAGCACCCGCGCCATCGTGGTGGCCACCGGCAGCACGCCGGTGCTGCCGCAATGGCCCGGGCTCGAGCAGGTGGACGCCGTCACCAGTGACACGCTCTGGGACCGCTTGGCCGCCCTGCAGCAGATTCCGCGCCGCATCCTGGTGGTGGGCGGTGGCGCCATCGGCTGCGAGTTGTCGCAGGCGCTGGCCCGCCTGGGCGCGCAGCTCACGCTGGTCGAGCAGGGCCCTCAGTTGCTTGCACAGGAAGATACCGATGTGGGCGAGGCTGCTCTGCAGGCCTTGCAAGCGGCTGGTGTGGAGGTGTTGCTGCAAGCCCGGGTACAGCGCTGCGGACGCGATGAACAGCGCCATGCCCTCGTGCACAGCGCAGCGGGCGAGCGGCGCATCGAATTTGATCTGCTGTTGCTGGCGCTCGGCCGACGACCGCGCTGGCAGGGCCTGGGCCTGGAGGCGCTGGGTTTGAAGGAATTCGTGGTCGACGAATACCTGGAGACGCCCATCCCCGGTATTTTTGCGGCCGGTGATGTGACCGGCCAAGGCCAACTCACCCATGCTGCCGGCCACCAGGGCTGGCATGCGGCGGTGCATGCTGTGCAGGGCTTCTACCGCATGCGCGCAGATCGGGCCCTCATGCCCCAGACCCTGTTTCTGGATCCGCAGATCGCCCGCGTCGGCCTCAATGAAAAGCAGGCACAGGCCCAGGGCCTGGCCTATGACCTCACCCGCCTGGACCTGGCCGAGCTCGACCGCGCCATCATCGAGGGCAGTCGCAGCGGCTTTATCAAACTGCTCACCGCTGCGGGCAGTGACCGCCTGCTCGGTGTGTGCATCGTGGGCGAGCAGGCGGGCGAGCTGCTGGCCGAATTCACCTTGGCGATGAACAACGGCCTGGGCCTCAAGCGGGTGCTGGCCAGTGTGCACCCCTATCCCACCTTCTCACAGGCCAATCAACTGGCCGCCGGCGCCCACCGCCGCACCCACCAACCCCGCTGGGCGCTGCCCTGGCTGAAGCGTTATCACGCGTGGCGGCGGGGTGGGGCTTAAGGTGGGGCAGGTGGCGCTTTCTGCATGAGCGTTGTGGGTGGTGTGGGAGACGCGCCCTCGCGGCGACAGGACCTCTGGCAGGCCCCGGTGCTTGATCGACGGCCGCATTGCGCCGAGGGCGGCAATCCCACAAGGAGAGCCTCCCAACAAGAGAAGCTCAGATAAGCCAGCGACAATGAGGCCTTCACCGCTTGCCCGCCATGCAGACTCCTGAGACTCCGGTTGTGCGCGACATCGTCTTAGTCGGCGGTGGGCACAGCCATGCTGTGCTGCTGCGGCGCTGGGCCATGCGGCCTTTGCCCGGGGTGCGTCTGACGTTGATCTGCCGCGACACGCACACCCCTTATTCGGGCATGCTGCCCGGCCATATTGCGGGCCATTACACCTTTGAGCAGGTGCATATCGACTTGCGAACTTTGGCGCAGGCGGCAGGCGCGCGGTTTTTCCGCAGTGAGGTGATCGGGCTGGACCGCAGCGCCGGGCGGGTCTTGTGCCAGGGCCGGCCGCCGGTGCCCTATGACCGGGTGTCGATCAACATCGGCGCCACGCCCCGGCTGGGCGTGCCGGGGGCGGCCAGCTATGCGCTGCCGGTCAAGCCGATCGAGCGCTTTCACCGGCATTGGCTGGAGCTGCTCCAGCGAGTGCGTTCGCACAGCGGACGGCTGCGGCTGGCGGTGGTGGGCGCCGGTGCGGGTGGGGTGGAACTGCTGCTGGCCCTGCAATGGCGCTTGCGCGGCGAGCTCAAGGCGCTGAG
>JBAXEN010000271.1:0-5587 GCA_037140415.1 Betaproteobacteria bacterium | reverse complement strand
ATCAGGTTGTTGAGCAGGATCTGCTTGGCCAACAGAGGCAACCAGGGGAGCAGCGGCGTGGCAATGGCCATGCTCAGCATATTGCCGAAATTGGCGCTGGTGGTAATGCCAATGTACTTGAGCGTGTTGACAAAGGTGGTGCGTCCGAGGATGACCCCGTCATGCAGCACGTCGAGATGGCGTTTGAGCATCACGATATCGGCCGCCTGGCGCGCCACATCGACCGCATGCTCGGCCGAGATACCGACATCGGCCGCATGCAGCGCCGGCGCATCATTGATGCCGTCGCCCATATAGCCCACCGAATGCCCGCCGTGCTGCAGGGCGTGGACGATGCGCTCTTTTTGCTGTGGATCGACCTCAACAAACAGGTCGGTGCGCGGCGCCAAGGCCCACAAGGCCTCGTCGCTGAGCTGGGCCAGGGCCTGCCCGGTCAGCAGGGCCTGGGGGTTCAGCCCCACCTCGCTGCCCACCTGCGCGCAGATGTAGCGGTTGTCGCCTGAGACGATCTTGGTCTGTATGCCCAGCTCGCGCAGCTGGCGCAGGCGATCGGCCATGCCGGGCTTGAGGCGGTCGCTGAACAAGATGAAGCCCTGCAGGCTCAAGGCCTGCTCATCGGCTGGGCTGTAGCCGCTCTGGCGATCGCAGCTGCGGGTGGCTAAGGCCAGTACCCGATAGCCCTGCCGGCTGACCTGTTCAAACCAGGGTTGATGACGCGCGGCCAGAGCCGCAGCGCCGTCGCAGACCGCCAGCACGGTGTCGAAAGAGCCCTTGGTGATGATCAAGGGCAGGTCTTGACCTTGCTCCTGCACCACCACACTGAGGCGCTTGCGCTGAAAGTCATAGGGAACTTCGTCGATCTTGCGCACCGCAGCCAGCAGCTGTGGCAAGTCACTGGCCGAGGCGGTGATGGCCTCATCGAGCGGATTGGCGATGCCCGACTGCAGGCCGGCGTTGATCAGCACCAGCCGCCTGAGCTCGGCGCTGGGCTCGGTGTCCAGCCCCAGGCAAGCATGCAGGCTGATGCGGTCTTCAGTGATGGTGCCGGTCTTGTCGGTGCACAGCACGTCCATGCCACCCAGGTCTTCAATGGCCTCCAGCCTGCGCACCATCACACCGCGCTTGGCCAGCGCATGCGCGCCGCGGGCCATGGTGATGCTCACAATGGCAGGCAGCAGTTCGGGCGTCAGGCCTACAGCCAGCGCGACCGCGAACATCATCGAATCGAGCACCGGTCGGCCCAGCCAATGATTGACAACCACCACCAGCAGCACCACGGTGAGCATGGTGCGCATCAGCAGCGCCTCGAACTGGCGCACACCACGGCCAAACTCGGTCTCCGGTGGCAGCGCGCTCAGGCGCAAGCCAATCTGGCCCAGCGCTGTAGCGGCCCCAGTGCCCACCACCAGCGCGGTGGCCGATCCGCTCTTGACCGTGGTGCCCAGGTAGACGCAGTTGCTGCGCCCGACCAGCGGTGTGTCAGCAGCCAGCACGCCCGGCTGTTTGAGCACCGGGACGGACTCGCCGGTCAGGCTGGCCTGGGTCACCAGGCAGTCGCGCGATTCGATCAGCACCGCATCAGCGGCCACCAGCTGACCGGCCGACAGCAGCATCAGCTCACCGGGCACCAGCTGACGCGCCAGCACCCAGGTGGGGCGTCCGGCGCGCAGCACCTGCACCTTGAGCGCCAGCCGGCGCTGCAGTGCCGAGACCACCTGATGGGCCCGCCACTCCTGGCTGAAGGTCAGCAGGGCGCTGGCCAGGACGATGACCAAAATGATGGACGCATTGACCCACTCGCCCAGAAACAAGGAGACCGCAGCGCCAAACACCAGAATCAGCACCAGCGGGCTGGTCCATTGCCGCCCGAACAAGCGCCAGCCGCTGTGCTGCGGCTGGGTATCGAACAAATTGGGTCCGTAGCGCTGCAAGGCCCGGGCTGCCCGCTCTGCGCTCAGGCCCTGGGCGCTGGTCTGCAAGCCGGCCAGCAGCTCATCGCAGCCCTGCGCCCAGTAATCTGGGGGGACACCGCCGGGCAAGACCGCAGCCTGACCGCCTGGTGCTTGTGGGCGCCTGCCCAGCTGACGCAGGAACGAGCCAGCCCCGGCCCAAGACCAGGCCTGCTCTGCCCTCACTCGCTTCATGCGCTCACCCATGTCACTGCCGGCCATCATCGGCCGGCTGCAATCGGATGCCCCAGCCGACAGCGCCGACCCCGCATCAGCCAGGACGGCTCAGGCTTGTCAGCCTGCGCCGCGCCTAGCGCAGCACCACAAGCACGATGCCGGCCATGGCCAGGGCACTGCCGCCGATCAGCTTGAAGGTCCAGGGCTCGCTATTGGCAAACATCAAGCGGCTCAAGGGAAAAATCAGCAAGGGCGTGCACATGCTCAGCAGCACCGCGACGCTGATGGGGACGTAGCGCATCGCGCCTATGCTGAAGATCTGCCCGCCAATGTTGCCCAAACCGACGAGGGCAAACAAGCCCAGACCGCGGGGGCTGGAGCGGCGCAACTGGGCCAGCAGATCGGCCTTGCCAGGCGTGACGGCCACATGCAGTATCAAGCCGGCCACCGCGCCGACCAGGGCTCCGATCACCGGCTCAGGCCATTCGCGCACCGCATAGCCGCGCATCAGGTTACCGCTGGCATAGGCGGCCGAGCTGCCAAAGCCGAGAACCAGCAGCGAATGCACCAGCGAAAACCCACCCCCGGGTGCGCGCGGCGCGTTAGACCCGCGCTTGTGCCCAACGATCAGCAGGCCGGTGACCGCGATGGCCATGCCCAGCAAGGCCGGCGGGCTCAGGCGCTCGTCAAACAGCAACCAGGCCAGCGCGGCGGTGAACACCGGAATGCCGATCTGAAAAACGCTGGTGCGCTCGGGGCCGAAGCGCTCGACCGATTCATAAAAAAGCCAGCGCCCTAAAAAGGTCGCGCACACCCCGGAACCTGCAAACAGCCAGAAGGCTTGCGGATGCCAGCCGATCGAGTGGGCCTGCCAGAGCTGCTGCAGCAGCACCAGCAGGCTGGCCACCATCACATTGACCGCGGTCGAGACCACAAAGCCCAGCGCCAAAGACAGGTGGGGCGAGGCCATGCGCGTGAACAAGATGGACGCGGTAAAACTCACCAGGCTGGCCATGGCCAGCAGGCTGCCGATCAGGGCATCACTCATCCGGGGATGCTGCCGGCGTTCAGAAGATCAGGTTGACGCTGGACTTGGACTGGATCAGCTCAGGGCTCACGCCAGGAGCGAGTTCAACCACCTTCAGCCCTTCGGGCGTGACATCCATCACACCCAGGTCGGTGATGATGCGATCGACCACCCCCACGCCGGTCAGCGGCAGGGTGCACTGGGTCAGGATTTTGTGGTCCTCGCCGCCGTCCTTGCGGCGGGCGACGTGCTCCATGAGCACGATCACCCGCTTGACGCCAGCCACCAGGTCCATCGCACCGCCCATGCCCTTGACCATCTTGCCGGGGATCATCCAGTTGGCCAAATCGCCACGCTCGCTGACCTGCATCGCGCCGAGGATGGACAGATTAATCTTGCCGCCGCGGATCATCGCAAACGACTGGTCGCTGCTGAAAATCGCCGTGCCCGGCAAGGTGGTGACGGTCTGCTTGCCCGCATTGATCAGGTCGGCATCGACTTGGTCTTCCGTGGGAAAGGCGCCGATGCCCATCATGCCGTTTTCCGACTGCAGCCAGACTTCCTTGTCACCGGTGTAGTTGGCCACCAGCGTGGGAATACCAATGCCGAGGTTGACGTAAAAACCGTCCTCGAGCTCCTGCGCCGCGCGAGCGGCCATCTGTTCTTGGGTCCAGGGCATGATCAGGCTCCTACTTTGGCGGTCACGGTGCGCTTTTCAATGCGCTTTTCGGGAGTGGCATTGAGCACCATGCGGTGCACATAGATGCCGGGAAGATGCACGTCATCAGGGTGAATCTCGCCGACCGGCACAATTTTTTCGACCTCGACGATGCACAGCTTGCCAGCCATGGCCACCGCCGGGTTGAAATTGCGCGCGGTGTAGCGAAAACGCAGATTGCCGGCCGTGTCGGCCACATCGGCCTTGATCAGGGCCAGTTCAGGCAGCAGCGAGCGCTCCATCACATAGGTCTCACCGTCGAACTCACGGGTCTCCTTGCCCTCGGCCACCAAGGTGCCCACGCCGGTCTTGGTGAAGAAAGCAGGAATGCCGGCGCCGCCGGCGCGCAGCCTCTCGGCCAGCGTGCCCTGCGGCGTGAATTCCAGCTCCAGTTCGCCAGCCAAGTACTGACGCTCGAACTCCTTGTTCTCGCCCACGTAGCTGGAGATCATTTTCTTGATCTGGCGGGTCTCCAGCAGCTTGCCCAGGCCGAAGCCGTCGACGCCAGCGTTGTTGGAAATCGCGGTCAGGTTCTGAACCCCGGTATCACGCAGCGCGTCGATCAGGGCCTCAGGAATGCCGCACAGGCCAAAACCGCCGACGGCGATCAATTGGCCGTCACGGGCCACATCCTTGAGCGCGGCGGCGGCCGATGGGAATAACTTGTTCACAAATTCCTCCTGCAGTAAGAGACTAGCTTCGAGCGCTTTGGTTTCGAGCGCAAAGCGCAACGATAATACGTATGAGCATACGTAGTATTGCCTAAAGACAAATCCCCATGGCGACCGCCCGTATTTCCGCCGCCGGCCCGGCGCCCACCGTGGCACCGGCCGACCACCGCCTGGCCTTTGATTTAGCCCCCATTGGCCTGGTGATTTCCCGACAGCGCATCATGATCGACTGCAATCAGCGCCTGTGCGAGATGTTCGGCGCCAGCCAAGAGCAACTGGTCGGGCAGTCCTTTCGGCTGCTCTACCCCAGCGCCGACGAATATGAGCGCATGGGGCAGCGCCTGAACACCATCTTGCAGACCCGCGGGGTCTATGCGGACGACCGCATCATGCGCCGCGTCGGCGGCCGGATGGCGGGCGAGACCTTTTGGTGTCATGTGACCGGCCGGGCCCTGAACCCGCAGGCGCCGCACGAGGCCGGCATCTGGAGCTTTGAAGACCTCAGCGCCCGCCGGCCGGTGACGGCCGAATTGACCGCCCGCGAGCGTGAGGTGGCCGCCCACCTGATGGAAGGCCTGACCTCTAAAAGCATAGGCCGGGCTCTGGGCATCAGCCACCGGACGGTGGAGATCTACCGCGCCCGCCTGATGCGCAAATACCAAGCCGCGACCACCGCCGAACTGGTGCACAAGCTGCTGGCCGTGTAAGCGCTTGGAGACAGGCTAACGGTTCGCCGGGCTGCAGCCTGAGCGTTCAAGCGTTAAAAAATCTGAACTCTCTTAACCTAAATTATTAATTCACTTTTCAGAAGTAACTACATTTGATCAGTTTTCATTGACGGATCGAGACCCACCTCGAACCCACTGAATAAATGATCAATGCCCGCTCTCGAAATTTACCCGGCCTAAGGGCTGCTGCTACAGGCTTGGGCCTGGCGCTGGCTTGCGGACTGACCCTGGCCCAATCGCCCGCTTGGCAAACCTTTGCTCAAGCCGACGACAGACCCCGCATGAGCGTCAGCCAAAGCAGCAGTCTGCTGATCTTC
>JBAXEN010000270.1:0-5633 GCA_037140415.1 Betaproteobacteria bacterium | reverse complement strand
ATTGCCGCCGTTGACGTTGACCGTGTCGTTGAACTCGATCAGGGAGGCACCGCGAATGGTCAGGCTGCCGCCGGTGATGGTGAGCTTGCGCGAGAAGGTGACGACGCCGTCGGTGTCAATCACCAAGGGACCCGTGAGCACCACGTCCTGGTCAAAAATCACCGAGCCGGGCAGGCCGGTGGGTGTGACCGTGCTGGCCGTGATGGTCAGACTCTCGAGCGGATCGTTGTAGCCAATGGCCGAATAAAACTGCACCACGCCGGTGGCTTTGATGGTGAGGTGGTCGGCCACCTGCGATGCGTCGGAGTCTCCATCCAGGTAGGACAGCGGCACGCCTGGGGTGTTTTGAATACCGATCACCATGCGGCCATCATTGGCCGAGTTGCCCACATTCGTGTAGGTGGAGGTCAGCGTCACGCTGCCTGTGATGGTGGTGTTGGCGTCAGGCAGCCGGCCATCGGCGATGCTTTGGTTGCTGCTGAAGCTCGACTGCTCCACCGCATAGCTCGACAGACCCCACCACAACAGCGCATGGTCATCTTCCAGCGCGATGCGCTGGCGCTGCGCCGGCTCCAGCGGCAAGGCCAGCACATGGGCGGCAAACAGCTCGCCTTCGTCACCCGGGCTGTCGTGCTCACCATTCAAAGCTGAGTCCAGGCCATGGCCCAACTCTTCGACCAGCACCCGCAGCAGGTCAGCGTCGGTGGCCAAGCCCTTGAGCCATTGGCGGTTGACAAACACCTCGGCGCCGCCCGAGGGGCCGCGCGCGGTAAAGGCGGCCATGGCGCCGCCCATTTGCTCGCTCGAAGCCAGCGTCAGCGTGACCTCGCCCGCGCCCTGCAGCCACTGTTGGCGCACGGCCTCGGTCTGGCCCCACTCATTGGGCTGGGTGGCATCGCCAGGAAACAGCGCCAGCAGGTCTTGCGCGCTGTGGGCACCGAGATAGCTGTTCACGGCCAAGCGGGCCTGGGCGTAGACCTGGGTGAGCCGTCCTTGCAAGGCGTTTGCGCTGTCCGCCTCCAGCAGACTGGCCGGCCCCGGGTCCGCGAGCTGGCCCGTCGTCCAAGCGCCAGCTGGCGTAGCCTGGCTCAAGTCCAGCTGGGCCGGGCTGGCCAGGACGGCGGCGGGGGTGGTCGCTGCTGCGTCTTGCCACAGGGCGTCCTGCTCGGGAGCCGGCCAGGCCGCTTGCAAAGCGGCGGCCACGGGCGTGGCCGACAGGAGCCAACGCGGCTCCAGGCCCTCCACGGCAAAGCGGCGCGAGCTACTCCTCTCCTTCAGAGGGGAGAACGGCAGAAAGGGCGAAGGACTCACAGGGGGCATGATGGGCTCGGCATATGACGTTGGGGCACAGATCAGGGCCGAACCAGTCGGACCAGGCGCATGTCCGAGTCGGAGGTAAACACAAGTTCCACGCCGCCCAAATCACCCGCGACAGCAAAGTCAACGATCCATGCGTTGTTGGGCGTAGTCGCTGTCGACGAGCTGCTGGTCCAGTACTGCAAAGGAAGGGTGGTGTCGAGGCTGTCTTTGGTGGCGAAGGGAGCCGGCAGCAGGGACTTCTGGCTGTTGCCCAAGCTCAGCAGCGCTTGCAACTCGGCCTTGGTGGGCAAGCGCCAGTCACTGTAGCCGCCCAAGCGGGAGCTGCGGGCCTCCGCCTTCGCCTGCGCGAGCGAAAAGAATTTAGAGGTCCCAACGCAGGTCCCCTTTAAATAGTCGGCGCCCAACGAGCAGGTGCTCCAAAGCAGCCCGCCTTTGGACGCCATGCCGTTATCGTAGTCATAAAAGCCACCGCTGCCGATCGTCGGGCGCGACAGGACGCGCCACTGGGTAAATGGAGCGGTGGGATCAAGGGGTGCATCGCTCAGGCGGCCGCTTCGCTGGGCGCCGAAGTCCACCACCCAGGCCGATCCCACAGCGCCCACCACCGGCTCGGCAGCCTGCACCAACTTATTGCGCACGACGTTGAAGGTGCTGCTCAGCACCGCCTCACTCAGATCGGCGATGATCAGCAGCTCCTGGGCGGTGGGGGCCACGCCGGCGCTGCCGCCGGGCTGCGCCGCCCACACAACGCCAGTTTCTCTGTCCTTGATGCCGGCCACCCCATCGACCGACGCGGCCTCAAAACGAGGTACGACGGTGCCGTTACCAAGGCTATCGCCACCGCCCCCACCACATGCGGCCAGCAGCCAGAGCGCCCCTGCGCAGACAGTTGCCCTGAGAGCTCGGGATCTGGTGTGGGGAAAATTCATGGTCATGATCGTCAGGTTCATAGAGCGGCCCGCCGGTTACTGGGCCGCAAGGTAGTCAAACAACACCTGCTGAGTGGGCAACAAGCCGCTGCTCAGAGACTGAAGGCCGGGCAGACCCATCACGAAAGACGGCGCGTCGGGCTCGGAAAACCCGTAGGCCAGGTCAGACAGCAGGTCCTCGTCGCCGGCCACCAGATCGTTGAGCAAGATCCAGCCCTGGTGCAGCTTGTCGCCCAGGGTGTCCACGCTGACCAGCGCCTGCACCGACCCGGCCAGGTAGGCGCGTGCCTGCACCGAGCCCAGCGGCTCGACAGCCACCGGCCAGGCCAGCTGCTGCATCTGCCGGGCAAAGCCTGCCGTGGGCGCGGCGCCCAGGGCCAGCTGACTGGCTGCCTGGGCGGGCAGGCCGGCCACCTCGGTCGCGGCCAGCATCACCCGCTCAGGCGACTGACCGACAACCTGCAACTGCGCATAAGACCTGTCAGCGTCGATCAGGCGATACAACAGCCCATTGGTATTGAGGGCGCGCAGACTCACGCCAGAGGGCGCCGAGACCTGCAGCAGCTGTGACTCCACCCGCAGGACTTGGTCACCACCGCTGGCGCCGCTGGGCTGGCCATAACCGTAGAAGGACATGGACTGGGCGCGCACACCCATGCCATCGCTGTAGGGGCCCGCCAAGGCAATCGAGCCAGCTGCACTGTCGAGCGCCACCGCGCCTTGCAGCTCGCCATTGGCGCTGGTGTCAATGCGGCCGACCTGGATGCCGTTGGCGGCCTTGATGGTGACCAGCGCCCCTGGGCTGCGGATCTCAGCGTCAGCGCCCATGAGCACCTGGCCGCGACCGGCTTGCAGGGAAATATGGGCGCCGTTGGTCGAGAGCAGGTCGGCATTGAGGCGCAGGTTCCCATCGACGGCCACAAAGTGGCTGACGCTGCCCATTTGCCACTGGGCATTTTCGCCGGCTGCACCCAACTGCACCTGCTGGCCACCAAGAACCAGGCTGTCTACATGCTCGGACCACAGCGAGGGCGAACGCACCGTGGTGTTGGTGCCCGCCATGCCAATGCGCAAGCTGGCAAAGCTGTCGTCCACCATTTGCGTGGCCAGGGTATCGAGCTGCTGCACACTCAGGTCAAAGTCCTGCGCCTGGCCGTTGATCACCGCGCCGCGCAAGATCAGGGCGCCGCTGTTACCGCCGTCTATCGTCAGGTCGCTGTCGACCGTCAGGCTCTGCGCACCCAACACCAAGGTCGAACCGGCCTGCAGCACCAGGGCGTCGCCGCGATGGCCGAAGCTGCCCAGGCGCAGATCGCTGGCCAGCAAGGTGAGGGTGACGCCAGACTTGACCAAGATCGAGCCACGCAGGTCGAGCACGCCGCCAGCGACGCTCACTTCAATCGTCGTGTTGCCGTCAATGACCAGGTTGTCGTTGACGAGCACGTTACCGCCTTGGCGGATGTAGCCGCCGCTGAGCACCGTGGTCGAGCCCGAGCCCAAGATGGTCAAGCCCTGGCCAAAGAGGTCGCCACCAATGTTGACGTGACCGGCCGCCAGCTTGTTGCCGTTGGCGTCCTGCGCGACACCCGAGGCGACCAGCACCAGCGGGTCTTTGAACACCAGGGGCTGCGAGTCCCCGCCCACCTTAGGCGCGCCCAGCCACAGCACCTGGGTGGGGTCTTGGGAGCCGATGACAATGCGCTCGAAGCCGTCGGCCAGCAGGCCGATTTCAGTGGAGTCCAGCCGCATGGCGTTCTGGCCGCTGGCGGCATTGCCCAGCACGATGGGCGCGCTCACCGGCAGATCACTCAGGCGGGCCACGGTTTGCACCACGCGGGCGGTGTCTATGTTCAGGTTGGCGATGGCCTGGGACTGATTGGACAAGCTCAGCTCCAGCGTGCCCGTGCCGCTCAGCGGCGCGCCTATGCTCACATCCGTGCCCTGTATGCGCACCGGCTGGTCGCCGTAGCTCACGCCTTCAGGGCTGTCGGGAACCACAAACGCGCCTTCGCTGGCCTTGACGCCAATTTGACCGGAGACGGTGCTCACTTGAGAGACGCTGGCGCCGGTCAAGCCCAGCACCTTCACATTACCCTGCTCGGTGCGGACGGTGCTGGTGGCCGACTGCTTGACCGCGCCGCTCACGGCGTTGATGTCCAAGCTGGCAGTGCCGGTGAAGCTGAGTGCGGCATCGAGCTGCACATCGCCTTGGACAGAGACCAGACTGACTTGGCCTGCCGAGGCAATGCCGCTGCCGGTCACGGTCAGGCCATCGGCCTCGCTGATGAAGGCACCACCGGCACCCAGGCTCAGGCTCAAGGCATCGACCTCGGTCTCCAGCGCATCGGCGCTGCTGCCTACGCTGGCGGCGGTAATGCTCAAGGACTGAGCCCTGATGTCGGTGTCAGCATCGCCATCGAGCAGCGCGCCCGCTGCGCTCAGGCTCACGCTCTGGCCGCTGGCGCTCAAGCTGCCCACCGTCAAATCGCCGGAGCTCACGCTCACCGTCACGGCGCCGGTGGCATTGACTTGGGTCAAGGTGGTGGCGCCGGCGGTGCTCAGGCTGAACAAACCTGTGTTGGCACTGGCCACCGTCAGTGCGTTGGCCTCGTTGAGGTAAGCGGAGCCAGTGATGCTCAGCGTCACGGTGCCCACGTCGGTGTCTAGGCTGTCAGTGCTGGTGCCCAGGCTGGCGGCGCTGATGCTCAAGGTGGCGGCCGTGATGTCGGTGGCGGCATCGCCATCAAGCACCGCGCCGGCTGCGCTCAGGCTCACGTTTTGACCGGTAGCGGTGAGGCTGCCCACGGTCAGGCTGCCTGTGCTCACACCCACCGTCACCTTGCCGGTGGCGGCAACAGCGGTCAAAGTGGTGGCGCCGGCGGTGTTCAAGCTGAACAGGGCAGTGTTGGCGCTGGCCACCGTCAGTGCGTTGGCCTCGTTCAAATAAGCAGCGCCGGTGATGCTCAGCGTCACGGTATCGACCGAGGTGTCGAGGCTGTCTGTGCTGGTGCCCAGGCTGGCGGCGGTGATGCTCAAGCTCGCAGCAGTGATGTCGACGGCGGCATCGCCATCGAGCACTGCGCCGGCTGCGCTCAGAGTCACGTTTTGGCCGGTGGCGCTCATGCTGCCCACCGTCAAGTCGCCGGAGCTCACGCTTACCGTCACAGCTCCGGTGGCGGTGACCGTGGTCAAGGTGGTGGCGCCAGCGGTGTTCAAGCTCAGCAAGCCGGTGCTGGCGCTGGCCACGGTCAAAGCGTTGACTTCGTTCAGATAGGCGGCGCCGGTGATGCTCAGCGTCAGGTTGTCCACCGAGGTGTCGAGGCTGTCGGTGCTGGTGCCCAGGCTGGCGGCGGTGATGCTCAAGCTCGCCGCCGTGATGTCGAC
>JBAXEN010000269.1:0-5639 GCA_037140415.1 Betaproteobacteria bacterium | reverse complement strand
GCGCCCCCAGCACGCAGCCGACCAACACCCCCAAGCCCGAGGCGATGCCCGCCAGCAGCAAGGTGTTGCCCGTTGCGCTGAACACCTCGCTGACCACCGAGCGGCCCGAGGCGATCGAGGTGCCCAGGTCGCCCTGCAGCGCGCGCCACAGCCACAGGCCGTATTGAACCGCCACGGGACGGTCCAGGCCGTAGGCGCTTTTGAGCGCCTCGATCACCTCGGCCGGTGCGTCTGCCGGGGCGATGGCATTGAGCGGATCGCCTGGTGCCAGATAGACCAGCATGAAGGACACCAGGGTGACGCTCAACGCGATCGGCAAGGCGTAGAGCAGACGCTTGAGGATGTAGACAAGCATTTACTTCATGCGGATGGTGGTCAGGTCCTGGAACCAGTGCTGGGCTTGCACAAATTCCTGCACCTTGGGCGAGATGGCGTGCGGATTGAGGTCATGAACCACCCACAGCATCAGCGCGTCGTCGACCATGGTCTGGTGGATTTCAGCCAGCAGCTTGTCCTGGATCTTGGCGTCGAAGTTCTTGCGGATCGTGTCGATCGCGCCGTCCACCTTGGGGTTGTTGTAGCCACCCCAGTTCACACCGTTGGGCGCGATGTAGCGGCTGTCCACGAAGCGGGTGATCGCATAGAAGGGGTCGGCGGTGACATAGCCCAGGTTGATGGCGGTGATGCCCTTGCCGCCGTTCATGTCGGCCTTGGCGCCACTGCGCCAGTGCAGGTAGAGGTTCTCGAGTTCCACCACTTCAAACTCCAATTGGATGCCCACTTCGGCCAGGCTTTGCTGGATGAACTCGTTCATGGGCAGGGACAGCATCTGCCCCGATCCGCCTTGGGCGATGATGACCTTGGCCTTCAGGGGTTTGGCGGGGCTGTAGCCGGCCTGTGCCATCAGGGCTTTGGCGGCCTTGATGTCATAGGTCAGATTGAAAGAGGGCTTGCCAAACCAGGGGTTGGTGCTGTCGACCTGGCCCTTGGCGGGTTTGGCCAGGCCATTGAGCAACTTCACGATCGCGTCGCGGTCGATGGCCAGATTGGCCGCTTTGCGCACCCGAATGTCGGTCCAGGGCGAGCCGGGCTGGGTCGAGAAGTGATAGGGCCAGACATGGGGCGTGACGTTTTGCACCAACTTGAAGCCCGAGCTCTTGAGCTGTGGCAACACATCCGGGGGCGGGGTTTCAATGATGTCCAACTGCCCATTGAGCAAAGCGTTGGCACGGGTCATGGCGTCCGGAATGGGCATCAGGATGATGCGGTCGGTCTTGGCCATACGGGTTTTGTCCCAGTAGCCGGCGTTCTTGACCAACTCTGCCCGCTGGCGGGGCACCAGCTTGTCGAGCTTGAAGGGCCCGGTGCCGGAAGGCTGGGAGGCCAGCTTGTTCCAGTCGCGGCCCAGCTTGTCCCATTGCGCCGGACTTGAAATCAGGAACCAGGGCAGCTGGTAGGGAAACAGGGAATCGACGTCCTTGGTGGTGATCTCCACTGTGTACTCATCGACCACCCGGTAAGAGGCGATGGAAGGGATCCGGGGCCGCACCTGGGCGCTTTGCTTGGCGTCGAACTGGGGCGACTTGTCGGCCAGGACCTTGTCCAGATTCCAGACCACCGCATCGGCCTTGAAGTCTGAGCCATCGTGGAACTTGACGCCTTTGCGCAGGGTGAACAGCCATTTTTTGTTGTCGTTGGCGTCCACCTTCCAGGCGCTGGCCAGGCCGGGCACCAATTTCCCAGGCCGGGTGCCGATATTGGCTTCCCAGGCCACCAGGGGGTCATAAAGGGTGTGGCCGGTGAACTGGTAGGCGCCGGCGCCGCGGTCGGGCTGCCCTGTGGTCAGCGGGATATCGGCCATGGAGATGCCGTAACGCGCCACGGTTTCGGCCTGGCTACCGCCGCACATGAGCAGGGCCACGGGCAAAGCCAGCAGCCAAGCTGGAAGTTGCTTGCGAACAGAATTCATGAAGAGCTCCGAGGTGGTTTGAATGCGTCGGAGATTGCATGCAACGTGCCAAATGAGCGGTTTTTTTGAATGTTTTTTTCAGGTAATTGTTTTCAAACGATTTTTTGTACTTTGTTCAGAATTTAAGTCGCGTGCCAGTTTGCGTTTTGACTTCTTGGTTCGCCCCAACTTGCATGCAGTGGCACCAATTCAGAACCTAAAAGGGTGGCTTTGCACACAATCGGTGTGCCGCTCGGGCTCCAATGGGTTTTGACAGGATCACGGGCGAAACTGAATTTTTTGTAGCGTTTGGGTGTGCGCCATGGCTCCGATTGCCCGTGACCGCCTGGAGCAGGCCCGCGCCCAGCTGCTGCAGATTGCAGCCGAGGCCTCGGCTGGCTACAGCAGCGTCCTTGCTCGCCACGGCAAGCCGGTGGCGGTGGTCGTGCTTATGGACGCACTTATGGACGCGCGGCAGGCCCTGCAAGGCAGCAGCGCCCAGGCTGCGGGTGTGCTCGCGCTGCGCGGCGCAGGCCGCCAGGTCCTGACCGGCTCTGACCAGGTCGGTCAGCCCGCCTTGGCGGCGCGACGGTCAGTCTTTTCCAGCCGGTGCAGCTGCTGGTTTGAACACCAAGTGCGCCTCCAGGCCGCTGCCCTGCGCAGCGTTTTGCAGGAAAAACTCAGCGCCCAGCAACTGGGCATAGCGTTTGACGATGGACAGCCCCAGGCCGACGCCCTCGTTGGAGCCGTCGCGGTTGGCCCCTTGTACGCCGCGCTGGAGCAAGTCCTCGCATTGGCTCGGGTCGATCCCCGGTCCGTTGTCGACCACCACCAGCGCCACGCCGCCCGGGCCGTTGCGCACGCAGACCGTCACCTCCTGGCGCTGCGGTTCAGGCGGGCGGCCATAGCGCATCGCGTTGTCCAGCAGGTTGTTCAAGATGCCTTCAATCAAGGCCTTGTTGCCCCAGATCTCGCAGGGGCTGTCCAGGCCTGTGGCGCCCAGATCGATGTCGGCACGGCGGGCCAGGGTGGCGCGCTGCATGATGGCCGAGGTGACCAGCTCGTCGATGTGCAGGCGCTCAAGCTGCATCGCGATGTCGGCCTCGTCGGCAATGGCCAAGGCCAGCAGCTGATCGGTCAGGTGGCCGGCGCGGATGCTGCTGTCCCTGATCTGCTGCAGCTGCGCCCTGAGCAGGGTGGGG
Source organism: Betaproteobacteria bacterium (assembly GCA_037140415.1). GTDB lineage: Bacteria > Pseudomonadota > Gammaproteobacteria > Burkholderiales > Burkholderiaceae_C > Polaromonas. The sequence goes on along the minus strand of JBAXEN010000269.1, from coordinate 2,489 downwards.
TCGGTGCTGTCCAAGCCCAATTCGGCCAGCGCGCGTATGCCGGCCAAGGGCGTCCTGAGTTCATGCGCCACGTTGCCGGTGAATTCTTTTTGCGCGGTCAGGCCCTTGGCGATGCGATCTAACAGCGCATTGATGGCCCGGCTCAGGTTTTCCATGTCGCGGGTATTGGCCTGCAGCCGCAAGGGCGAGAGATCCGAGCCGTCGCGCTTTTCAACCACCTGCATCAACTCGGCCAAGGGCTGCAGATCGCGCTTGATCGCCCAGCGCAGCCACATGGCGATGGCCAACAGCAACAAAATCCCGGTGATCGCTGAGTAGACCAGCTGGTTTTGCAGCAAGCGGCCTCGGCTGGTCGAGGTCTGCGCCACGATCACTGAAAAACCCTCGGGCTGCGTTTGGCGCAGGAGCACCGCGCGCATATTGCGCCCTTGGAAGACCACGTTGTCGAACGCAAAAGGACTGGCGCTGTCTGGCGCTGCGACTGTGGTCCGCAGGCCGGGGTGGCCGGCCAGAAAGCTGCCGTCGGCGCGAAACACCGCAAAAGCCACTGACTCGCTTTGATCGAACAGCAGGCCGTTGATCTCTGCGGCACTCATATTGACTTCCAGTTCAGCCGCCTGCCCCGATCGCAAGCGCACATGGCTGGCCACCAGGTAGGCATCGTCGAGCAGCGAGCGGTCGAAGGCTTGCTGCACAAAGTGGTTGGCAATGCCTGCAGACAGCAGCGTGCCCAGCAGCCAGACCAGGCCCAAAGGCCAGATCACATGGCTCATGATCCGCTGGCGGATGGAGGACTTCGGATCGCTGCGCAGAACCGCGGGCTCGCTCACGGGGCCTCCTCGATCAGGTAGCCGATGCCGCGCATGGTACGGATGGCCGCACCCGAGGGATCGAGCTTGCGCCGCAGCCTGGAGATAAAGGCCTCCAGCGCGTTGTCGCCCAGCGGCTCGTCAAAGGTGGAGAGCTTGTCGGAGAGCTTGCGCTTGTTGACCACCCGCCCTGGCGGGCTCATCAGCTCCCACAGCACTTCAAATTCGCGGGCCGGCAGCAGCAGGGGCTCGGCGCCTATGCTAAAGCGCCGCTCGATGCGGTACAGCTTGAGTTGGCCCACCTGGGTGACATCGTCTGCCCCTTGGCTGCGTCGCAAGATGGCCCGCAGCCGGGCTTCGACTTCGTTGAGTTCAAAGGGCTTGCCCATGTAGTCGTCAGCGCCCGCATCCAGGCCGGCGATGCGCTCTTCGGTGCGGTTGCGTGCCGACAGGATCAGCACGGGCGTGCGGTCGCCCTTGTGGCGCATCTGTCGCAACAGCGTCATGGCATTGGTCATGGGCGCATGGGCGGCGGCGCTGGCCGGCAGGTTCAGGTCCAGCAGCACCACATCGAAGGGCTGCAGCGACCACAGGTGCTGCGCTGTGGCCAGGTCGCCGGCTGCATCGACCCGATTGCCTGTGCCTTCAAGCTTTTGGGTCATGACCGTGCGCAAAGTTGCGTCGTCCTCAATCAGAAGTACTCTCATCTGGTCAGGTGCCGGTCAGGTCATGTGAGGGATAAACCGTGCATGAGCATACGACAGTTCATTTTCTACACCGCCTGCGCCTTCAGCCTGAGCGCGGCCGCCCAAACCGCATCGCCTGCAAGCTCTGGCCGATCAGGCCCCGTCTCGCTGGCTCAGGCCCTGCAGGCGGCCAAGGCCAATGCACAGGCCCGGCTGGCCCAACAGTCGCTGGCCGCGGCCAGTGCCGATATCCTGGCGGCCGACCGTCCCCCCTTGCCGGTGTTTTCAGCCAAGGCGGCGTCTACATCGGACAACTCGGGCTCGCAGCCTCGCTATGACAAGTCCGTCGGACTCGATTGGACCGTCGAGCGTGGCGACAAGCGGCTGCACCGCACCGCCGCGGCCAAATTTGGCGCTCAGGCGGCACAGTCTGAGTTGGCCGAAACGCTACTGCTGCAGCAGATGCAAGCCAAAGACTTGTTTTTTGACCTGCTTGCCGCGCAAGAGCGGGTGCTGCATCTCCAGGGCATTGCCCAGGCCGCTGAGCAGACCGCTGGCGCGGCCCGGCTGCGCCTGAGAGCAGGTGACCTGTCGGCGCAAGACACGGTGCGGGTGGAAATCGAGGCCGAACGTGCCCGCTCTGACCTGGCCAAGGCGCAGGCCGAGCAAAAGCGCGCTTCATTGACCTTGGCCCAAGGTCTGGGCTGGCCGGGGTCGGCGGCCTCGCCGCTGTCGGCCCAGGCCGATTGGCCGGATGCCGGCGCCGACATGCTGGCGTTGACCGCTTCGGTTGAGGCCTGGATGGCCACCCGGCCGGATATCAAGGCCTATGAGCTGCGGGCTGCGGCCGCACAAGCGGCCCTCGACAATGCGCGCGCCCTGGGCAAGATTGATCCCACGGTGGGCTTGTCGGTGGACAGCTCGGGCGCGGCCAATCGGCGCCTGGCCGAGCTGCGGGTGCAGTTTCCGCTGCAGGTGCGCAGCACCTATGACG
>JBAXEN010000268.1:0-5684 GCA_037140415.1 Betaproteobacteria bacterium | reverse complement strand
GCCACCGAGGTGGACATGACCGGCAAGCAGCACATCGTCAAGCCCAGCCTCGAAGTGGTCTACGAAACCGTCTGAGCGGGCCATGAAGTCCATCCCCATCACCCCTCTGCCCAACCCGGCCGCCACCAGCGAGCAGGGCCTGGGCTGCCACGCCGGCAAGGACGAGTTGCTCAAGGCCGCGGCCAGCGCCGGCAAGAGCGAAGTGCTTGAACAGTACGCACAGGACTACCCCAAAGGTCCGCACGACCAACCGCAAAGCATGTGCCCGGCCTTCGGCTCGCTGCGGGTGGGACTGCGCATGCGCCGCACCGCCACCATCCTTTCGGGCTCGGCCTGCTGCGTCTACGGGCTGACCTTCACCTCGCACTTCTACGGCGCGCGCCGCAGTGTGGGCTACGTGCCCTTCAACTCCGAGACCCTGGTCACCGGCAAGCTCTTCGAGGACATCCGCGAGGCGGTGCACCGCGAAGCAGACCCTGAAAAGCTCGACGCCATCGTCGTCATCAACCTGTGCGTGCCCACCGCCAGCGGCGTGCCGCTGCAACTGCTGCCCAAGCAGATCAATGGCGTTCGCATCATCGGCATTGACGTACCCGGCTTTGGTGTACCCACCCATGCCGAAGCCAAGGACGTGCTGTCCGGCGCCATGCTGCGCTACGCCCGCGAAGAAGCCATGGCTGGCCCGGTGGCCCAGCCCCGCCAAGCGCGCACTGGCTTGCCCACCATCAGCTTGCTCGGTGAAATGTTCCCGGCCGATCCGGTCATCATCGGCCAGATGATTGCGCCCATGGGCTTGGCCGTCGGCGCCACCGTGCCCACCCGCGAATGGCGCGAACTCTATGCCGCGCTCGACTGCTCTGCAGTGGCAGCGATTCACCCGTTCTACACCGCCAGCGTGCGCGAATTCCAGGCTGCCGGCCGCCCCATCGTAGGCTCGGCACCCGTGGGCATTGAGGGCACACACGACTGGCTCGGCGCCATCGGTCAGGCCTGTGGCGTGGCCAGCGACAAGATTGATCTGGCGCGCAACCAGACCCTGGCGGCCATGCGTGGCCTGCTGGCACAGGCGCGGATTCAAGGCCGCATCACGCTCAGTGGCTACGAAGGCTCAGAGCTGCTGGTGGCTCGCCTGCTGATCGAATGCGGCGCCGAGGTGCCCTATGTCGGCTCCGCCTGCCCGGCCACCCCATGGAACGCCCACGACGCCGCTTGGCTGCAGGCCAAGGGCGTGCAGGTGCAGTTTCGCGCATCCCTGGAGCAAGACATCGCCGCCGTGCGGGAATTCAAGCCCCAACTGGCTGTCGGCACCACGCCGGTGGTGCAGGCGGCCAAGGAAGCGTGCATCCCCTCGCTGTACTTCACCAACCTGATTTCGGCGCGGCCGCTGATGGGCGCAGCCGGTGTGGGCTCACTGATCCAGGTGGTGCAAGCGGCCATGGGCAACCAGGCCCGCTTTGACGCGATGAAGGACTTCTTTGGCAGCGTGGGCATTGGCGACGAAGCCGGCGTCTGGCAGGAACCACCCGTGATGCATCCGGAGTTCAAGGCCGATGTGCGCCGCATGGCGGAGAAAAAGCGCAAGAAAGCCAAGGCCGAGGAGATGGGATCATGAGCGAGCCCATTGCAGGGCCCGACATGAGCGGCAAATCGCCGCTGGTGCTCGATCATGACCGCGCAGGCGGCTACTGGGGCGCGGTGTATGTGTTCACCGCGATCAAGGGCCTGCAGGTGGTGATTGACGGCCCGGTGGGCTGCGAAAACCTGCCGGTGACCTCGGTGCTTCACTACACCGACGCGCTGCCGCCGCATGAGCTGCCCATTGTGGTCACCGGCCTGGCCGAAGAGCAACTCGGCCGCGAAGGCACGGAAGGCGCGATGAAGCGGGCCCACGGCTCGCTCGACCCCGACCTGCCCGCCGTGGTGGTCACCGGCTCGATTGCCGAAATGATCGGCGGCGGCGTCACTCCCGAGGGCACCGGCCTGATGCGGTTTTTGCCGCGCACCATCGACGAAGACCAGTGGCAATGCGCCAACCGCGCCATGCTGTGGCTGTGGACCGAATACGGCATGAAGAAAGTGCCCAAGCGCGAGCGCAAGGCTGGCGAGCGGCCTCGGGTCAACATCATCGGCCCCTGCTACGGCACCTTCAACAGCGCCAGCGATCTGGCCGAGATCCGCCGCCTGGTGCAAGGCATAGGCGCCGAGATCAATATGGTATTTCCGCTGGGCAGCCACCTGGCCGATGTCTCGCGCCTGGTCGAGGCCGATGTCAACATCTGCATGTACCGTGAGTTCGGCCGCCTGCTGTGCGAAGCGCTTGAGCGGCCTTATTTGCAGGCGCCGATCGGCCTGCACAGCACCACCAAATTCCTGCGCTCCCTGGGTCAGCTGCTCGATCTGGACCCGGAGCCCTTCATTGAGCGCGAGCGTCACACCACCATCAAGCCGGTGTGGGACCTTTGGCGCTCGGTCACCCAGGACTTTTTTGCCACCGCCAGCTTTGCGGTGGTGGCCACCGATACCTACGCTCGCGGCCTGCGCAATTTTCTCGAGACCGAAATGGGCCTGCCCTGCAAGTTCGCGGTCTCGCGCAAGCCGGGCGAGAAAACCGATAACGCACAGGTCCGTGAGCTGGTGCACAAGCAGATGCCGCTGGTGCTCTTTGGCAGCTACAACGAGCGCATGTACATGAGCGAGGTGTCCGGCAGCAGCCCCATGCGCGCGGCCTTCATCCCCTCCTCCTTCCCAGGCGCCATCATCCGCCGGCACACCGGCACCCCCTTCATGGGCTACAGCGGCGCGACCTACCTGATTCAGGAAGTTTGCAACGCGCTGTTCGATGCGCTGTTTCACATCCTGCCCCTGGGCACGGACATGGACCGGGTTGAGCCCACACTGGCGCGCGAGCGGGCACAGCGGCCCTGGCAGCAGCAGGCGCAGACGGCGCTGGCTGACCTGGTGGCACGCCAGCCGGTGTTGGTGCAAATTTCTGCCGCCAAGCGCTTGCGCGATCAGGCCGAGCGCAGCGCGCATGAACAGGATCTGCCCGAAGTGACCGAAGAACTGGTGCGCAGCGCCGGCCTGTCGCTAGGACTGGGAGAGCCGGCATGAGCCGCTCGCAACATCTGTGTGACCTGCGCCTTGCGGCGCGGTCCATCCCATGCCGCAGCAAAGGTGCTGTGGACGCCCAGGCTGCGCGGGCTGCGCGCAGCGACAGGCCTTGCGGCCTTGATTGAAAAGGAGCATTCGTATGTCGAATCGCACGTCCATTTCCGGACTGACCGACGAAGAGGCTCAGGAGTTCCACACCTACTACGTCCAGGGTCTGGTGGGATTCACGGCAGTTGCCGTGATCGCCCATGCTCTGGTGTGGGCGTGGCGCCCCTGGTTCTGATCTAAACCGGCCTTTGAATGGAGACAACCCCATGAACGACATGTCTTATTCCAGCAATAAGCCAGCCCGCCGGGAAGACAAGCTCATGCTTGCGCTGATCGTTGTGCCCTGCTTCGTGCTTCTGCTTGCCATCGCTTTACTGGGCCAACTGCTCGGTGTGCACTGGCAAAGCTGGCTGCCCGGTGCGGAGCAAAAGAGCAGCATCTTTTCGGGCGTCCATGCGGCTGTTTACACATTCATGTCTCACATCATCTAGGAGAAAAACCATGTGGAGAATTTGGCGACTTTACGACCCCCTGCGTGCCATGGTGGTCCAAGGCGTGTTCCTGTTCGGTCTGGCAGCGATGATTCATCTCATCTTGCTGAGCACGAACAAGTTCAACTGGCTCGACGGCGCTCGCAAGGCCCCCGTCGCAGCACAGAACGCCCCGCTGCCCGCACCCACCCCAGCGGCCAAGTCCTGACCGGGGATCGGCGCAGGCACTGCAAAGTGCCTGCGCCGTGACAGCACTTTCTTTTATCTCTCAATCGACAGGAGAGCCTGACCATGGCCATGCTCAACTTTGAAAAAAAATACAGAGTCCGCGGCGGCACCTTGCTCGGTGGCGATCTGTTCGACTTCTGGCTCGGCCCGTTCTACGTCGGCTTCTTCGGCGTCACCGCTGCCTTCTTTGCCTTTCTCGGCACCGCTCTGATCCTCTGGGGTGCAGCCATGGGTCCGACCTGGAACCTCTGGCAGATCAGCATCGCCCCGCCTGACCTCTCGTACGGCCTGCGCTTTGCGCCGCTGCTCGAAGGCGGTCTGTGGCAACTCATCACCGTCTGTGCGCTCGGTGCCTTCGTATCCTGGGCCCTGCGCGAGGTAGAAATCTGCCGCAAGTTGGGCATGGGCTATCACGTTCCCGTGGCATTTAGCGCAGCCATCGTGGCCTACGCCACCTTGGTCGTGGTCCGCCCGGTGCTCATGGGCGCTTGGGGCCATGGCTTTCCCTACGGCATCTTCAGTCACCTGGACTGGGTCTCCAATGTGGGCTACCAGTACCTGCACTTTCACTACAACCCAGCGCACATGATCGCGGTGAGTTTCTTCTTCACCACCGCCTTTGCCCTCTCGCTGCACGGCGGCGTGGTGTTGTCATCGACCAACCCCGGCCGCGGCCAAGAGGTCAAGACACCGGAACACGAGGACACCTTCTTTCGCGACGTCATTGGCTACTCGATAGGCACCCTGGGCATTCACCGCCTGGGCCTGTTCCTGGCCCTGGCCTCCGGTCTTTTCAGCGCCCTGTGCATCGTGCTCAGCGGCCCCTTCTGGACCCGGGGCTGGCCGGAGTGGTGGGGCTGGTGGCTGAATCTGCCCATCTGGTCCCAGTGGCCCCTCCAGTGAGCAAGGAGAACTGACCATGCCGCAATACCAAAATATCTTCACCACCGTCAATGCGGTCGGGCCGGTCTCGCCCGGCGTGGAACTCGGGCATGGCAACAGCCCGCGCACCGGCAAGCCTCTCATCAATTACTGGCTGGGCAAATTGGGCAATGCCCAGCTCGGACCGATTTACCTGGGCGGGCTGGGGCTGGCGTCCATCATCTTCGGAACGCTGGCTTTCAACATCATTGGCTTCAACATGCTGGCCCAGGTGAACTGGGACCCGATCCAGTTCATCCGCCAATTGTTCTGGCTGGCCCTGGAGCCACCCCCACCGCAATACGGCCTGACCATCCCACCGATGAATCAGGGCGGCTGGTACCTTCTGTCGAGCCTATTCCTGCTGATTTCCGTGCTGCTGTGGTTTGCCCGCACCTGGCGACGCGCCCGCGAGCTGGGCATGGGCATGCACATCCCTTATGCATTTTTGTCGGCGATGTGGCTGTTCCTGGTGCTTGGCCTGTTCAGGCCGGTGCTCATGGGCAGCTGGGGCGAGGCTGTGCCCTACGGCATCTTCCCCCACCTGGACTGGACAGCCGCCTTTTCGCTGCGCTACGGCAACCTGTTCTATAACCCCTTCCATGCGCTGTCGATCGCCTTCCTCTACGGCTCGGCCCTGCTGTTTGCCATGCACGGCGCCACCATCTTGGCCGTGGGCCGCTACGGCGGCGAGCGCGAGATCGAACAAATCGTCGACCGTGGCACCGCCAGCGAGCGCGCCGCCCTGTTCTGGCGCTGGACCATGGGCTTTAACGCCACCATGGAGTCGATCCACCGCTGGGCTTGGTGGTTCGCAGTGCTGACCACGCTGACCGGCGGCATCGGCATCTTGCTGACCGGCACGGTGGTTGACAACTGGTACCT
>JBAXEN010000267.1:0-5799 GCA_037140415.1 Betaproteobacteria bacterium | reverse complement strand
CGGCCTGATGGTGACACTGTCGGACTCGGTGGTGGTGGACTCGCTGACGCTGACCACCGGTAACGACGGCCCGGACCGCGACCCGATGCGCTATGTGCTGCTGGGTTCGAACTTCGAGCTGGGCTGGGCCGACGCAGGCTGGACGCAGATTGCCACCGGCCAGACCGGCTTGAGCACCGCTCGGCGGGCCACCAACACTGTGGCCTTTGCCAACACGCAAAGCTTCAAGTACTACAAGCTGGTGCTGACCGATCTGCGCAACGCAGCCACGGCCTTTGGCATGCAGGTCAGCGAGGTGCGACTGGGCAACACCCTGAGCAGCGGCGCCGGCACCAGCGCGGCGGTGCGCTTGGCTGAGCTGGGCCTGGTGACGGCTCGCTCGGATGCGGCCTCGCCGGGTGCGGTGCCCTTTGGCAGCGGCGCGGCGGCCGCGCTCGACGGTGATAGCGCCACCAAGTACGTCAATGCGGCCAAGGCCGGCAGCGGCTTGCTGATGGCGCTGCAAGCTCCGCGCGTGATCAACCGCATCGACTTCACCAGTGCCAACAACGAGCCGGGCAGCGACCCCACCCGTTTTGTGCTGCTGGGTTCCAACACGCCGCTGGCCTGGGACAGCACGGCCTGGACCCAGGTGGCCAGCGCTGTGACGGGCCTGGGCACCGATCGCGGTGCGACCAACACGGTGAGTTTTGCCAACAGCCAGAGCTTCCAGTATTACAAGCTGGTCTTTACCGAACTGCGCTCGTCCGACGCGGCGGCCATGCAGATCGCTGGCGTCTACCTCGACAGCACGCTGCCGCCGGGGCAGGGCTTTGACCATGTTTCGGTCTCGCCCAACGGCCAGCAGATGGCGGCCCTGTCCAATGCGGGCATGGTGGCCATCTCGCGCGATGGTGGCCTCAACTGGACTTTGGTGCGCGCACCTGCGGACAACTACACCGATGTGCTTGTCACCAATGAAGGCCGGGTCCTGCTGGCTGACCGGGCAGGCAGTGAGCGTTACAGCTACTCGGGCTTCCTCGGCATCACCCTGTGGGGCGACCGCGATACCCCGGGCACCTTGCGCGAACTGGCGGCCGATGGCCGCAGCTGGAATACATTGAGCCTGCCTAGCCAGAATTGGCAGGACCTGACCTTGGCCGCTGATGGTAAGACCTTGCTGGGCGTCACGAGCAAGTCGGCCAACGGGGCAGGTTCGGGCGCGATTTACCAGGGCGTGGTCACCACGCTGATCGACAGCGTCACAGCTTCCTCAGCCAACACGGGCTCGGGCGAGGGTGCGGCCAATGTGCTTGACGCCAACAGTGCGAGCAAATACCTCAACCGCGACAAAGTCGGCAGCGGCCTCGTGTTTACGCTGTCGCAGGCCGATGTGGTCAACAGCCTGCAGTTCACCAGCGCCAATGATGCGAGCGAGCGCGATCCGATGACCTTCACGGTCTTTGGCTCTAACGGCGCGGCCGACTGGTCGAGCGCGGCCTGGACGCAGATTGCCCAGGGCAATACCGGCCTGGGCACCGCCCGGCGCACCGAGGCGGCTGCAGTGGGCTTTGCCAACACCACCGCCTACAAGCACTACAAGGTGGTGATGACCAGCCTGCGCAACAACGCGACGGCGGGTTCCATGCAGGTGGCCGACATCAAGCTGGCCAGCAATGGCCGAGCGATTGCCGCCGGCCTGGGCCAAAACGGCATCGCTTGGACCGATGTCACCCGCGGCGCGCTCAACAACGGCGACTGGCTGTCGGTGGGTGCTGACGCCAGCGGCAAGCAGTGGGTGGCCTCGACGGCTGGCGGGCAGATCTTCTACGCCGATACCCGCCAGGCCAACTGGAAGTGGGCGCAGGTGGGCGCGCTGGGGCAGGGCACCCGGGTGGCGATCAGCGCCGACGGCAGCTCTTTGGTGGCTACCGCTTCGGGTAACACCGGCGGCGTGTGGATGTCCAGCGACCTGGGCGCGACCTGGGTGCAGGCGGCAGGCCGCGGCGAGATGGGTGTGGCCAAGGGCAGCGACTGGGTCGGTGCCGCCATCGACGGCGAAACCGGCATGGTCACGGCGCTGGCCAAGGACCAGCCGATCTTGCGCTTTGCCTCGCCCTCGGCCTCGGCCGCCCTTAATCTGCGTCTGCCCGATACCTTGATGGTGGCGGGCGACGAGGCCAGCCCCCTGACCTTCCCGGCCGGCTCGCTCTATGACGCCGATCTGCTCAGGACGGCGGTCAATGGTGACAACACGCCCAATGTGTCGGTGCAGTTGAACGTGACCCAGGGCGCCTTCGGCGTCTCGGCGGCCGACGCTGCTCGCCTGGGTGTGGGCGTGCAGGCCACCGCCTCGGGCGTCAAGCTCAGTGGCACGGTGGCCAAGCTTTCGAGCTTCTTGGCGGAGGTGGGAAATCTGCAATTCATGCCAGGTAAGAAAGGCATCACCGGTCCGCTGGTGGTGACGCTCAGCGACGGCGTGAACACGGTGGTGCGCGAGGTGCCGCTGGTGGTGCAAAAGCCGGTGGCGCTCAAGGCGTCCTACAACGCGGGCAACTTCGAGATTCTGGCCACCGGCGGCAATGCCTTGCGCCTGAGCCGCAGCCCGCTCGACGAGGTACGACTGGGCTTGCTGGCCGACGAGTTGGCGGTGGCGCGCCTGTCCGATGCACCGCTGGTGGTGCGCGCCTCCGAGGGTGCCGATCTGATCACGCTGGACCTGGGCAATACCGTGGCGGCCGATGGCCTGCCGCGCACCCTCAGGCTGGAAGACGTGGACAGCGGCCCGAGCGAGATGCAAGACGACACCTTGAGCCTGCGCTTTAAGCCCGTGGGGACCTCGACCACCAAGAACGTGGTCACGCTGGCCAATGGCAAGCTGGTCTCGGGCATCGAGAACATCGAATGGGACCAGACCCTGGGCACGCTGCGCTTGAGTGGTGACTCCATCGTGATCAAGGCCCAGGGCAACGCGCCCATCGATCTGGGCGACACCCGCCTGGTAGTCGATGCCAAGACGCTGGTGATAGAGGGCGATCTGCGCGTGCGCGATGGCACGCGCCTGGCGCTTAACATCAGCGAGAAGATCACGCTGTCTGGCCTCAAGCAATACGGGGTTAACGGTGGTGCCGACACCAATTTGGCCGTGCAAAGCGTGCTGTCCAAGGACGCCGACGGCAAGGTGCTGGCGATGGTGGTGCAGTCGGTCAAGATCCAGGCCCCACCGCCCGGCCAGCAGGTGGATCTGACCGCCTTTGCGGCGCCCGGTACCGGTCTGCAGGTCACCCCTAAAGCCGGTGTGGCGATTTCGCTGGGCGGCGCCGGCGGCGGGCTGGCGCTCGATCCGAGCAAGCTCAAGGACATTCCGGTTCTGGTGATCGGCTCTTCTGGCGGCTCCAACCCGGTGGCCATGGGCGGCAGTGGCTCAAGCCTGGCGGTCTCGGTGCCGCTGACGATTCAGTCGCAGGGCACGGGCGGCAAGGTGGCGGTGGCCGGCAGCGTCAAGGGCAAGACCCTGAGCATCTTTGGCCCGGGTAACACCACGGTGTTCGCCGATGGCACCCAACTGAGCCTGAGCGAGGGCGCAGAGATCAACGACGCGGTCCGCTTCGATGGCACGGTCACGCTGGCCATGGGCGATGCCGATGCTCAGCAGGCGGGCAACTTCCATGTGACGGGCCGCCTCAATGGCGGCATCGGCTCGAGCGATGTGCTCAATTTGTCGGCCTACCAGGGCAGCATCACCATCGACGGTCGGGTGGGCGACGGCATAGGCAACACCGCCTCAAGCATTCGCATCGTCCAGAACGGGCAGAACTTTGGCGGTGACACCAGTGAGGCTGTGGCCAACCAAGATGGCAGTTTCACCTATCAGGGCGTGGTCCTGACCGGTGGCAGCGGCAGCGGCGCGACTGCCAACATTACCGTCAAGGACGGCAGTGTGACCTCGGTGAGCCTGGTATCGGTCGGCGGCGGCTATGAGGTCGGCGATGTGCTGACGGCGGCGCGCTCGCAGTTGGGCGATCTGGTTGCTCGCTCAGCGTCCGACCGCGATGCCTGGGCCCTGCGTCTGGAGGTGCTTGAGCTGTCCAGCCTGGAGGGCCTGGTGGTCGGCGATGCGATGAACGTCACCTTTGGCGAACGTGTGTATGTGGATGGTGATATCACCATCAACGCCACCGGCAAGGTGGTGTTCTCTGGCGAGGTGGTGCTGCGCAGCGGCGGCCAGCTGGTGATCAATGGCACGCAGGAGGTGGAGTTCCTGCAAGGCATACGCTTCGAGAAGGACGATGGGGGCCAGAGCGGCTCGCTGTCGGTGAACGCCAGCGATGCCTCGGTGAGCTTCCTCTACGGCCTTTTTGCCGGCCAGAACGACGCCATGCGCTGGGCAGGCGTGCAAAGCCTGGAGTTGCTGGCGCCGCAAAATGCCGCAGGCAAGGGCAGCTTGTCGGTGACCGGGGTGGATCTGGTGCTGCGCGAGGCCCCGGGCTTTGCCAACCTGAACCTCAATTTGGACAGCCTGAGCTTGCATGCCCGTAGCTTGACCATGCCGCAGTTGGGCAATGTCACAGTCAATATGGACCTGGGCTTGCTGGACATTGAGGCTGATCTTGGCATAGGTGCGGCCGGTGCGATGCTCAAGGTCAATGCCGATCGCATTCATGCACAGGCATCGGCCGGTGACATCTACCTGCAGATTGCAGGCTCCGATGAAGTGCTGCTGGAACTGCAGACCCGCGATCAGGGTAAAGCAAGCATCGGCGCCACCCAGGACCTGCGCCTGTCCTCGGCCAGCGTGCTCGATACCACCGATCTGATTCTGAGTGCGCAGCGTGATATGTACCTAGGCGGCATCAGTGCCGATGGCGCGCTCAGCCTGGATGCGGGCCGCAACATGGCACTGGCGGGTGCTTACACCAGTGCAAGCCTGAGCCTGAGCAGCGCATCTGGCACGGTCACGCAGGCTGCGGGCAGCACCTTGACCGTCGCTGGCGCCACGGTTTTGAGCGCCGGCAGCACGGCCAGCCTGAATCTGAGCAATACCAACCAATTTACCGGCGGCATCACCGTGCGGGGTGCTGGTGCGGTCAATGCCAGCGATGTCGATGCGCTGGATGTGCTGCTCGATGGCGTGGGCAGCGCGACGGTGGTCGCTGGCGGCAATCTCACCCTCAGGGGCACTTCCACCGGATCGGGCGGCCTGATCAGCGCCCAGTCTGGCGGCACCACGGCTTTGGGTACCACGGCTCTGGCTGGTCGCCTGAGCGTGACCAGCACCGGCGTGATCAGCCAAAGTGCTGCCTTGACGGTGGCGGGCAATGCATCGTTCACATCTGCCGGACAGCCCTTGGTCCTGACACAGGCTGCCAATAATTTTGGCGGAGCGCTGAGCATCAGCGCTGCCAGTGCGGTCATCAAGGATGTCAATGCGCTGGATCTGGGCACCATCACGGTCAGCGGGGACTTCACTGTCACTGCGGCCGGTGCGGTGACCGACAGTGGCGTGCTCAGCGTGGGCGCCCAGACCCGCATCAGTGCGGCCGGCCAGAGCGTGACGCTCGACAGTGCCAACAACTTCGGCGCAACGCTCACCCTGCAGGCCAGCCAGGTCTATGTGAGCAGCGCCGGTGGGCTTGAGTTGGCGGCTCTGTCTGTCGATACCTTGACGCTCAGGGCGGCAGGTGCGGTCACTCAGAGTGGGGCTTGGAGAGTGACGGGTGGCAGCCAGTTCACCGGCCAGTCGGTTCTGCTCAGTGCCGCCAATGACTTCGGTGGTGCGGTGAGCATCTCGGCTGCCAGCGCCTCGCTGACCGATACCCA
>JBAXEN010000266.1:0-5937 GCA_037140415.1 Betaproteobacteria bacterium | reverse complement strand
CCAAGTGGCTGGGCCAGTGCCCGCACTGCCGCGCCTGGAACAGCCTGATCGAGACGGTGGCCGAGCCCGCAGGCAGTGGCAAGAACCGTTTTGGCCCTCGGCCGGGGCTCAGCCCCGCCTCGCCCCTCATGACGCTGGCCCTCATCGAGGCCAGCGATTTTGAGCGCACACCCAGCGGGCTCGATGAACTCGATCGGGTGCTCGGCGGCGGCATCGTCGAAGGCGGCGTGGTGTTGATCGGCGGAGATCCGGGTATTGGCAAGTCGACCTTGCTGCTGCAGGCGCTCGATGCGCTGCAGCGGCGTGGCCAGAAGACGCTGTATGTCACCGGCGAGGAAAGTGGCGCGCAGGTGGCGCTGCGCGCACGGCGCCTGGGGCTCGATGGCTCGCAGGTGCAGGTGCTGGCCGAGACCGAGCTTGAAAAAATGCTGAGCACGCTGCAGGCCGAGCGGCCCCATGTGGCGGTGATCGACTCGATCCAGACGGTTTACTCCAATCAGCTGACCAGTGCGCCCGGTTCAGTGGCGCAGGTGCGCGAATGCGCCGCCCATCTGACGAGGGTGGCCAAGAGCGAGGGCGTGACCATCGTGCTGGTCGGCCATGTCACCAAGGAAGGCGCGCTGGCAGGACCACGGGTGCTTGAGCACATGGTCGATACCGTCCTGTACTTTGAGGGCGACACCCATTCAAGCTTTCGCCTGGTGCGCGCCATCAAGAACCGCTTTGGCGCGGTCAACGAGATCGGCGTGTTTGCGATGACTGAAAAAGGCCTCAAAGGTGTCAGCAATCCGAGCGCCATCTTTTTGTCGCAGCATGCCGAGCCGGTGCCGGGCAGCTGTGTGATGGTCACCCTGGAGGGCTCGCGGCCGCTGCTGGTGGAGATTCAGGCCCTGGTCGATACGGGAGGGCCCAGTCCACGGCGCCTGTCGGTGGGCCTGGACCGCGACCGCCTGGCCATGCTGCTGGCGGTGCTGCACCGCCATGCGGGGGTGGCCTGCATGGACCAGGATGTGTTTGTCAATGCGGTCGGCGGCGTACGTATCAGTGAGCCGGCGGCCGATTTGGCGGTGCTGCTGGCCATCACCTCCAGCCTGCGCGGACGGCCCCTGCCCAAGGGCTTCATCGCCTTTGGCGAGGTGGGCCTGGCCGGCGAAGTGCGCCCCGCTCCGCGGGGTCAGGAGCGCCTGAAGGAGGCCGCCAAGCTCGGGTTTTCAGTGGCGGTGGTGCCCAAGGCCAACGCCCCTAAAAAACCGATCGAAGGCCTGACCATTCACGCGGTCGAGCGCATCGAGCAGGTGGTCGAGGTCGTGCGGGGCCTTTGAGCGGCGCTTTGCCAGGGTGGGAGCGCCGCCCTCGGCGCGATGCGGCCGTCGACCATGCGCTGCGCCTGATCAGACGCCGCATCGCGCCGGGGGCGGGCGCTCCCACAAAACCCAACAAGCTTTCGGGGAAGGGGTGTAGGAGCCGCGCCCTACCGGCGAGTCATCCCTGCGGACGCATCCCGGCTTGTCCCCCCAAGCGCTCCAGCACATCATCGAGAATCGGCGCCGCCATCGCCAGCCCCACATGAGGCAGGCCGGGCAGATGGATGTTGCGTGCGCCGGCCAACGTGGCGCTATTGGGCGGAAAAACCACGTTGTCGCACACACTCCAGTAGCAGGTCATGCGGCTCAGGCTTGCAGCGCTGTCGCGGGCCTGCAGGCTGCGCAGGAAGTCGCTGCCCATGCGCATCTGCAGCGCAGCCGGCGAGTGGGCCCAGGCGGCCAGGGCGGTGCCGTGGTGGGGCGAGCCGATGGTGATGACCTCCTGCCGCCTTGCAAGATCATCGCTTTGTGCGGCCAGCCAGTTGCGAATCGCCAGGCCACCCATGCTGTGACCGACCAGCAGGGGCTCTATGCCTGTGGCCTCAATCAGTTTCTGCCGCGCCTGATCCAGCCCCCGTGCTTGACGGGCGATATCGGCCTGCGGCGGCTCCAGCGTGATCGCCACAAAGGGCACGCCTGCCTGCCGCAAACGGGGCATCCAGGCGTTCCAGAAACCGCGGTTGCAATAAAAACCATGCACCAGCAGCACGCCGCGCCGCCCCCGCGCCTCGAACGGCAGGTGATCCGCATGGGCCCGATGCCGCCAGGGTTGATGCCAAGCGAAGACGCGCAGGCCCAACAGGGTTTCCTGCCAGCCGGCCTGGACCCATTGCGCCAAGCTGGGGTAGGGCTGCACCGGTGCCTGCGAATCCCCCCATGTGCGCCGCGCCGACGCTTGCAGAGTCAGACGCGATGCCCACAGCAACTCCAGCGCGAGCGCCGGCACGTGGGCCACCAGCAGGGCCAAGGCCCAGGCGGCCATGGCCCACCGCCCGTGGTAGCCCCAGGCTGCCGCCCAGGCCAGTGCCCAGCCCATCAGGCTGAGGGTCATGAGCTGTTGGAGGCGGGCGTTGCTCATCATGCCCCGGATGGTAGCGGGCGGGCGCATCCCCGCGGGCCAAGGCCTGGCGGCTCAGCGATTGGGGCGGGGCCGACCCTTGACGCATACTCACCCTCCATGGATTTCCCGCCCATGGCCCAAGCCCGCCTCCAACTGGGCGCGGGCGTGGCCTTTGCGCTGGCGGCCGGCCTGGCCTGGGGGCTGGTGTTTGTTGCGCCGGTGCTGCTGCCCGATTACTCGCCGGCCATGCTCACCTTTGGCCGCTATTTGGCTTTTGGTCTGATTGCGCTGCCCTTGGCTTGGCGCGACCGCCGTGCGCTGTCACGACTGAGCCGTGCCGACTGGCTCGCTGCCCTCAAGCTGGCTGCGGTGGGCAATGTGCTGTACTACCTGGCGCTGTCTGCAGCCATTCAGAGCGCCGGTGTGCCGCTGCCGACGGTGATCATCGGCACACTGCCGGTGATGATTGCGGTCTGCGCGAACCTGTCGCGCCGGGAGCTCGCTTGGCGGCGCCTGGTGCTGCCGCTGTTGCTGATGGCCGTCGGCCTGGCCTGCGTCCACCAGGTCGAGCTGGTGCGGGTCCGGGCCGGCGGCCACAGTGCGGCCGATCAGATGGTGGGCGTGCTGCTGGCCCTGCTGGCGCTGGCGTCCTGGACCTGGTACCCCATCCGCAACGCCGCCTGGGTTCAGGCCCATCCTCAGATCGGCTCGGGCACCTGGGCGACGGCACAGGGCATCGCCACCTTGCCGCTGGCGGCCACAGGCATGGCCTTGTACCTGGGCTTGAGCGGGGCTGTGTTGAGCGAGGCGCCGTGGGGCCCCCGACCTGGGATCTATGTCGGCCTGATGCTGACCATCGGTCTGCTGGCCTCCTGGTTGGGCACCGCGTGCTGGAACCGCGCCAGTGCCTTGCTGCCCACCTCACTGGCCGGCCAGCTCATCGTGTTCGAAACCCTGGCCGCGCTGACCTATGGCTTCATGCACCGAGGGGTGCTGCCGGAGCCCGCGGCCTGGGTGGGCATCGGCTTGCTGCTGGCGGGTATGTTGGCTGGCAGCCGGGCCTTTGCAGCGGCGCGGTGACGCCTGCTGCCCCCTTGCGGCGTCAGACGGAGCCGCCCTGCAAGCTTGGTTTGATACAGGTCAAGCCCCTGGGCGCCGGTTGCCAGAGACTGCGGGCAAGGAGGACTGCTGCCATGTCCGCACAGAAAATTTTGGTTTGGGACGCCCCGGTGCGGGTGTTTCACCTGCTGTTGATGCTCAGCTTTGCCGGCGCGTGGTTCACCGCCGAGCTCGATGGCTGGCGCCTTGTTCACATCAGCTTGGGCTATACCGTGGCCGCTCTCGTGCTGCTTCGCCTTGTCTGGGGTGTGGTCGGCACGCGCTATGCACGGTTTTCCGAATTCGTGCGCGGGCCAAGTTCGGTCGCCAGCGATCTGGGCAGCCTGTTTTCTAAGGGGTCCAGTCCGCGTGTCGGCCACGGCCCGGCCGGGGCAGTGGCCATTGTTCTGTTATTGGCCTTGGGTTTGTTGGTGCCGCTCAGCGGCTGGGCTGAGCTCTATAAGGTGTTGACGCCTTGGCCTAAGGAGATGCATGAGATATTGGGCACGGGCATGGGGCTCTTGGTCCTGGTGCATATTGCCGGCGTCTTGCTGACCAGCTGGCTGCATCGGCAGAACTTGGTCGCTGCCATGGTCACTGGCATGAAGCCTGGTGAGCCTGGGCAGGCGATTCATCGGTCTTGGTGGGCGCTCGCCTTCGCCCTTTTGCTGGCGGTGTTGGGGTTTTGGACTTTGCAGTGGCGCACAGCCGACCAGGGCGGGGTGATCGGGCCGCAGCAGGTGCTCGCAGCGCAGCAGGGTGATAGCGAACTGGCCAAAGACGAAGACTGAGCCGGGCCGAGCCCTCACGCGGCGCTGCGACAATAGCGCCATGTCACCGCAAAGAATTTTGATCCCCATCGGGGGAGTCCTGTTAATTGCCCTGGGCTATTACTACGCCGGTTGGTCGGGCGTGGCTTTGAGTGCAGGCGCTTTGGTCATGTGGATACTGCTGCACTTCACCCGCCTGATGCGGGTGTTGCAGCGGGCGGCGCAGCGCCCCATGGGTTACCTGGACAGCGCGGTCATGCTCAATGTCAAGCTCAAGCCGCGCATGACGCTCATGCATGTGATCGCCATGACCCGCGCCCTGGGCGAGTTGCGCAGCGTCAAGGACGCTCAGCCCGAGGTCTACCGCTGGACCGATGGCACCGATTCCTGGGTGGAGTGCACCTTTGTGGGCGGGCGCCTGACCAGCCACGTGATGTACCGCCCGCCGGCCCAAGAGCAGGCCCCTGAGCGCGATCCGGCCGCAAGCCTGCCGCCGCCCCCCTAAAATGTCCGGTCCGACGGCTGCCGGGCCCTGCGCGGCCCCTGCCCGACCCATGACCGATTGTTGAAAAGGATTTAGCACATGGCCCCCATTCCCGCTTCCATGGACGACCGCGACGGCAAGATTTGGATGGACGGCCAGATGGTCGAATGGCGCGATGCCAAGATCCATGTGCTCTCGCACACCCTGCACTATGGCTGCGGCGCCTTTGAAGGCGTGCGGGCCTATAAAACCGAGCAGGGCACCGCTATTTACCGTTTGCAGGAGCACACCCAGCGCCTGTTCAACAGCGCCAAGATCCTGCGCATGAACATTCCCTTTAGCCAGGAAGAGGTGATGCAGGCGCAAAAAGACGTGGTGCGCCTGAACAATCTGGAGAGCTGCTACATCCGGCCGCTGACCTGGATCGGCTCGCAAAAGCTGGGCGTCTCGCCCAGGGGCAACAAGATTCACGTCATGGTGGCGGCCTGGGCCTGGGGCGCCTACTTGGGCGAAGAGGGTATGAAGCGCGGCATCCGGGTCAAGACTTCGAGCTTCACCCGCCACCATGTCAACATCACCATGACCCAGGCCAAGGCGGTCAGCAATTACTCCAACTCGATCCTGGCCAATATGGAAGCCCTGGACGAAGGCTATGACGAGGCCCTGCTGCTCGATCCGGCCGGCTTCGTCAGCGAAGGCGCGGGCGAGAACATCTTTGTGGTCAAGGACGGCGTGGTCTATACGCCCGACCTGTCGGCCGGCGCGCTCAACGGCATCACCCGCAACACCATCTTGCACATCTGCAAGGACCTGGGCCTGGAGTTGGTGCAAAAGCGCATCACCCGCGACGAGATCTACATCGCCGACGAGGCCTTCTTCACGGGCACTGCCGCTGAAGTCACGCCCATCCGTGAGCTCGATCGCATTGAGATCGGCGCTGGCAGCCGTGGGCCCATCACCGAAAAAATTCAAACGGCCTTCTTTGACATCGTCAATGGCCGCAACCCCAAATACGCAGCCTGGCTGTCCAAGGTCTGAGCGGCTCACCCGAGGCAACCGTCATGCAAGTCAAGGACAAGGGCCAGGCGGTCGAGCTGTTGGCCAGCGAGCTCAACAGCCAGGGCGGCGTGTTTTGCCCCAACCCCTCGATGGCGCTGTGGA
>JBAXEN010000265.1:0-5965 GCA_037140415.1 Betaproteobacteria bacterium | reverse complement strand
AATCCAGGCTGCCGGTGCCAGCCCGGCGCTGCGCACAATCAGCCAGGCCACCAGCATGGCCGCCAGCACACGGCAAGCCAATTCCAAGGGCGAAATTGCCACCGGCGCGGCCCGCACATGCAACCGCGGCATCATGGCCTGGCCAAGGGCCAGAGCCAACAGGGCCAACAAGGGCGAAGACCAGGCCGGCAACTGAAGCAGCGGCAAAGCCAGCCCCGCTGCAAAGAAGGCTGCATTGGCCAGCAGCAGGGCCAACCACCAGGGTCCGCGAACCGCCGTCCAGGCGAAGGTCAGCAGATGCGCCACCGTGGCGGGCAAACACACCAAAGTGGCCTGAGCAATATCGCGGACCTCCTGCACCGGCGCTGCCAGCAAAACAAAGCCGGCGATCGGTCCGGCAATCATGGGCAGGCCGCCGAGCGTGCCACCGACCGCATGGCCGAAGCGCCGCGCGGCCAGCGAGGACAGCAGGACCGAGGCGGCCACCAGCAGGAGTTTGAGTAGCATGCTTGCCGCGGAGTCTCAGCCGCGCACTCACGCGGCCCGCTCTGGCGCCCCCAGCCGCAGCGAGATGCGCCTGCCTAGCTCGCGCAAAGAACCGGCCTGCCAGCCCTCGGGCGATAAATCAAGCTGGGCGCTCGGACCCATGGCGGCGATGGCCAGCGCCAGCCGCCCAAAGCCATCGAACACCGGCACGGCCATGGCACTGATACCGGGCATCAACTCCTCATTGACTTGGCTCAGGCCGAGATCGCGAATGCGCAGCAGCTCCTTGTGAAACGCGGGGTCCTCCCAAGCCTGCGGCTCGCCCTGGCTGGCGAGCGCCGCCTGGACCACTTCGGAAGGCATGTAGGCCGCAAATACCTTGCCGGTGCCGGTATGGCGCAGCGAGGCAGGTATGCCATGGCGCATGCTCACATTGACCGCCCGCGGCCCCTCTTCCACCCGCACGATGATCGGGCCGCTGCCGCCCCAGACTGCCGCCGAAACCGTCACCCCCAAAGCCTGCGCCAAGGCTGGCAACTCGGCAATCGTCAGTCGCACCGGATCGACCTGCTGCAGACTGATCAGACCCAGCTGCACCGCCAACTGCCCCAGACCGTAATGGCCCGAGACCGGGTCTTGCTCGATCAGGCCGAGCTTGCCAAAGCTCACGAGGTAGGGATGGGCCTTGGCCGGCGTCATCTCGGCCGCACGGGCCAGGTCCTTGAGGGCCATGCGTCGGCCCGAGCGCACCAGTGCCTTGAGCAGCTGCCCGCCCACTTCCACGCTCTGGATGCCACGCGAGGTGCGCACGCCCACCGCGCCGGCTTGCTCGTCCGAAGGGTTCAACATGCGGGGCATTGTGATCTCTCAAAGGGGTTCAGCACCCCGACCTATGGTTTACCCTGGTTAAATTCATTTGACCCGAATTAACCGGAAGATCAAAATCTTGGCCTAATGACGAATGAATTTGTCCAAAGCAAATTTTAAGCACCATGAACACCAAAACCTTCGCCTCGGCCGCCGACCTCGATGAAAAGAAGGTCAGCTTCGACAAGCTCTCGGACCATGCCTATGCCTACACCGCCGAGGGGGACCCCAACACCGGGGTGATCGTCGGCGACGACGCGATCATGGTGATCGACACCCAGGCCACGCCGACCATGGCGCAGGACGTGATCCGCCGCATCCGGCAGGTCAGCGACAAGCCCATCAAATACGTGCTGCTCAGCCACTACCATGCGGTGAGGGTGCTCGGCGCCAGCGCCTACCAGCCCGAGCACATCATCGCCAGCGAAGACACCTACGACCTGATCGTCGAGCGCGGCGAATTCGACAAGGCCAGCGAGATTGGCCGCTTCCCGCGCCTGTTTCGCGACGTCGAGAGCGTGCCGCCGGGGCTGACCTGGCCGACCCTGACCTTCACCGGCAAGATGACGCTGTGGCTGGGCTCGCTCAAGGTCGAGCTGCTGCAGCTCGGCCGCGGCCACACCAAGGGCGATACCGTGGCCTGGCTGCCCGATGAAAAAATCCTCTTCAGCGGCGATCTGGTCGAGTTCGACGCCACCCCTTATGCGGGCGACGCCTATCTGCGCGACTGGCCCCAGACCCTGGAACGCATCGCTGCGCTGCAGCCAAACAAGCTGGTGCCCGGGCGCGGCGCCACGCTACAAACGCCCGAGCAGGTGCAGGCCGGCCTGGCGGGCACCCGCAACTTCATCAGCGACCTGTACAGCCAGGTGCGGGCCGGTGCCGAGCGCGGCGAAGACCTGCGGCAGGTCTATGAGCGCACCTTTGCCGCGCTGGAGCGCAAATATGGCCACTGGGTGATCTTCAAGCACTGCAGGCCGTTTGACGTGACCCGTGCCTACGACGAAGCAACCAACCACCCCGACCCGCGCATCTGGACCGCCGAGCGCGATGTGGCGATGTGGCAGGCGCTTGAGGGCTGAAGCCCCCATCCACAACGAGGAGCTGGCATGGACATCCAACGCATTCACCATGTGGCCTACCGCTGCAAGGACGCCAAGGCGACGGTGCAGTGGTATGAGAAGCACCTGGACATGAAATTTGTGCTGGCGATTGCCGAAAACCAAGTGCCATCGACCAAGGCGCCCGACCCTTACATGCATGTTTTTCTGGATGCGGGCAACGGCAATGTGCTGGCGTTCTTTGAGCTGCCCAACTCACCCGAGATGGGGCGCGATACCAACACCCCGGCCTGGGTGCAGCACATCGCTTTCAAGGTCGGCAGCCTCGAGCAGCTTGAGCAGACCCGGGCGCGGCTGCAGGCCGCCGGCATCGAGGTGATCGGCCCGACTGACCACACCCTGTTCAAGAGCATTTATTTTTTCGATCCCAATGGCCACCGGCTCGAGCTGGCCTGCGACATCGGCACGCCCGACATGTATCAGCGCCTGGACGAGGTCAAGTGGGCGATGCTCGATGAATGGGCGCAGACGCGCCGAGCGCCGCAGCATGCAGCCTGGATGCACCAAAGCGAACTGGCGCCCACCGCGCGGTGAGCCAACGCGCCCCCGCCCTGCCATGCTCAAGACCTACAGCTACCCGAGCTTCGACTACCGCCGCAGCGCCGAGCAGGCCAGCGGGCAAACGCTCTGCCATCCGGTGGTCATCATCGGCGCCGGACCGGTGGGCCTGAGCCTGGCCCTGGACTGCGCCGCCCGTGGTCTGCCAGTGGTGGTGCTGGACGACAACAACACCGTCAGCGTCGGCTCCCGCGCCGTCTGCTATGCCAAGCGCACCCTGGAAATCTGGGACCGGCTGGGCCTGGGCCAGGAGCTGGCCGAGCAGGGCATACAGTGGCAGGTGGGCAAGGTGTTTTTCCGCGACGAGCAGGCCTATCAATTCGACCTGCTGCCGCAGCCGCAGCACAAGATGCCGGCCATGATCAACCTGCAGCAATACCACCTGGAAGAGCAGCTGGTGCGCGCCTGCCAGCGCAGCGATGCGGTGGACCTGCGCTGGAAGCACAAGGTCACCGCCTTGGAGCAGGACGAGGACGGTGTCACATTAAAGGTCAGCACGCCCGATGGCGACTTTCAAATGCAGGCGCAGTGGCTGGTCGCTGCGGACGGCGCCAACAGCGACACCCGCCGCATGCTGGGCCTGCCCTTTGCTGGCCAAGCCTTTGAGGACCGTTTTCTGATCGCCGACGTGGTGATGAAGGCCGACTTTCCGACCGAGCGCTGGTTCTGGTTCGACCCGCCCTTTCATCGCCACCAGAGCGTGCTGCTGCACAAGCAGTGCGACAGCGTCTGGCGCATCGACTTTCAGCTCGGCCGCGACGCCGACCCCGAGGAAGAAAAAAAACCCGAGAAGGTCATCCCGCGCATCCAGGCCATGCTCGGGCCCGAGGTGCCCTTTGAGCTCGAATGGGTGTCGGTCTATCAGTTCGCCTGCCGGCGGGCCGAGCGCTTCCAGCACGCCCGGGTGCTGCTGGTGGGCGATGCCGCGCACCAGGTCTCGCCCTTCGGTGCGCGCGGTGCCAACTCGGGCGTGCAGGATGCTGACAACCTGGCCTGGAAGCTGGCCCTGGTGGCGCGCGGCCAGGCGCCAGCGACCCTGCTGCACAGCTACCACGACGAGCGCTCGGCCGCTGCCGACGAGAACCTGCAACAGTCGACCCGCTCGACCGACTTCATCACCCCCAAGAGCCGCACCTCGCTGCGCCTGCGCAACGCGGTGCTGGAGTTGGCCCGCAGCGAAGCCTTTGCCAGGCCGCTGGTCAACAGTGGTCGACTGTCCACGCCGACCTGCTACGCCGACTCGCCTCTGAACACCTCAGACTGCGACACCTTTTCGTCCGCCATGGCACCGGGCGCGCCCTGCGTCGATGCGCCCATCGAAATAGCAGGGCGGCCTGGCTGGCTGCTCGGCCAGCTCGGCCGCGGCTTTACCCTGCTCAGCTTTGGTGCGCAAGCACAGCCGGTGAGCGTGGCTGGGGTGCAGGCCCAGGTGCTCGAGCTGGGCCACGACATGCTGGACCCGCAAGGCCTGCTGGCCCAGCGCTACGACGGCCAGAGCGGCACCGTCTACCTGATCAGGCCCGACCAGCATGTGGCCGCTCGCTGGCGCCGCTTTGACGCCCAGGCGGTGCAGGCCGCACTCGCCCGCGCGCTGGCGCTGCACTGACCCCGGTGCTTAGCATGAACACCCCAACCCTGATCCGCCAGCCCCACATCGCCGACCCCGACGGTTTTTATGAAGAACTGATCGCCAGCCAGCGCGGACTCAGCGATGAGCAGGCCGACATGGTGCTGGCCAAGCTGGTGCTGATTCTGGCCAATCACATTGGCGATCGCCAGGTGCTCAGCCAGGCGCTGGCGCTGGCGCGCAGCAACACCCTCGCGGCCAGGCCATGAATCCCCCCTATTCCCAAGGCCTGCAGCCTTGCCACCCCGTGCCCAAGATCGGGTTTAACCCAGGTCCTGGATCACCCTCACCTCAGTAACCTAGCGCATTCAAAATCCAAAAAAGGAGACACGCATGAAAACCCTGCTCAAACTCACCACCCTGGCCGCCGGCTTGATCGCTGGCTCGGCCTCGGCGCAGACCATCACCTTGAAGGTTCACCACTTTCTTGGCCCGCAGTCGATCCAACACACCACCATGCTCAAGACCTGGTGCGACAACATCGCCAAGGACTCGGGCAACCGGCTCAACTGCCAGATCTACCCGGCCATGCAACTCGGTGGCTCGCCGCCGCAGCTGTTCGACCAGGCCAAGGACGGCGTGGCCGACGTGGTCTGGACGGTGGCCGGTTATTCGGCCAACCGCTTTGTGCGCAGCCAGGTATTCGAGCTGCCCTTCATGATGACCAACGCGGGCGCCACCAGCCGTGCGGCCTGGGACTTCGTGCAAAAACATGCGATGGACGAGTACAAGGACGTCAAGCTGCTGGCAGTGCATGTGCACGGCCCCGGCGTGATCTTCACCAAGAACAAGCCCATCACCAAACTCGAAGACCTGCGCGGCATGAAAGTGCGCGGCCCGACCGCCACCGTCACCAAGATGCTGGCCAATATGGGCGCTACGCCGGTGGGCATGCCGGTGCCGCAGGTGCCCGAGGCCCTGTCCAAAGGCGTGATCGACGGCGCGGTGATTCCTTATGAGGTCGCGCCGGGCCTCAAAGTCAATGAGCTGACCAAATACGCATCGGAGACGCCCAAGGGTTCGCCGGCGCTCTACACCACCTTCTTTGTGGTGCCAATGAACAAGGCCCGCTACGACTCCCTGCCGGCCGACCTCAAGGCGGTGATCGACAAGAACTCCGGCCGCGAGCTCTCGGCCTTCTTGGGCAGCACCCAAGAGGGCAACGATGTGCCCGGTCGCAAGGCATTCTCCGAGACGCCGGGCTACACCATCACCCAGATCCCGGCCGCAGAGGTGCAGCGCTGGAAGAAAGCCACCGACAACCTCGACGACGAGTGGGTGGCCGACATGAACAAGCGCGGCTTCA
>JBAXEN010000264.1:0-5970 GCA_037140415.1 Betaproteobacteria bacterium | reverse complement strand
AGCCCCAGCTGCAAGGCATGGAAGCCAAAAACATCGGCCAAGGCCTCATCAAATTGCTGGCTTTCCCACTGCAAAAGGCAGCGGCCCGGCGCTGTTTCGAGCCACTGTGCCAAATCTATAATTTCAGAAGTCATGAGGACGGTGCATCCAGGGCTGGCCTCTTTGGGCGGCCACCGGCCAATAACCCGGCTAATGATCCGCCCACCCAAGGCCATGAAGCAAGCCCCACAGGCTTGCACAGTCGAAAGGCAATTCATTCTAGACAGAGCCTCTTGACCCTCCGCGACCGCCCAGAACAAGCTCTGCATCGTCTATGCTCTTCCATCCGGCTGAGCCACAACGCATGAACGAATTGCCCCCCTTTTTTGCCCCCTTGCCGAGCCGCAGGCCATGCAGCCTGGTGTTTTTGCTGTGCGCCGTAAGCCTGCTGCTGAGCGCTTGCGCCGGCCTGACCCGGGTCGAGGCGCCGCTCGGCGTTGCGGCAGCTGTGCCGAATACAGCGCCGGTTACAGCGCCGGCCAGCGCCCCCGAGAGCTCACCCGTCGCGGCGCCACTCAGCACAACGCTCAGCACAACGCTGAGCACGCCCATCATGGCGCCCGAAACCAAGGCTGCCGACAGCGCCCCCGCTGAGCAAACCGGCAGCAGCACCCCGCCTGACCGTCAAGCCCCCCTCCCGATCGCCGCGCCGCCAGTGCTCACGCCCCCCGTAGCGCTCAAGCCTGCGCCCGTGGCAGCGCCCGTGGCAGCGCCCCCGGCCCCGCCGCGCCCACCAGCCGTGTTTGCGCTGGTAGAGCCGCAAGAGACGCTCGAACTGGTGACTGCCTTGCCTGCCGGCGCCTTTCAGTCGGTGGCAGCCACCCAGGCGCCGCGCGAGCTGTGGGACCGGATTCGCCGCAGCTACGCCATGCCCGACCTGCAAAACGAACTGGTTCGGCAGCACGAGCGCTTCTACACCAGCCGGCCCGAGTACCTGCAGCGCATGGTCGAACGCTCGCGCAAGTACCTGTTTCACATTGTCGAAGAGCTGGAATTGCGCAATATGCCGACCGAGCTGGCGCTTTTGCCCTTTGTCGAGTCGGCCTTCAATCCGCAAGCTGTCTCCGTTGCCAGTGCAGCGGGCATGTGGCAATTCATGCCGGCCACTGGACGCAGTTTCGATCTCAAGCAAAACATCTTCCGTGACGACAGACGCGACGTGCTGGCCTCAACCCGGGCAGCACTGGACTACCTGCAAAAGCTCTATGCGATGTTCGGCGACTGGCAGCTTGCGCTGGCCTCCTACAACTGGGGCGAGGGCAGCGTTGGGCGAGCCATTGCACGCAACCAGCGCATGGGGCTGGGCACCCGCTATGAAGACCTGAGCATGCCCAATGAGACGCGCAACTATGTGCCCAAGTTGCAGGCCCTCAAAAACATTGTTGCTGCGCCGCAAAACTTCAACTCAGAGCTGCCGGTGATCGACAACCACCCGTATTTCCAGGATGTTGAAGTGCGTCGCGACATCGACGTGGCCCTGGCGGCCAAGTTGGCCGATATCCGACTGGAAGACTTCAAGGCCCTGAACCCCTCGGCCAACCGTCCCATCATCCTGGCCGCCGGCACGGGCAAGATCTTGCTGCCCTGGGACAACGCCGAAGTGTTTAAACGCAACCTGGAAGCACAAAGTGCAGGCCGCCTGGCCAGCTGGACCGCCTGGAGCGTGCCCAGCACCATGAGTGTGAGCGAGGCGGCGCGGCAAGCTGGCATGAGCGAGAGTGAGCTGCGTGCGATCAACAACATCCCGCCGCGCATGCTGATCAAGGCCGGCTCAACCTTGGTGGTGCCGCGCTCGCCGCAGATGCAGGACGATGTCTCCGATCACCTGGCTGACAACGGCGCGCTGGCACTCGCGCCCGAAGTGGCTCTGCACAAAACCACCGTCAAGGCTCGCAAGGGTGATACGGTGGAGCTGCTCGCCCGCAGGCACCGGGTCAGCACCGAAAACCTGGCTCAATGGAACCGGGTGGCTGCCAACACCAGCTTCAAGGCCGGAGAGTCGGTGCTGCTGTTCTTGCCGGCCCGAGCCGCCTCCGGCACCGGCAAAGCACCCAGCCGAGCGGTCGGCACAGCCACTGCTAAGCCAGCCCCCAAGAAGCCAGTGCCGCAAAAAACAACGGCCAGCTCAAAGGGCAAAAAGGTCGAGAACAAGCGCTAGGTGAGCCAGGCAGCTGCCATCGGCAGCGCGTTCAGGCCTTGAACCGGTCCTTGGATCTGCGGGCAAATTCATTGGTAAAGCTGCGCCCGAGCACCACAGACTCAAAACGCATGGCCGGATGCAGGCTCAGCAAGCTGCGCAAAGCTGTTTGCGCAGCCTCGGCCGGCATGAGCCCGTCGGGCGAGATGGACTCGCGTACCTTCATGAAGGAGGCCAGGTACAAAGCCCGGTCGCCCTGGAAAAAATGCTCGGGCACGGTCTTGATCAGGTCGCCAGGCCCGGCGGTCTGCAACCATTTCAGGGCATGCACGATGCCATGGGTCAGGGCCTGACAGGTGACAGGGTGCTTTTGCACAAAGTCGATCGGCGCGTACAGACAGGCCGAAGGCAGCAAGCCCCCGAACAGGTCCAGCGTGCCCTTGAGGGTGCGGGTATCGGCAATGATCCTGACCTCGCCCTTTTGCTCCATCATGGTCATGACCGGATCAAAATGGCCCAGAGCATCAACCACGCCCGAGCGCAAGGCCGTGACTGCCGATGGCGAGGTGCCGAGTTCAATCAGACTGACATCTTCTGGGCGGATCCCAGCCTGTGCCAGCACCTGCAGGATCACCATGGCATCGACCGAACCGGACTGGGCCAGCCCGATGCGCCGCCCTTTAAGGTCGGCCAGACCTTTAAACCCAGCCAGGGTGCGCATAGAAACGCCAAAAGCGACCTGGGGAGTGCGGGTTTGCACCACAAAGGCCTGCTGTAACTGAGCCCGGCCCGGCCAGGCCAGGGTGTGTTCATAGGGGCCGGCGCAGACATCAAAACCACCGTCGAGCATCAGCTGCATGGCGCGCGCAGCATGACCGGCATCCACAATTTCAACCGTCAGGCCCTCATGGCGGAAAAAGCCCAACTGATCGGCCACCGCCAAGGGCAAATGCTGCAAAGACGTCTTGCCTGCGACGACCATTTGGACGCTGCTTCGCTCCGGCCTGAGCGCTGCGGCCTTGGCCGGCGCAAGCAGGGCCGAGCCGGCCACGGTGGCCAGCGTGGCCAGGGCGAGTCGGCGGTTAAAGCGGGCGACGGTCACGGCGTACAGCTCAGTCTGATTTCAAGAACAGAACAAGCATAAAAGTACGCCCGCAAAAGCGCATCGGGGTGATCCCGTGCGGGTTTTCACCCAATGCGCGGGAAACAAGGGCGCCGCTCAAAGGCGGACGCAGCGCTCAGCGGTATCCGAGAAACAAAATGGTGACGTTGACCACAAAGGCCAGGGTCCACACCAGGCTGCGCAGCGAGGCCTTGTCGGTCACGTAGCAGTAGATATAGACGATGCGCAGCAGCACAAAGGCGACGGCCAGCAGATCCAGGCTAAAGGGGGCCGCCTGCAAATACTGCGCGCTGAGCACAGCGGCAAAGAAAAACGGCAGGGCCTCGAAGCTGTTGCTCTGGGCATTGTCTGCCCGGGTCCGCCAGTCACTCTGTCGAGCCATCCACGCCCGCGGATCATGGTTGTCGTAGCCGCCCTCGTGCCGGGGTGTCTTCATGGTGCCGGACTTGGCGATACCCGCACACACGATGGGCAGCAGAGCCGCCATCAGAAGGCACCAATGGGCCAGGGTGAAGCTTGGCAAATTCATAAGGGATTTGAGATCAGGGGGTTCAGCGACGGTCGGCCAAAGCGTGAGCAATGGTACCGAGATCCACATACTCGAGCTCACTGCCCACCGGAACACCCCGCGCCAACCGGGTTACTTGCATGCCCAGGCTCTTGAGGCCCTGTGCAATCACATGCGCCGTGGCCTCGCCCTCGGCGGTGAAATTGGTGGCCAAGATCACCTCCTGCACCTCGCGCTCAGGCCGCAGGCTGCCATCGCTGGCGCGCGGTGCGACGCGGTCAAACAGCTGCCGCAGGCCAATCTCCTGCGGCCCAATGCCATCGAGTGGGCTGAGCTTGCCCATCAGCACGAAATACATGCCCTGGTAAGCCTGGGTACGCTCCATGGCCGCCAGGTCGGCTGGCGTCTCCAGCACGCACAACTTGCTGCGGTCGCGCTGCGGGCTCTGACAGAGGGCACAGATGGTTTGCTCGGTCAGGGTGTTGCACAGCGTGCAATGGTGGATGCGCTCGCTCGCCTGCTCCAGCGCGCGGGCCAATTGCAGAGCGCCCGGTCGGTCGTGCTGCAGCAGGTGAAAGGCCATGCGCGCGGCCGACTTTTGACCCACACCCGGCAAGCGCCGCAAGGCCTGCTGCAGGGCCTCGAGTGCTGCACCTTCAGCCATGACGGTGTACGGCGAGGACGGCGATCGCGGCGCTCAGGCGCATCAAAAGGGCAGCTTCATGCCGCCAGGCAGACCCGGCATGCCGGCGCTGAGTTTGCCCATCTTTTCCTGGCTGGTGTCTTCAGCCTTGCGCCAGGCCGCGTTGAAGGCGGCCGCCACCAGGTCCTCGAGCATGTCCTTGTCATCGGCCAGCAAGCTGGGATCAATCTGCACCCGCCGCACCTCGTGCTTGCAGGTCATGGTGACCTTGACCAAGCCGGAGCCCGACTCACCCGTGACCTCGATATGGCCAAGCTCTTCCTGAGCCTTCTTGAGGTTGTCCTGCATGGCCTGGGCCTGCTTCATCAAACCGGCCAGTTGTCCCTTGTTGAACATCTTAAAAATCCTTGCAAATGAGTGAGCGCTCTGCCGCGCTTAATGTCCCGTGTGCCCCGCTCGGGGCAGACCAACCCGGATCATACGGTCTTGCCCGCCGCCGCCGACCAGGGTTTGATGCTGCCCGGCACAATGCGCGCGCCCCACTGACGAACCATATCCTGCACAAAGGGGTCGCCCTCGATGATCTGCTCAGCCTGGCGCTGGCGTTGCGCCTGAGCCGCTGCCAGCCGCAGCGCCTGCGAATCAGTCACCGGCCCCAACTGCAACTGCAGCCGCTCGGGCGCCCCCTCGCCCAGTGCGCGCAGGGCCTGCAGCAACTGATCGCAAGCGCCCGCGTGCTGCAGGGCCTGCTGCTCGACGCGCAGGGTCCACACAGCACCGTCTTGCAAGACCAATTGCGACTGCAGGGCCAATTCGCGCGCGAGGCCGGCCACATGTTCGCCGGCCAGCAGGCCTTGCACCCAGCGACCCCAGCTGGCACCCAGCTCAGGCGCTGCTAGCTCAGGTGCTGCAAGCTCGGGTGCCGGCAACTTGGACAAGGGCGCAGCGGCCGCCGGCGCTGCGGGGCTGTCAGGCCCATCTTGCGATTTCGACAAGGTCAGCTGTACGCTGGCGGTGCCGGCAACGGCGGCCGGGGGTGCGGTCGGTGCGGGCGGCGGCCCTGAGGCCGGTGCCGATCCCGAGCGGCCGAGCGAGTCAGGCTGCGGCTTTTTTAGGGGCGCGACGGCACCCCCTTGCACGCCGGTCTGCTTGAAAGGGAGCAAACGCAGCAGCACCATGGTGAGCGCCGCATACTCATCGGGCGCCAGGCCCAACTCGGCCCGCCCGTGCAGACACAGGCTGTAGAGCAACTGGGTTTCGTCGGCTGGCAGGGCCTGCGCCAGCGCCGCCAGGCGGGCCAAATCGGGATCGGCCTCGTCGCCCTCACCGGCCACCTGCAGCACCGCCATGCGCTGCAGCACCAAGCTCATCTCCTCCAGGGTCGAAGCCGCGCTCAAGCCCTGCAAGCGCAGCGCTTCGCACAGCTCGACCACCTTGCGCCCGTCGCCGCCGGCCAGCGCCTCGATCAGAGCAAACACATGCCCGTGCTCGACCGTCCCCAGCATCTGGCGCAACAGCGC
>JBAXEN010000263.1:0-5971 GCA_037140415.1 Betaproteobacteria bacterium | reverse complement strand
AACCTGGACTTTCCGCGCAGCAAGATCACCTCGATCTTCGGCCCCAATGGCTGCGGCAAGTCGACCCTGATCAATATGATTTCCGGGCTGATCCCGGTCGATGCCGGCGAGGTGCTGTTTGACGGCAAGCGCCTGTCGGAGACGGTGATCGGCTACGTCTTTCAAAATTACCGCGACGCCTTGTTCCCCTGGAAGCGTTCGATCGACAACATCAAATACCCGCTGCAGTTGGCCGGCCAGAGCCCGGCCGATTGCGAGGCGCGCACGCAGGAGCTGATCGCCTCCTTCGACGTCCGCTTTGACCTCAACCGCTATCCCTATGAGCTCTCTGGCGGCCAGCAGCAGCTGATTTCCATCATGCGGGCGCTGGCGCCGCATCCGGAGGTCTTGTTCCTCGACGAGCCTTTTTCGGCCCTCGACTACGAGATGACGCTGTTCATGCGCGACAAGCTGCAGGCGATTTTCGCCAGCACCGGCACCACCATGATCGTGGTCTCCCACGACCTGGAGGAGGCGGTGTACCTCGCCGACGAGGTGCTCATGCTCACCCGCCGCCCGACCCGGGTGGCCGATGTGGTGGCCTTCAATGCGCCGCGCCCGCGTTTCCCCAAAACCCTGACCTCGCCCGAATTCATGGCCGCCAAGGCGCAATGCCTGGACGTGTTTCAGCGCGAGGTGCAGACCAAGGAGCTGGCGCAGTAAGGCGCCCGACGACTATGACACGCAAGATTTCAATGACGGTCAACGGCCAGCTGGTCAGCCACGAGGTGCCGGAGCGGACCTTGTTGGTGCAGTACCTGCGCGAGTCCTGCCGCCTGACTGGCACCCATGTGGGCTGCGATACCGCACAGTGCGGCGCCTGTACCGTGCACCTCAACGGCCGGGCCATCAAGAGCTGTAATGTGCTGGCTTTGCAGGCCGAGGGCGCCCAGGTGGCGACCATTGAATCGGTGGCCGGGCCTGGCGGCAAGCTGCATCCGGTGCAGCAGGCCTTTCGTGATCAGCATGGTCTGCAGTGCGGCTATTGCACCCCGGGCATGGTGATGAGCACCCTGGACCTGCTCAAGAACAATCCCAAGCCCAGTGCGAGCCAAATTCGCGAGCAGCTCGAAGGCAATTTGTGCCGTTGCACCGGCTATCACAACATCGTCAAGGCGGTGCAGCAGGCCAGCGAGGTCATGGCGGCCTCTTAAGGCCCGAAGGGCGCCAGGCCAGCCGCAGCACCCTTGCTGCTGGCCGGCCTGATCAGGAGGCCTGCGCGCGGCGCAGGGCCTCTTGCAGATCGCGCTGACTCGGCGACTCCTCGCCCGATTCATCAACCTGCAGCAGCAGGCCCATGACCCGGGCGCCATGCTCAACCGCGATAGAGCCGTATTTGATGTCGCCCTGCACCAGGCACTTGGCCTGCAGCTCGACCCGCTCGCGTGCGTGTATCTGGCCGGCCACCTTGCCCGCGACCAACACTCGGTGGGCGCTGATATCGCCCTGCACCTCACCTTCGGCGCTGATCACCACTGTGGCCTGCACATCGGGCGAGGCGATGATGTTGCCCACCACCCGGCCGTCGATGCGCGCGCTTTCATTCAGGCGCAACTCGCCATGGATCTCTGTATGGGTGCCGATCAGGGTTTCAAATCGCTCGGCGCCTTGTGCCAGCGGCAAGCTGCTGTTGTTGCGGCGGTTGAACATGGGATTTCCTTTGAGGCGGGTTGGTGCTTAACGCCAGGCCAGGGGACTCAGGGCCTTGGACGGATTGAGCACGCGACCCTGGTGCTCGATTTCATAGTGCAGATGCGGGCCGGTGGAGCGGCCGGTGTTGCCCAACTCCCCCAGGGCCTGGCCGCGTGCCACGGTCTGCCCGACCTCGACCTGCCGCCGACTCAGGTGGGCGTAGCGGGTTTTGTAATGCTCGCCGTGGGCCACTTCCACCAATTGGCCGTAGTCGCCCGCCCACTCAGAGCGGGTGACCACGCCGGGCCCTGTGGCCAGCACCGGCGTGCCCGGCGGGGCAATGAAGTCCATGCCCTCGTGCATGCTGGGCGTGCCGCGCAGCGGGTCCATCCGGACCCCAAAGCCGCTGGAGATTTGAAGCTCGCCGAGCAAGGGCAGGCCCACGGGCAACTGGATCAGGCGCTGGCCTTCGGCGAGCCACTGCTGGTGCAACTGGCCCCAGGAACGATCGAGCGCCTGCCACTCTTGGGAGGCCAGGGCCAGCTCCATCGCCAGCGCCGGTGTCTGTATGGACAGGCCGGGCAGCAGCGTGCCAGGCAAACTCAGAGGGTTGAGCGGTCCGCCGCGGCCAAACCAGGACGTTTTTTCTTTGGCGGGCTGAGCGCTGCGTATGCCGATGAGCTCGCCGAGCTGGGTTTTGATGGTCTCGAGCTCGCCAACCCTGTGCACCAATTGCCCCAGGCGCTGGCGCAGTTGGCTCAGCTCTTTGCGGTATGCCTCTTCAATGCGCTCTTGCTCGGCCACGCTGGTGACCCCGCCGAGCTGCTGCGCCACCGAGGGCGAATAAGCCACTGCGATGCGCAGCCCGACAAAGTGCAGTGCGATCCCAATGACCACCAGCAAGGCAGCCAGCGCGGCGCTGGCCATGAGCACGGTGCGGGTGGTGATGGACAGGCTCACCATCTTGCCGGTGGGCCCCGATAACCAGATCAGTTGCATATGTAGAGGTCAGGCCACAGCCCCATCGGGCCGCAGAATAAAGCGATGAACTTTAGGGGCAGCCTTTCCTTGGTAATACCGGGTTCTCCCTGAAAGATCGGACTACTTGGTTAAGGCTGGTAAATTCGGGCGGCCGCGGGCCCCAATCGGGCTGGAGCGGCGATCAGTCGCTGGGCTCGGCAGCGCCAGCGAGAGCATTCAAGCCATTGCGCCAGCGCTGCTCTTGCAGCATCTCCAGCAGCCGCTGCCCCTGGGGTGCAACCGCATGGCTCTGCATCAATTCCAGCGCATGCCACAGCAGCACCACATTTTATGACAGCACCGGCTTACCGTCACCGGTGAAGGGGCGCTGCGCCAAGGCGGGCAGGGTGGGGGTGCCGGTGCCCAGGAGCAGCACGGCGTCGATGTCGCTGCGGCTGATGGCGGCGATGCCTTGTTCGGCGGCCTGGGCTTCCAGGGCATAGATCGGATGGAAGGCCTGAGCGTCGGTGCTCAGTTGCACCACCTCTTGCACCTGCAGCCCGCGGCTTTGCCAGTAGGCCTGGCTGCATGCGGTTAGCCAGACGGGGTAGGGCGAGACCAGGGCCAGGCGGCTGGCGCCTAGCGCCTGCATGGCGGCGACCACCGCCAGGGCTGAATTGGTCACCGGCCTGCCGCAGTCGGCGCTGAGCTGGGCAAACAGCCGGTCTTCGGCCTCGGCGCCAATCAGGTAAGAAGCGCCTGTGCAGGCGCTGGCCACCGCGCCCAGCGGCGCGTTGGCAAATTTGCCGATCCAGCGGGGCAATTGTTGGTAGTACTCGATGAGGCGGGCCTTCAGATCGGGCGCGCTGCTGGTCATGCGGGCGGTCAGCAGGGCCACGCCGGGCGGGCACAGCAGCTGCAGCTCGGGCTCGACGGTGGTGTTGGCCTGGGGCGTGAGCACGCCCAGCAGGCCGTGGGGGGCGTAGACCAGGCTCATGGGCTCAAGCCTGGGCCAATTGGCGGGCGCGCTCCAGCCCGTCGAGCATGGAGGTATTGCGCAGGTGCTTGCGCAGGCGGTCGCGGTCGTCGATCAAGGCTTGCAGTTGCGCCAGCGAGCTGCGCCTTTCGTCCAGTGAGCGCAGCTGCATGCGGGCATGGTTGCGGTCGGCCTGGCCGATGATGTCGTCGCGCACCACCGGCAGTCGCTGTCGTTCATACGCATCGAGCACGGCATCGGACGCGCCGCCGGGTGCGCTGCTGAGCGCGCGCACCAAAGTCTGGCTCAGGCAGATCGCGTCGTGGATGCCGCCGTTCATGCCCATGCCGCCCTTGGGATTGTTCAGATGCGCGGCGTCGCCCGCAATGAAGAGGCGACCGGCGCGCCAGCGCGAGGCCAGGCGCTTGTGGACCCGGTAGGGCCGAATTTCCTGCAACTCAAATCGGTGCTCGGCGCCAAAAAGCTTGTGCAGCCGGCCGATGATCCGCTCGGGCTGCGCCTCCTCCTCCAGCGGCCGATCGGCCAAGGGGTGCAGGCTGACGCGCCAGACCTTGGGCAGGTGCAGCAGGCTGTAGGTCCCTTCGTCCTGCCAGATGTAGTTGACGCCGGCCAGATCGGGCCAGAGGGCACCAAAGTCGAAATGCGTGGTCACCAGCATGGTGGTGTCGGGGTAGGTGCTGCCTTCAAAGTCCGAACCTATGGCTTTGCGCACCAGGCTGTGCGCGCCGTCGCAGCCCACCACGTAAGCACCCTCCAGGCGCTCGGTCAGTCCACCTCCGGGTGGCTGTACCTCGACCCAGGCGCCGCCGGCATGCTGACCGACATCGACCACACGGGCGCCGCGCCAGATGCGTGCAGACGGCTCGCGGTTCAGGCGCGCCTCGAGCGCGTCGCTGAGCACCGCCTGCTCGCACTGCAGGCGGTAGGGGTGGGCGGTGTCGTCCTTGAGCACCGACAGGTCAAAGTTCACATGCTCACCGGTTTCGTGCAGGCGGATCTGCCAGGTGGGCGTGATGCGGCCTTGAGCGATCAGCTCTGCAGTGATGCCCCAGGCGTCGAGCATATCGAGCGTGGGCGGGTGGAAGGTCGAGGCGCGCAGTTGGCGCGAGACAGCGACCTCGGCTTCGAGTACGGTCACGGCAACGCCGCTTTGAACCAGGGCATAGGCCAGGGTCAGGCCGACCGGGCCGGCACCGACGATGAGGATGCTCTTGGCGGCTGAATTGGGCATGGGCTTGTACCGATCCTTAGCTTAGGTGCTGGACCCAACGCAATTGCGCTGGCAGGCAGATGTTTTGTAAATCGTATCTTTCCAGAGCCCGCTGGCGGGCCTGCAGGCCCAGTTCATGGCGCAGCTCGGGCTGGTCCTGCAACTCGCAGCAGCGCTCAACCAAGGCCTGCTGGTCGAAAAAGGGAAACAGCAGGCCGTGGCGGCCGTGCTCTATGGCTTCGGCCACCGGCGGGGTGTCGCTGGCCACAATCGCGGCGCCGGCGCTCATGGCTTCGAGCAGGCTCCAGCTCAGTACAAAAGGGTAGGTCAGGTAGACATGCACCCGGCTGACCTGCATCAGGCTCAGGTAGTGCCCGTATTCAAGCTTGCCCACAAAGTGCAGGCGCTGCCACTGGTCTTCACGCAGCAGCGGCCGCACCTCGGCAATCATCTTGTCCTTCCAGTTGCCGCCTTCGGCCGGACGCGAGCCGTAGCTCACCTCGTCGCCGCCCACCAGCACCACATGGGCCTGGGGCCGCCTTTTCAAAAGCTCGGGCAGGCTGCGCATGAACACGTGGTACCCGCGATAGGGCTCGAGGTTGCGGTTGACGAAGGTGATGACTTCGTCTTCGCGGCTCAGGCTTTTGCCGCCGGGCAGGGCAAACTGGGCCTGCGCCTGGGGTGCGACCAGTTCGGTGTCTATGCCGTCATGGATCACCCGGATGCGCTGGCGAAAGTCGCCCGGAAAACTGCTTGCCTGCCAGTGGGTGGGTGACAGCCCGGCGGTGGCCTGTTCGAAATGCATCAGGTTGTTGAGGTTCTTGATGCGTACCCGGCAGGCATCGCCCGTATCGGTGACCGGAAAC
Source organism: Betaproteobacteria bacterium (assembly GCA_037140415.1). Lineage (GTDB taxonomy): Bacteria > Pseudomonadota > Gammaproteobacteria > Burkholderiales > Burkholderiaceae_C > Polaromonas. Next base: position 267 of record JBAXEN010000263.1, on the reverse strand, counting down.
TCCGGGTCAAAGCCCACGTCCTGGCCTTGCTGGCCATAAAAGAACTCGCAGTAAATCGCCAGCTTCGCCTCGGGCCAGACGTCCTTGAGAAACAGACTCTCGCCCCAGCCCGGATGGGCCAGGATCAGATCGGGCCGCAGGCCACGGTCTTTGAGCTTTTGTGCATGCCGCAAGGCCGCTTCGGCGCGGATCACCTTGGTTTCAAAGTCCACCATCCAGGGGTGTACGCCGGGTGTGCTGCCCCGCTTGGCCTGGTAGGGCAGCACC
>JBAXEN010000262.1:0-5998 GCA_037140415.1 Betaproteobacteria bacterium | reverse complement strand
CTTGACCGAGGCGGCGGGCGAGAGCCGGTCCTGAAAGCGCACCTTGTAGCCGACCACCTCGCCCAGCGGCGTCTTCATCTCCTCGGCGATGCGCTTGGCCACGCTGGAGGCGGCCACCCGCCTTGGCTGGGTGTGGCCGATCAGGTGTCCCCGCTTTCCGGGGTGGTTGGCGCTGCCGCGCCCCAGGCTCAGCGCGATTTTGGGCAGCTGTGTGGTTTTGCCCGAACCGGTCTCGCCGCAGACGATGACCACCTGGTGGGCCTCGATGGCGCGGGCAATATCCTCGCGCCGTGCCGATACCGGCAGGCTTTCAGGAAATTGCAGGTGCAAGGCGGCAAGAGGCGGGGAAACAGACACAAAAAACAGCAGTGGCGGCGGGCGCAAAAACGTTGGAAAAATGCCGGCCGCAGGGTCGAGGCTGAGCGGGTGCAAGCAAGGGCTGAGTAGGGATGCTGTCAACTTCGGTCAAAATCGGCCGAAATTGTCTCCATCACCTATGTCCACCGTCTTCAATTTTACCTTCGTGCCCTGGTTTCGCTCGGTGGCGCCTTATATCCACCTGCACCGGGGCAAGACCTTCGTGGTGGGCATGGCCGGCGAAGCCATTGCAGCGGGCAAGCTGCAGCACATCGCTCAAGACCTGGCCCTGATTCAGAGCATGGGCGTCAAGATCGTGCTGGTGCACGGCTTTCGGCCGCAGGTCAATGAGCAGCTGGCGGCCAAGGGCCACCAAGCGCAGTACGCGCGCGGCATGCGCATCACCGACAGCGTGGCGCTGGACTGCGCGCAAGAAGCGGCCGGGCAGCTGCGCTACGAGATCGAGGCTGCCTTCAGCCAGGGGCTGCCCAACACGCCCATGGCCGGCTCAACAGTGCGGGTGATCTCGGGCAACTTCATCACCGCACGCCCGGTGGGCATTGTCGACGGCATCGACTTCAAACACTCAGGACTGGTGCGCAAGGTCGATGCCCAGGGCATACGCCAGACCCTGGACATGGGCGCCATGGTGCTGCTCTCGCCCTTTGGTTTTTCCATCACCGGCGAGGCCTTCAACCTGTCGATGGAAGAGGTCGCCACCCGGGTGGCCATAGAGTTGCAAGCCGACAAGCTGATTTTTCTCAGCGAGATACCGGGTATCCGGATGCGGCCCACCGAGCCGGCTTCAGAAGACAACCCCATCGATACCGAAATGCCGCTGGACCTGGCCGAAAAGCTGCTGGCCAGCTTGCCCGCACCGCTGCAGCCCACCGACACCGGTTTTTACCTGCAGCATTGCGTCAAGGCCTGCAAGGCCGGGGTCGACCGTACCCACATCCTGCCCTTTGCCACCGACGGCTCCTTGCTGCTGGAGGTCTATGTTCACGACGGCATCGGGACCATGGTCATTGACGAAAAGTTAGAGAGCCTGAGAGAGGCCACGGTCGATGATGTTGGCGGCATCCTGCAGCTGATCGAGCCCTTCGAGAACGACGGCACTCTGGTCAAACGCGACCGCACTGAGATCGAACGCGACGCGGGCCTGTACAGCGTGATCGAACACGACGGTGTGATCTTCGGCTGCGCCGCGCTTTACCCCTACCCCGAGGCGCGCACCGCCGAAATGGCGGCGCTCACCGTCTCGCCGCAAAGCCAGAGCCAAGGCGATGGTGAGCGCATCCTCAAGCGCATCGAGCAAAGAGCCCGGGGCCAAGGGCTGTCAAGCATTTTTGTGCTGACCACCCGCACCATGCACTGGTTTCTCAAGCGTGGGTTTCAGCCTGCTCCCATCGACTGGCTGCCCGAAGCGCGCAAGCGCAAGTACAACGTCAATCGCAAGAGCCAGGTCTTGGTCAAGACGCTGTAGCGCAGCGCGCTTGCGACCGCCTCGCCCGCAGGCGGCGCCGGGGCAAAGCCGGCCCAGCCCGCTTGCACGCCTTACTGACGCCAGCTGCGCATGCCCAGCAAGCGCGCCAGGGCGTAGCCCGCCAGCATCGAAACCAGCACCGTCTGCACCGGATGCTCCTGCACCGTGTGACGGGAATAGGACAAAGCACGACGGGGCAGATCGGTCAGATTTTGCCCCTGACCATCCATCCGATCGACCAGGCGGCCGGCGCCGCTGGTCAGTCGGTCGACCGCGTCGTGGGCCACGCTGCGAGCGCGCCCTAAGGTGTCGCGGGCACTGTCGACCGCCGACCAATGTCCGGTGGCCGTGGCCGATTCGCCTGCCGGGCTGCTCGCGCCATGTGCGGGCGAGCTCACGCGTGCTGGGTCACCTGAACCATGTGAAAACGTCGAATTGTCCATGCCTTGCTCCAAATCAGTGGTGGGTTGAAAACGCCAGGCCGCATGGGCCGGGTGCGTTCAGCCACTTTAAGCACGCCTAGGCGGCGCAAGATCGGCAAACTCAGACAAGCCGGGTAGGACGCAGCGCCTCATCCAAAGCGTCGCTGCGAGGACGCTGCTGCCACTGCGACTCCCACTCCCACCTGAGAGTCAGCATGAGCCGCCCCCCTACACCGGTGCGGCGGCAGCGCTGACACGGCGCTGCCTGCGGACTGCATAGATTGGAGGTCTTCAAGGAGCCCGCCCATGCCGCATATGCCTCAGCCCATCACAACGCCGATTTGGCAACGCCCCCAAATACCGGGGCAGAATCAGACGCGCGAGGTGCGCATTCCAGTGGGATCGCAGTGGCTGCATGGCGACTTGGTTTTACCCGCCGATATGCACGGCCTGGTCTTGTTCGCACACGGCAGCGGCAGTGGTCGGCACAGCTCGCGCAACCGGCTGGTGGCGGCGGCCTTGCACCAGGCCGGCATCGGCACCTTGCTGCTGGATCTGCTGACCGCGCAGGAGGAGCAGGCCGACATCCACACCGGCGAGCACCGCTTCAACATCGCCTTGCTCAGCGACAGGGTTCTGGCCGCCACCTTGTGGGTGCTGCAGCAGCCAGGCCTGTGGGAGTGGCCGCTGGGCTATTTTGGGGCCAGCACCGGCAGTGCGGGCGCCTTGATCGCAGCGGCACGTCTGGATGGACGCATTGCGGCGGTGGTCTCTCGTGGCGGGCGGCCCGACTTGGCTGGCCAGGTGACCCTGGCCAGCGTCAGCGCGCCTACGCTGCTGATCGTCGGTGGGGCTGACCGTCAGGTGCTCAAACTCAACACCGAGGCCATGGCTCAGCTGCACTGCGAGAAGCGCCTGGCGATCGTTGAAGGAGCCACCCATTTGTTTGAAGAGGCCGGCGCCTTGCAGGAGGTGTCGCGCCTGGCCTGCGAATGGTTCAGCCTGTACTTTCGGGCGCAGCTGTTCGGCCAACCTGCGGCAGGTGTCGAGCAACGGGCCTGGGGGGTTCATTGACTGTTGGAGGCTGCATGCGACCCTTACGCACCGTCAACCCACCCTACCGCGACCGACACGACGCCGGCAAAGCGCTGGCTGAGGCCTTGAGCAGTCATGCCGATGAGCCCAATTTATTGGTATTGGCACTGCCGCGCGGCGGCGTCGCAGTCGGCTATGAAGTCGCCCGGGCCCTGCACGCGCCGCTGGACATTGTGGTGGTGCGCAAGTTGGGCCTGCCCGGGCACGAGGAATACGCCATGGGCGCCATCGCCAGCGGTGGCGTGCGGGTCATGAATCCTTTGCCGGGCATGACGCTGGCGCCCGAGGCCGTGGCCTCGGTCCTCAGCCGCGAGCAGGCCGAGCTGGTACGTCGCGAACAACGCTACCGCGGCGAGCATTCAGCCGTCAGCCCACGCGGGCGCCATGTGATCCTGGTCGACGACGGACTGGCCACTGGGGCCACCATGCGGGCCGCTGCAATGGCGGTACGGCAGCAACATCCGGCGCGTTTGACCGTGGCGGTGCCAGTGGGCGCACGCGACAGCTGCGACGAGCTCTCGGATGTCGTCGATGAGGTGGTCTGCCCCTTCATGCCCGAACCCTTTCAGGCAGTCGGCCTGTGGTATCAGAACATGACGCAAGCCAGCGACGAGGAGGTTTGTCATCTTTTGAAGCAGGCCTGGGGCGAACACGCCGAGGAACTGCGGCAGGCGTTCAAGGCCAAGCGGGCGGGCGCTGCCAGCGCCAGTGCAGGGGCAGCAGCACCCGCCCTGCCACCCCAGGGGCCGTGAATTCCATGGCACAGCCCGAGCGCTTCAATCGCACCGGCGCTGCGCCTATTTTGGCCAGGCCGACCGTGCCTGAGATTGTTCAAGGCCTGCGTCACCATCTGCATCCGCTGTTTGCGCACCCCTCGGACTACGAGCGCCTGCTCACGGCCATCGGTGCGGCCCGCTTTGTGCTGCTGGGCGAGGCCAGCCACGGCACCCGTGAGTTCTACAAAGAGCGCGCCGAGATCACCCAAAGGCTGATCGTGGAGCGGCGCATTGATGCCGTGGCGATCGAGGCCGACTGGCCCGACGCCTGGCGGGTGCACCGTTATGTCATCGGCGGCGGCGGCGACACCACCGCTGCGCAGGCCTTGGGCGGCTTCGAGCGCTTTCCGGCCTGGATGTGGCGCAACACCGAAGTGGCTGCCTTCGTCGAATGGCTGCGCAACCACAACCTGAGCAGCGGCTCACAGGTCGGCTTTTACGGTCTGGATTTGTACAGCCTGTTTCGCTCGATGCAGCAGGTGCTGGACTACCTGGAACGCATCGACCCGGCCGCCGCGCAACGGGCTCGTTCGCGCTATGCCTGCTTCGACCACGCACGGGAAGACAGTCAGGCTTACGGCTATGGGGCCAGCAGCGGACTGAGTCGCAGCTGTGAGGACGAGGTGGTGTCTCAATTGAGTGAGCTGATGCTCGGAGCTGGCGCAGGCCAGGCGGTCCCGGAGGACCTCTTTCATGCCCGGCAAAATTCCCGACTGGTGCGCAACGCCGAGGAGTATTACCGCAGCATGTTTGGCGCGAGGGTGTCGTCCTGGAATCTGCGCGACAACCACATGATGGAGACGGTGCAGTCACTCGAGCGCCAAATGCAGCGACCCGGGCAGCCAGCCCGCCTGGCGATCTGGGCGCACAACTCGCACCTGGGCGATGCGGGCGCCACTGACATGGCCGAGCACGGTCAATGGAATCTGGGGCAGTTGCTGCGTCAGCGCTACGGCCAGGAGGTGTTCATTGTGGGCATGAGCACCTACACCGGCACCGTCACCGCTGCCCGCGATTGGGACGAACCGGCTCAGCGCAGGCGGGTGAGACCGGGCCTGGCCGGCAGTTGGGAAGACTTGCTGCATCAAGCCGAGGTCGATCGTTTCTTGCTGCTGCTGCGTGGCAACCAGGCACTGCAAAAACTGGCCAGCGCGGCGCGCCTGCAGCGCGCCATCGGGGTGGTCTACCGACCCGAGACCGAGCGCCAGAGTCACTATGTGATGACCCGCCTGCCGCAGCAATTCGATGCACTGCTACACATCGACCACAGTCATGCGCTCGAACCCCTGGACAAGGGGCCGGTGTGGGTCAATGGAGAGGTGCCCGAGACCTATCCGTCGGGCATTTGATGCTGTCAGTGGCCGAGCGCTGCGCCTGCAGCTTGATCAGCGCTGAGCGGGACTTGAGGCCTGACTGTGGCTGCGTTCAGCCGCTCGCGACCGATCGCCCATCTGCCGCGTTTGGCCGCTGTCAAGCAAAGAGACCATCGAGTCCCCTTGGGACTGCAGCTTGGCCGGGACATCGGGCAGTTGGCCGCGCTGGACGATGCGCTGGGCCACTTCCTTGAACAAACTCTTGTGCGTCATACTGAAACTGCTGCTGTGTATTCGCTCGTACCGGCCCTGCCTGGCTGGACAAACACTTTCACCGCGCCATGCTCTGTGGCATGTTGCAGTGCAGCAGTTTAGAAGGGAAATCTCAGCAGGGATGCAAAAAAATGACAAATGGGCGACAGCGACAGTCGGGTACCGGTCAGCAACCGGGGCTTGGAGCCGTGGGTGCAGCGCCCTCGCGGCGATGCGGCGCTTGAGCCGGGCACTGAGATTGAGCGTAGGCCGCATCGGGCCGGGGACTGCCCTCCC
>JBAXEN010000261.1:0-5998 GCA_037140415.1 Betaproteobacteria bacterium | reverse complement strand
GTCCTGGGTCAATATTGAATCGGCAGGGTGGGTCAATATTCAATCAGCCTGAACATGTGGACGACTTAGTTGCCGATGTCCTGCGGCAAGGCGTCAAACCTCCGGGGGGACAGCAGCCCTTGGAGGCAGTGGCCCAAACCTGGGCTGCCGCTTATGCGGCCGACCAAAAAATCACGCCCGTTCCTGGCGGGCACTGTGGCAAGTGCGAATTCAAGACCACCGCCGGTGACAGCTTGCTTAGCGGCTTTAAGGAATGTTGGTCGCAGGTGTATGGGTTTACCGAGGAAGACTTCAGCCAGGGAACGGTGCTGGACCTGTGGAGCTTTCGCAAGAAAGACCAGTTGATCGCGCAGAACTGTGTGCGACTGAAGGCAGCCGCACCGCACTTGGCACCGCTGTCAGACGGGGAGGAGCTGACGCCGACAGACAGGCAGTCAATGCAAGCCAGCGGCATTCCGGCGGGCGAAGACCGAGGCGGATTCTGGATGGCCGATGGCGTGATGCGCCAAGCCATGGCCCAATGGCGCTACCCCCTGCACTTCATAGACTTTGAAACCAGCGCGGTGGCCCTGCCCTTTCATGGCGGCATGCGGCCTTATGAGCAGGTGGCGTTTCAGTTTTCGCACCATGTGATGCAGGCCGATGGGAAGGTCAGCCACACGACCCAGTTTTTGAACGCGCAGCCTGGGGAGTTCCCGAACTTTGAATTCATACGCGCCCTTCGGCAAGCCTTGTCGGGCGACGACGGCACGGTGTTCATGTGGAGCCCCCATGAGAACACCATCCTCAATAAGATCAGCGATCAACTCCAATCGCGCAGCGACGCGCCTGAAGATGCACAAGCTCTGCGGGACTTTGCGTTGTCGCTCACAAAAAACGGCTCAAGGGCCATGGTGGACCTGTGCGACCTGGCCAAGCGGGCGTACTTTCACACCAGCACCAAAGGCAGCTCATCCATCAAGAAGGTGCTGCCGGCGGTCTTGAGTTCAGCGCCGCAACTGCGAGCGCGGTATGCGCAGCCCATCTACGGCGACCCCCATGGGATGCCCAGCCTGAACTACCGCAACTTTGCTTGGTGCTCTTCAGGTGCCGATGGACAAGCGCTGGCCCCCTACGAGCGGCTGCGCGAGCTGGGGGCACAGTTGCTGGGCGAAGAAATAAGGCCCGGCGAAGACCCTGACGACTTGGCGATTTGCGAAGGCGGCGCCGCAGCTACGGCCTACGCAAGGCTGCAGTTTGAGTCGCTGGCACCTGAATCACGCAGACATTTAGAGCAAGCACTGCTGCGCTACTGCGAGCTCGACACCCTGGCCATGGTCATGGTGCTTCAGGGCTGGCAAGAGGCCTTGCAGGCAGCTTGAGATCAAAAGGCCGGAGCGGGGATACGGGCAAGCGGTGTCGCCTGGCCAGACTTCAGCCAAGCAACCAACGTCGGATTCGGTCGCACTGTAAGCCCTCCAGCCCGCGCCCGCCTTCACAGAGGATCAACTGCTCGCAGTCCTTTGGAAACTCAAAAAATGCGTCGTCAAGGGCGCGCCAGTTAGAAACGCCTTTAACCGCGCAGTAGGCGTTGATCTCATGCCACCTGGCATGGCGGCCGACATAGGCTGGCCCGGTCATGCCCCTGACCTTCACCTGAAGGGCTACGGGGAGAAGCGCCCGCAAATAAGCCAGCTCCCATTGAAAGCGCCAACTCGACGAGACCACGATGTCAACATGAAGGCCTTCCAATGCTTGGGCAAGGAGAGGTGCCCGGCTGAACATCTGGCCCTCGGCTGCTAAATTGGGATGCAGCACGCCATCGAAGTCCAGAAAAAGGACGGGCGCTATTGACATGATGGTTGAGTGTATGGCCTCAATAGCCCGCATGGTCATGCCAGGCTGAGACGCATGCAGGCCACCATGGTTCAAGGGGACTTCGAAGCTAGGTGGCCGGATCTTTTAAGCACGTTAACATGCGCCAGAGCTCACCCATAGCCCCAACATCGCGCTGACATGCAAACTTCACCCGACTCCAATGCGCGCTGCGTTCAAATCGTCCGCAAAGCGCTGGCCGTGGTGCGTCCGCAGTTTCGATTGGCCTACTCAGGCGGTGTGCACGGCCTTCCGCATTGGACCCGGGTGTGGTTTCATGGGCGGCATCTTGCCCATGCCGTCAATGTAGATCCAGCCGTCTTGGCCTGGTTTGCCTTTTTGCATGACTCGCAGCGGCATAACGACTACAAAGACCCAGAGCATGGGTTGCGTGCGGCCGACTTTGCGGTGCAACTGCGCAAGCAGGGTGTGATCACCGAGCTCGGTGGCTCAGACTTTGAGCGTCTGTGCGAAGCCATGCGGCTGCACAGCAACGGCCTGACCGAGGCCGACACTGCCCTGCAAGCCTGCTGGGACGCCGATCGGCTTGACCTACTTCGCGTGGGCATTGAGCCCTTGGCCAAGCGCCTTTGCACACCCCACGGGCGCAAGCCCGCAGTGATGCAAAGAGCCAATCGCATGGCAGAGGCTACTTGGAATCGGCCTAGACGATAGCCGGCAGCTGCGCAAGTTGCGATGGCTCGAACGCCTGAGGCCGCGCTGGCCATATCCCCAGCCTGCGGGCTCGCGCCCTGAGCCTGAGCGCAGCTAGTCTTGGGGTTGATGAATCACGCTGAAAAGGAAGCCCCGATGTTGACGCAAAGATTGGGACAGGCGCTGGCCCTAGCGGTGCAGGCCCACGACGGCCAGATGCGCAAAGGCACAGCCATTCCCTACATTGCCCACCCGATGGGGGTGGCATCGATTGCGCTCGAGTTTGGCGCCAGTGAAGACCAAGCCATTGCCGCCCTTCTGCATGATGCAATTGAAGACGGTGGGCCGCATTACGCGCCGCTGATCGATGCGCAGTTTGGCGCTGGCGTGTTGGCACTGGTGCAAGCCTGTACAGACGGCGTGCCTGATGCATCTGGCGCCAAGGCCGATTGGGGTGAGCGCAAGCGCGCTTACCTGGCGCATCTGGCAGAGGCCCCTGACGAGGTGCTACTGGTATCGGGCGCCGACAAGCTGCACAACGCACGCGCCATCGTCAGCGATCTGATCACCATCGGGCCCGATGTGTTCAAGCGCTTCAAAGCTGGCCGCGAGGGCACGCTGTGGTACTACCGGGCGCTGGCCGATGTGTTTACCCGGCGGCGGGCACCGATGGCGGTGATGCTAGAAGCCGAGGTGCGCCAAATGGAGCGGCTGGCTAAACAGACAGCCTGAATCAAGCACATGACAGCCCAATCTAGTCTGATCCTATGACCAGTATCTCCGGCTACTACATCAAAGGGGCTGCGTGCTGCGGCGCCCGGTACAGAACGCCGCGCTATGCGTCTATCAATTGGACGTCGGCAGCGTTTTGGAGCGATGGCTATCGTGAGCAATCGCTGATGCCCAGCGACCACGGCCTGCGCCGATGCATCTGTGGTCGGTTCATCTTGCAGCGCGAATTGGTCGAGATGGCCGAAGTGGACGAGAGCGACCTGCCCTGGCCGCCGCGCGTGCCGCCAGAAGATCTGCCGCTGGCGATCGCGCAGGCCCGCACTCCGGCGGTTGAACTGGCCGCAAGGCGGGACTACTGGCAGCACCTCAATCATGCCTACCGCGACTTGTACAAAGCCCACCGCGAAGCAGAAGACGCTGCCACACAAGCAGCCTGGGAGGCCGCCCACCCCGACCAGCGCACGGCCTGGCAGAAGTTGCGCAAGTTAGAGCGCAGACCGCAATACCAAGCGGCACCCGACCGTCCCATCACCTTCCCGGTTTTCGAAGCCTCGCCCGCGCAGAGCGAGAACATGCTGGCGCTGCTGAACTTGATACAGGCCACAGGGGACAAGATTGACCTTGAGCAGGTCGAACTGCACCGCGAACTGGGGCAGTTTGGCGAGGCTGCACGGGCGCTGCAAGCCACGAAGGAGGAAGAAAAGTCGAGCCTGCACATACTGAGTTCCCAGCTGATTGAGGGGCGACATACAGCGCCAGTGCGCTATAGACCATAAAGGAGCTTGATATGGGTTCGGTCTATCAAGCCTTTTGCGGCTGTGGCTTTCAGTCTGAAGTCACCGTGGGCGGAAGTCGCAGTTCGTTTCTAGAAACATCGTACTTTCCCTTTTATTGCAAAGACTGCGGTCTGGTGGAAGTCAACATCGCCAAGATGCCCAACAAGGTCTGCTCTTGCTCCTGCCCTGAATGTGGCACACAGGATTGCACCCAGTACGGCACGCCGCCAGTGTCCTTGGTCGATCTGCGGCCCAAGCCGTTGATACGCAGACTTCTGAACAGAGGCAAAGAGGAACAGCTTGAATCGGTGACGATAGCGTGGAGGAACCGGGAAGCGACATTAAAGGGGCACCTGTGTCCCTCGTGCAAAGAGATGACACTCGAGTTTTCGCGATTCCCGACTGTTATGTTCGATTGAAACACCCAGCTTCATTAAGCACTGCTGGGAGTCAGTTCTCGCAGTCATAGCGACATAGCAAATTAGGCCGGGGATGAATAGGAAGGGAAAATTCCCCTGGCCGCATTCAAAGTCAACGCCAGCCCCCTCCTCCGCTCAGCGCTGACCAACTTGCCCATGGCAGCGTGCTTGTCTGCAAGCACCAGGCCACCATCGCCTGGCAAGCCGGTGGCTGCTCGGCTCAGGTTCAGGCGTTCACCAATTTCATAGAGCTTGACCCGACCACGCCGCCCAGCAGCACCGCAGGCCTGCACGACATCCAGGCTGCGAAAGACTGCGGCGGGACTGACTCGGCTCTTGAAAAATGGCCAGATCACTGGGCGCAGCGATAGCATCTTGCCGCAGGCACATCGGGCTATTTCAAGCGCATCAAAGAGCCGATAACTAGCTGCGTAAGTCTGCGCTGAGTAGCAGAAGGTCAGCTTGAACGCGTCCTGCTCGGCCTGATACTGAACCAAGCAATCTGGCGTGAGGGGGAACTCCCCATGACCGAATGTCTGCCGGCCTCGAACTGTCCACCATTGCTCAAAGGCCAGGCCCTCTACCGTACCAAATAGTAGATAGGTCTGGTAGCTGGCCTCTGTCTGGAAAAGGCCGGTACGGCTCATTTGCGTGTAGTGCGCCGACTGCTTCAGCGTCTCGAACCAAGCTCCCAGGTAAGAGTGTCCGAGCGACACAGTCATGTGGCCAATGTTGGACTGCGGGCCCTCCTGTGGCCCGATATCAGAAAACAAGTCGACCGACTTCATATTTTCCCTCCGTGAACTTGCGGTGTTTTTTGATTCCAGATTGCCTAGCCTTGTCAGTCCCAGTCGTCATTGACAGGGTTTCACAACTTTAGGAGAACTCCATGGATTCAAGCAACATCAGCCAATCCCCGCACAACGCCAGTGTGGTTACACCCGTGGGCCCAGTTGCAGGTGCACCTGCACCGGCAGCCCAGGCCTCAGTAGACGAATTTGCGTTCGGCCTCCTGATGAACCGAACTCTGGGCGGGTCCTACAGCCGGCGCCCCAGCGACAAGAGTGCCAACGACGTCCAGGTCGACATGATCCTGAATCAGGCCCAGAACCTGTCCAAGATGAACGACCAGTACGTCGAGACCTATGTGGTTCGCGGCACCAAGGAGTTGTATGCGTTACTGGGCGCCATCTACAGCTACGCGCTGCAGGTCAATGAATCCCCTCTGCGCGATCACATTCTGCAGCGCATGCGGGAAAAGCTCGAGGAGGATCACGAGATCAAGACCCAGGCCAACACACCCTGGATCACCACGGTTCTCAGGTTCATCATCCCCACTGACCGGCAGACAGCCTATAACTACTCCAAGGTGCTGCAGATCGCTCACGACGAAAACCTGGCTGCAGCTGAACTGCCCGCCTACATCAAGGAGCGCGGTGGCATCGCCAAGATCACGGCGACCAAGGAGGACGCCGAAGCCGCCAAGGCCGTGAAAAAGCACAAGGACGATAAAACGCAGATGCTGCGAAAGATTCTTCTGGCCAATGCCAAAGCTTCAGGCAC
>JBAXEN010000260.1:0-6043 GCA_037140415.1 Betaproteobacteria bacterium | reverse complement strand
GCGGTCAGCACAGGACCAGGCGTGGGCTGCAGGTTTGCAGCCAGCCTTGGGTAAGAGCCACCAGATGCGCCGCTTCAGGCGAGGCAAAGGGGCGTTGAAAACGGAAGATCCGGTGGTGTGAGCTGGGGCCGTGTCCGCTGGAGACGGTGACGCCGGCTTGATAGGCGCCGGTCGCGGTGGCGTGGCTCTTGGGGGCGACAAGGAACTTGCCGATGGCCACGGAGGACCGTTGAGATGAAGAAGTCAGAGGGATCCAAAATAACAGGCTGTTGACGGCCTGCGGGTAGCCAAAGAGAGAGAAGGTGATCCGGGCTTTGCGGACCAGCAGTTCGAGCAGTCTCGAGTGGGGCCCGGACTGCAAAGGCCGGGCGGATGAACGCGGTTCCAGCCGCAGGGCGGTGGTTCGCGACCAGGCTTCATTATATCCATTTAATGATATGCGCCTAGTTTTTTATTTTCAAGTGTTTTAAAGAGCTGCTGTGAGGGCCTAAAAAAAGGGGCCCGCAGGCCCCTTTTTGGGAGGGTGTTGGCGATCAGTCGCGCTCGCCACCAAAAATGCCCAGCAGGGCCAGCAGGCTCTGGAAGACGTTGAACAGGCTCAGGTAGATGCCCAGGGTGGCTGTGATGTAGTTGGTCTCGCCGCCATCGACGATGCGCTTGAGGTCATAGAGGATGAAGGCCGAAAAGATGGCCACGGCCAGCATGCTGATGACGATCATGCCGGTCGAAGAGGCCACAAACACATTGATGATGGCGCCCACCATCAGCACCAGTGCGCCCACCGTCAGCCACTTGCCCATGCCCGACAGGTCGCGCTTGATCACGGTGGACAGGCTGGCCATCAGGACGAAGACGCCGGCGGTCCCGCCGAAAGCGGTCATGATCAAATCGCCGCCGTTCTTCATGCCCAACACCGTCGCCAGCATGCGCGAGAGCATCAGGCCCATGAAGAAGGTAAAGCCCAGCAGCACCGGCACACCGGCGGCCGAGTTCTTGGTTTTTTCGATGGCAAACATGAAGGCAAAAGCGCCACCCATAAAGACCACCAGGCCCATGATGCCGCCCAGGGAAGCGGTGATGCCAGTGGCCACGCCCAGCCAGGCACCGAGGACCGTGGGCACCATGCTCAGGGCCAGCAGCCAGTAGGTGTTGCGCAGGACACGGTTACGCTCGGCCGCCGAGGGCAGGGCGTCAATGTAGTCAACGGTTTCGAAAGCTTGGCTCATAGAGGGATCTCCTTGAAATCCGGACCAGGGAAACGATGCAGCGTCTGAAGGCGCTGCAGCGGTCTGACCGTGGTCGCAATTGTAGGGATGGGTCAAGAAAGTCAAGACCTCGTCCTATTTTTTCTGCGGGTTTAGCCCGCGCTCTACAGGGGCGAGGCGGTTGCAGGTGCGGACGCTAAACTTCGCCGCTTACTTCCGTTCACACTTGCCCTGGATTGACCCATGAAGAACAAACCCACCCTCGAGTTGGCTGACGCCAAGACCATCGCTGCAGCCGCCGAAGCAGAGGCCTTGAAGAACAACTGGGCGGTGAGCATTGCCATCGTCGATGACGGCGGTCATCTGCTGCACATGCAGCGCCTCGATGGTGCGGCCGCGATCTCGGCCCACATTGCCCCTGCCAAAGCCCATACCTCGGCCCTGGGCCGGCGCGAGAGCAAGGTTTATGAAGACATCATCAATGGCGGGCGCTATGCCTTCCTGACGGCGCCGGCCGTGGAGGGCATGCTCGAAGGCGGTGTACCCATCATGAAGGATGGGCAATGCCTGGGCGCGGTGGGGGTCAGCGGCGTCAAGTCCAGCGAGGACGCCCAGATCGCCCGCGCCGGCGTGGCGGCGCTGGGCCTTTGAGGCGGCTATGCCCTCACAGCCGGGCCAGGGGGCACGGTAAACCCTGTGGGAGTGTCGGCCCGGCGGGATAGGGCTGACATATTGGCCCCATGCCGCCCTTACTTGAAGCCAACCCGGTCGAGCATTTGCTGGACCTTGACCTGGTTCATGCCGACGATGCTGGTGGCAATCAGCTCGCTTTTGAAGCTGCCGCCGCTCATGGCTTTGAGGGCCGGGTTGTCCAGGCTGACGCCCTTGGCAGCCGGCCATTCGTTGTTGCCGTTGGCGAAATGGTTCTGCGCGCTCGGGCTGGCCAGGTATTCCAGAAAGCGCACCGCGTTATCCGCATTCTTGGCGTGGCGGGCCACCGCGCCGCCGGCGATGTTCACATGGGTGCCCCAACTCGATTGGTTGGGAAAGACCACGCCGATTTTCTCGACCACCGCTTTGTCGGCCGCCGTGTCTGAGCGCATCAGGCGGGCCAGGTAGTAGGAGTTGCTGACCGCCACCGCGCATTCGCCTGCAGCCACTGCCTTGATCTGATCGGTATCCCCGCCCTTGGGGCTGCGGCCCATGTTGTCGACCAGGCCTTTGAGCCAGGCTTCGGTCTTGGCCGGCCCCAGGTGTTCGGTCATCGCGCCGAACAGGCTCAGGTTGTAGGGGTGCGAGCCCGAGCGTATGCACAACTGGCCCTTGAACTTGGGATCGGCCAGTTTTTCATAGCTGTCCACATCGGCGGCGCTCCAGCGGCTCTTGTTGTAGACGACCAGCCGGGCGCGGGTGGACAGGCCAAACCAGGCGGTGCCTTCAGGGCTGGGCTTAGCCCGCAGCTGGGCGGGAATCGCGTTTTCGAGCGCGGCTGATTTGATCGGCCGAAACAGCCCATCGACTTCGGCGCGCCAGAGGCGGGCGGCATCGACCAGCAAGATCACATCGGCGGGCGAGGCCGCACCTTCGGCCCTCAGACGGGCCAGGATGCCTGCGTCGTCAGCGTCGACCCGCCGGATCTGGATGCCGGTGGCCTTGGTGAAGTCGCTGTAGAGGGCTTCGTCGGTGGGGTAATGGCGCGCCGAATAAATGTTCAGCACTTTGTCCTGAGCCAGAGCACCGCAGCTCAGGGCCAGGCCGGTGAGACCGGCCAGGATTTTGGAAAAGGTCTTGAGGGAGTTCATGGGGTGACTTTTTTGGCGGGTTAAGGCCCCCAGTATACGGTAAATGAGAATCGTTCGCAATAAAAGTCGGCCCGAGTCGAGCGCCTGGCCGATTCGATGGGTGCAAAACGGCAGCGTTCGGGCTGGCCGGCGCTGCGCTTTTTCAGTAGATCAGCCGCTCGGGCCGGATCTCTTGCAAGATGGTGGTGGCAATTTCTTCGATGGATTTGGTGGTGGTCGAGAGCCAGCGTATGCCCTCGCGACGCATCATGGCCTCGGCCTCATGAATCTCCTGGCGGCAGTTTTCGAGACTGGCATAGCGCGAATTGGGTCGGCGCTCATTGCGGATCTGGGCCAGTCGCTCGGGCGCGATGGTCAGTCCAAAGATTTTTTTGCGGTGCGGCACCAAGGCCGGTGGCAGCTGGCGGCGATCGAAGTCTTCCGGGATCAGCGGATAGTTGGAGGCTTTAAGGCCATGCTGCATCGCCAGGTACAGCGAGGTGGGTGTCTTGCCGCTGCGGCTGACCCCGACCAGGATCACATCGGACTGCTGCAAGTCGGTGTTGCTTTGACCGTCGTCGTGGGCCAGGGAGAAGTTGATGGCCTCGATCCGGTCGTCGTATTCCTTGCTTTTGGAGGCATCGGAAAAGCGCCCCACCCGGTGGTTGGACTTGATGCCCAGCTCACCTTCGAGGGGCTCGACGAACATGCCGAACATGTCGAGCAGCATGCCGTTGCTGGCCCGGATGACCGACAACACCTCCATATTGACGAGGGTGGTGAAGACGATAGGGCGCTTGCCTTCGAGCTCGGCGGTGTGGTTGATCTGCCGCAGCGCCTGGTGGGCCTTGTCCACCGTGTCCACAAAGGGCAGGCGCACATGGCGTGGCTTGATCTCAAATTGGGCCAGGATGGCATTGCCAAAGGTCTCGGCAGTGATGCCGGTGCCGTCAGAAATAAAGAAAACGGTGCGTGTGGGCATGGTGAAAGGGCGCCGCCGGGCAAGGGCGGGCAAAGTGGGTCAACCTACAATCGCCCCAATTATCGAATTTATCTCCCATGGCCCGCCTCAGCCCCTTCGAAGAACAAAAAGGCTTGTTG
Source organism: Betaproteobacteria bacterium (assembly GCA_037140415.1). Lineage (GTDB taxonomy): Bacteria > Pseudomonadota > Gammaproteobacteria > Burkholderiales > Burkholderiaceae_C > Polaromonas. Next base: position 1,956 of record JBAXEN010000260.1, on the reverse strand, counting down.
CGCCCCATGGCCAGACCGCCGGTTTTTAAACCTCCTGGAGTCTTGTCATGTCCCACCTGTTCGAGGCGACCGCCCTGGTCGTTGCGTTTGAAAACCTGAGAATGAGCGATGTCGAGGCCGTTGGCGGCAAGAACGCCAGCCTCGGCGAAATGATCTCGCAATTGCCCACTGGCGTGCGGGTTCCCACCGGCTTTGCCACGACCGCCCATGCGTTTCGCCAGTTTCTGGCCCATGACGGGCTGGCCGGCCGGATCAACGACACGCTGGCTGCGCTCGATACCGACGACGTCAATGCCTTGGCTGCCGTCGGCGCGCAAATTCGGCAATGGGTGCAGCAGCAGCCTTTCCCGGCCGATCTGGAGCGGGCGATCCGCAGCGAATTTGCCCAACTGAGCGCCGGCAATGCGCAGGCCAGTTTTGCGGTGCGCTCCTCGGCCACCGCCGAGGACCTTCCCGACGCCTCCTTTGCCGGTCAGCAAGAGAGTTTTTTGAACGTGGTGGGCATCGAGGAAGTGCTGCACAAGATGAAGGAGGTGTTTGCCTCCCTCTACAACGATCGTGCCATCAGTTACCGGGTGCATAAGGGCTTTGCCCATGCCGATGTGGCCCTGTCGGCCGGGGTGCAGCGCATGGTGCGCTCCGATCTGGGCGCCGCTGGGGTGATGTTCACCATTGACACTGAAAGCGGTTTTGAAGACGTGGTGTTCATCACCGCCAGCTACGGCCTGGGTGAGACGGTGGTGCAGGGGGCGGTCAACCCGGACGAGTTTTATGTGCACAAGCCCATGCTGCGCGCGGGCAAGCGCGCGCTGATCCGCCGCAATCTGGGCTCCAAGCTGATCCAGATGGAGTTCAGCACGTCTGAGGAAAAAATGGCCACCGGCAAGCTGGTCAAGACCACCGATGTGCCGGTGGAACTGCGCAACCGTTATTGCTTGAGCGATGCCGAAGTCGAGCAGTTGGCCGCTTATGCGCTGATCATCGAGCAGCACTACGGCCGTCCGATGGACATTGAATGGGGCAAGGACGGCGTCGATGGGCAGATCTACATCCTGCAGGCGCGGCCCGAGACGGTCAAAAGCCAGGCCAAGGGGCAGGCCGAGCTGCGCTACAAGCTCAAGGGCTCGGGCACGGTGCTGACCTCCGGTCGGGCCATCGGCCAAAAAATCGGCACCGGCCCGGTGCGGCTGGTGCGCCACATCGGCGAGATGGACCAGGTGCAGGCGGGCGATGTGCTGGTGACCGATATGACCGACCCGAACTGGGAGCCGGTGATGAAGCGCGCCAGCGCCATCGTCACCAACCGCGGCGGGCGCACCTGCCACGCGGCCATCATTGCGCGCGAGCTGGGCATCCCGGCGGTCGTGGGCTGCGGCAATGCCACCGACCATTTGAGCAGCGGCATGCTGGTGACCGTCAGCTGCGCCGAGGGCGATACCGGCCATGTGTATGACGGGCTGATCGAAACCGAGGTCACCGAGGTTGAGCGCGGCCAGATGCCGCCGCTGGATCTCAAGATCATGATGAATGTGGGCAACCCGCAGTTGGCTTTTGACTTTGCCCAGATGCCCAACCAGGGCGTGGGCCTGGCGCGGCTGGAATTCATCATCAACAACAACATTGGTGTGCATCCCAAGGCCATCCTGGACTATCCAGCCGTCGATGCTGATTTGAAGAAGGCGGTAGAAAGTGTGGCTCGGGGCCATGCCTCACCGCGCGCTTTTTATGTGGACAAGGTGGCCGAGGGCGTGGCTACGATTGCGGCGGCCTTCTGGCCCAAGCCGGTGATCGTGCGGCTGTCGGACTTCAAGTCCAATGAGTACCGCAAGCTGATCGGCGGTTCGCGCTACGAGCCCGAGGAGGAAAACCCGATGCTCGGTTTTCGTGGCGCGGCGCGCTACCTGAGCGCCGACTTTGCCGAGGCCTTTGCGATGGAGTGCGAGGCCCTGCGGCGCG
>JBAXEN010000259.1:0-6073 GCA_037140415.1 Betaproteobacteria bacterium | reverse complement strand
GTGAACCCTCAATGAGCACCATGGCCGTGCACAGCAGGAGCGCCAGCGCCGCCAGAACGCGCACAAGGCGGGCGGTCTGCAACTGCAGCGGCGTGGCCTGTTGGTCCAGGCTTTGCAGCGAGCGCCCGATCTGACCGACCTGGGTGCGCGGCCCGGTGGCCAGCACCTCCATCAGGCCCCGGCCCGAGACCACATAGGTGCCGGCAAACACGCTGGCAGTCTGCGGTGCATCCACAGACTTCTCGACCGGCTGCGACTCGCCGGTCAACAGCGATTCATCGACCTGCAAATGATCGGCCTGCAGCAAGCGACCATCAGCGGCCAAGCGCCGGCCTTCGGCCAGCACCAGGCAGTCACCGCGCACAATGTCGCGGACCGGCCGCTCAACGGCAAGACCATCGCGCATCACCTGCACCCGACGTTCGCTCAGCCGGCGCAGCGCTTCAATCGATTGATCCGCCCGGCCCTCCTGGTACAGCGTCAGCCCCAGCACCGCCAGCACAAACAGCGCCAGCGTCAGGCCTTCGCCCAGATCGCCCAGAGCCAGGTAAATGAGCACCGCAGCGAGCAAGAGCGCAAACATGGGCTCGGCCAGCAAACCCCCGATGCGCCGCACCAGAGAGCGACGCCGGCTGGGCTCGATTTCATTGGGTCCGTCGCTGGCCAGCCTCTGCTCGGCCTCCTGCTGACTCAAGCCGGACGGTTGGGCATTGGAGGGATCAGTCATCCCCCGTGTTTTTAGCGCTGTCAGCGGGCGCCGCCCAGGCGTGGGCAGGCTCAGCGGCTGTCAGACGGGGACGATAGCGGCGGCGCGGCATAGACTGGGCTCAGGTGCGACCCTCGCTCCAGCTCGGCCTATCATCCAGGGTCTAAGCCCCCGCCCAATGGACCCGTCGGCGGCCGACAAGGAGACACAACATGAATATTTACGACCAGCATCTGGACACCAACCCTGCCAACCACACCGCACTGTCGCCAGTGAGCTTTGTCGAGCGCAGCGCAGAGGTGTTTGGCGACCTGCCTGCCGTGATCCACGGCGAGCGCCGCTACAGCTGGGCGCAGACCCGCGAGCGCTCGGCGCGCTTGGCCGCTGCCTTGCAGGCGCTGGGCCTGGGCCGGGGCGATACCGTCAGTGTGATGCTGCCCAACACGCCCGAGATGGTCGAGCTGCACTATGCGGTGCCGGCCCTGGGCGCGGTGCTCAACGCGCTCAACACCCGGCTCGACGCCGCCTTGATTGCCTGGCAGATGAACCACTGCGAGGCCAAGGTGCTGATCACCGACCGCGAATTTGCACCGGTGATGGCCAAAGCCCTGGCCCTGCTCCAGTCCGAGCACGGCCGCAGCCTGACGGTGATCGACGTCTGCGACAGCCAGTACGAAGGCCCGGGCGAGCGACTGGGCGCGCATGAATACGAAAGCTGGCTGGCCGCCCATGCCCCGCTGCAGCGGCTCGAAGGCCCAGCCAACGAGTGGGACGCGATCGCCGTGAGCTACACCAGCGGCACCACCGGCGACCCCAAGGGCGTGGTGACCCACCACCGCGGCGCTTACCTCAATGCGGTGTCCAACGCGGTGACCTGGAACATGCCGCACTTTCCCACCTATCTGTGGACCTTGCCCCTGTTCCACTGCAACGGCTGGTGCTTTGCGTGGACGGTGGCCATGCTCGGCGGCACCCATGTCTGCCTGCGCAAGGTCGACGCGCCCTCCATTCTGGGCGCGATGCGCGAGCACCGCATTGACCACTACTGCGCCGCGCCCATCGTGCACAGCCTGATCTACAACGCCCCTGAGGACATGCGCGCCGGCATCGACCAGCAGGTGCGCGGCCTGGTGGCCGGCGCTGCGCCACCGGCGGCCATGATCGAAGGCATGGCCAAGATCGGCTTTGCCATCACCCATGTCTACGGCCTGACCGAGGTCTACGGCCCGGCCGCAGTGGCGGTGCAGCGCAAGTCCTGGGCAGAGCAAAGCCTGTCTGAGCAGACCCGACTCAACGGCCGCCAGGGGGTGCGCTATGCGCTGCAGGAGGGCATGACGGTGATGGACCCGCAGACCCTGCAAGAGGTGCCGGCTGACGGCCAGACCATGGGCGAGATCATGTTTCGCGGCAACATCGTGATGAAGGGCTACCTCAAGAACCCGGAGGCCACCCGCAAGGCTTTTGAAGGCGGCTGGTTCCACACCGGCGACCTGGCGGTGATGGAGAGCGACCGCTACGTCAAGATCAAGGACCGCAGCAAGGACATCATCATCTCCGGCGGCGAGAACATCAGCTCGCTCGAAGTCGAAGACGCGCTCTACCGTCACCCGGCGGTGCTGGCCTGCGCGGTGGTGGCCAAGCCCGACGCCAAATGGGGCGAGACCCCGCTGGCCTATGTCGAGCTCAAGCCGGGCAGCCAAGTCGGCGCACAAGAGCTGATCGCCCACTGCAAAGCCCTGCTGGCCGGCTACAAAGTACCGCGCGACATTCGCTTTGAAGACATCCCCAAGACCTCGACCGGCAAGATTCAAAAGTTCCAGTTGCGCGAGCGCGCCCGCTCCAGCAGCGCCATTGAATAAGGAGAAGGCCATGAGCACCGCCCCCCTGTTGCTGCGCCAGGACGACGGCCGCGGCTTGTGCACCCTGACCCTCAACCGGCCCGAGGCCTTCAATTCCTTGAGCGAAGAGCTGCTGGACGCGCTGCAAGCCGAGCTCGACAAGCTGGCGCAGGAGCCCGATTTAAGGGTGGTGGTGATTGGCGCCGCCGGCAAGGCGTTTTGCGCCGGCCATGACCTCAAGCAAATGCGCGCTGAGCCCAGCCTGGCCTACTACCAAAGCCTGTTCGCGCAGTGCGGCCGGATGATGATGAGCTTGCAAAAGCTGCCTGTTCCGGTGATTGCCAAGGTGCAGGGCGTGGCGACTGCCGCCGGCTGCCAGCTGGTGGCTCAGTGCGACCTGGCGGTGGCCGCCCGCGGCGCCCGCTTTGCGGTCAGCGGCGTCAACCTCGGCCTGTTTTGCGCCACCCCCAGCGTGGCGCTGTCGCGCAACCTGCCGCGCAAAGCGGCTTTTGAGATGCTGGCCACTGGCGACTTCATCAGCGCAGACCAGGCCCAGAGCCTGGGCCTGATCAACCGGGTGGCCGAGCCCGAGGAACTCGATACAGCGGTGCAAACCCTGGTCGATCGCATCCTGAGCAAGCCCCGCCTGGCCCTGGCCCTGGGCAAGCAACTGTTCTACCGCCAGCTCGAAACCGGGATGAGCGCCGCCTACGACGACGCCGCCCAGACCATGGCCTGCAACATGATGGACGCCACCGCCCTGGAAGGCGTGCAGGCCTTCATCGACAAGCGCGCGCCGAACTGGTGAGGGCCGGGCCCCGTGGTGGAGGGGATCAACAGAATTACGCGATGCCTTCGGGGCAACGAGGCTTTATTGCTCCCTCTCCCTCTGGGGGAGGGCTGGGGTGGGGGCAAGATGCCTCCAAGAGTATGCGGCTGCGTTTTAGCCAGCCGCTGCCCCCACCCTAACCCTCCCCCAAAGGGGGAGGGAATGAATTCGCAGGCGCAGCTCACCCATCGTTCATCGCAGCACTGGAAAGTCGGCAGATCGCCTGCTGCACAATCTCGCGCATGAGCGCCCTGCCTTCCCCTTTCGCCGCCCTGTTTGAACCGCTGGACCTGGGCAGTGGCCTGGTGCTGCCCAATCGAGTGGTGCTGGCACCCTGCACCCGCAACCGGGCCAGCGCCGATCTCGGGCCGTCTGAGGGCGCTGCCGACTATTACGCGGCGCGGGCCGATGCTGGCTTGCTGATCACCGAAGCGGTGCTGGTCACCCGCCAGGCGCAGGGCTATCTGGACACACCGGGTCTGTTCGCCGACAGCCATGTCCCCGGCTGGGCCCGGGTTTGCGATGCGGTGCATGCGCGCGGCGGGCGAATCTTTGCGCAGCTGTGGCACACAGGGCGCATCGCCCACAGCCACTGGGCCGGGGTGCAGCCTGTGGCGCCATCGGCGGTGCTCGACCCGATCTTGCGCCGGCAAGCTGGCGGCGTGGAGCTCTACAACGAGATGCCGCGCGCCCTGCAAACCCAGGAAGTTACCGGCGTGATCGAACTGTTCCGCCAGGCGGCAAGGCGGGCGCGAGCGGCCGGCTTTGACGGGGTGGAAATCCACGGTGCGAATGGCTATTTGATCGAGCAGTTCTTGCGCCAGCACACCAACCGGCGAGACGACGAATGGGGCGGCAGCCTGCAAGGTCGCCTTCGCTTTGCGCTGGCGGTGGTGCAGGCCTGCCTGGACGAATGGGGGCCGCACCGGGTGGGGCTCAGGCTTTCGCCCTTCCCTGACTTCGGCGAAATGCGCTGGACCACCGGCGACAACGAAACCTACATCGCGCTGCTGCAGGCCCTGAGCGCGCAGCCGCTGGCCTACATACACACCGGCATCACGCAAGACCAGCGCCGTGCTGAAATTGATGGCACGCCCAGTGCGTTTTTGCGCCGCCATTGGCCGGGCATGCTGATCGGCAATGGCGGCCACGGCCCCGATACCGCGCAAACGCATCTGGCGGCTGGCGACTTTGACTTGATCTCTTTTGGCCGGCTCTTCATCGCCAACCCCGATCTGGTGGCCCGCCTGCGACACGGGCAGGCACTGCGCGAGTACCACCACGATCTGGTCAAGGAATTTCTGTAGTGTCAGACCTGCCCAGCCGCAGCGGGCCGATCGGCCGGCATTTTTGCCAAGTCGGCGGGCAGTGGCTGCACTACCGGCGCATGGGCCAGGGGCCGGCAGTGCTGCTCATGCACCAGACGCCTCAGTCCTCACAGACACTGGAGCCGCTGATGCGACTACTGGCCGCCCACTGCACCGCGATTGCGGTCGATACGCCCGGCTTTGGCCAGTCCGAGCCCCTGCCGCAGGCTGACTGGAGCATGGCGATGCTGGCCGACCGCATGGCGCAGTTTCTTGACGCCCTGGGCATAGACCAGGTCTCGGCCTGCGGCCAGCACACCGGCGCCGCGATTGCCGCCGAACTGGCCCGACGCCATCCGCAGCGGGTGCGGGCCCTGGCCCTGGACGGGCTGCCGCTGTTCAATGCTGAAGAGCAAAGCAGCATCTTGCCGCATCAGCTCTACCGCTTTGTGCCCCAGCCCGACGGCACCCACCTGATGTGGGCCTGGTCGCGCTTTCGCGACGGCTGGATGTTCTTTCCCTGGTCGCAGCGCGATCTGGCGCACCGCCGTCAGCTGGACTTCCCCGATCCCGCACTGATCCACAGCGGGCAGATCATGGAGCTGCTGCGCTCGCGCGAGAGCCATCTGCGCATCTACCCCGGGGTGTTCGCCTGGGACGGGGCGCAGGCGATGGGCGAGATCGACCAACCCTGCTGGGTGGGAACTCCGGCCGACGATCAGCTCGCGCCCCACCTGAAGCGCCTGCCGGTCGGCCTGTCCCATGTGCAAACTCACACCCTGCCCAGGGGCGCGCGGGCCCAGGTGCTGCAAGCGCAGGCCCGCTGGATGATCGAACACCTGCCCGCGCACAGCGCAGCACCTGAGCCGCAAGTTGCCACGTCATGGGCGCAGGGTGGCGCGGGGGTAGGCGCGGCCGAAAGGCGCGCTTACCTCAATGGCTTGCTGGTACAAGGCTGGCAGCTCGATCAGCCCGGCCCGGCCACTGTACTGCTGCACAGCGCCGGCGGCTCGGGCTGCTGTGAGCGCACCCGGCTCGGCCCGATCACCGGGCCGCTGATCACCATCGACTTGAGCGGCCACGGCGATTCACCCGGCGAGGTATTGCCCTGCGATGAGGCGGCGCAGCAAGCCCATGCGGCGCTACAGCGCCTGGGGCTGAGCCGCTTTACCCTGCGCGGGCGGGGTTACGGCGCCGCGGTGGCGGCGCACTGGGCGCTGCACGCAGCCAAGGTCCAGGCCGGCCACCCGCAGAGCCTGCAGCTGGAAGAGTTGCCGGTCTGCGACGCGGCCACCCGCTCGCACTGGCTGAGCGCCTACGCCCAACCCATCGTGCCGGCCTGGGACGGCAGCCACCTGATCGCGCTGTGGCACAGCCTGCGCGACCGCGAGCT
>JBAXEN010000258.1:0-6111 GCA_037140415.1 Betaproteobacteria bacterium | reverse complement strand
TGCAAGCCGACCATGCCACCGTTGATAAAAAAAGCGTAGGGCATCAAGCGGCGAAATGCCGGGCTGCGCCAGACCTGGGCATAGCCGGGCGGCTCTGTGGCTGCGCCCAGGAGCGGCGTGTGGGCAGGCACCAGTTTGAAGATGAGCACCATGGCCAGCACAATGAGAGCTGCCATCGCCCAGAACAAGGGCCGCCACCCCAGCACGGGCAGCAGCCACTGCACCGGCAGGGTCGAAGCCAGCATGCCCAGCGAGCCCAGCATCAGGATCCAGGAGTTGGCCCGCAGCATCTGGGCCGGCTCATACCAGCGGCGAAAGCCGGTCAGCGGCGCCATCAGACAGGCGCTGACGCCCACGCCCAGCAGCATGCGCGCGGCCAGCAGGCTGACAAAGTTGTTGGCCACGGAAAAGGCCAGGCAGCCGACCACCCCCACCGTTAGAAAGCCCAGCAAGACCCGCCTTGGGCCATACAGGTCCAGCCAGGATCCAAGCAGCAGTTGAGTGCTGGCAAAACCCAAAAAAAACCCGCCGGCCAGCAGACCCAGATCGGCCGCCTGCAGGCCAAACTCCTGCGTCAGAGTGGGCGAGAGGGTCGCGAGCACCGTGCGCAGCACCGCCGACGCAAAGTAGCCCAGCGCAAAGGCCAGAAACACCAGCACCGCGGTGCGGCCCAGCAGTCGGTCAGCGCCGTCCGCAGGCAACGCTGGGCTTGCCATTGCGCTCATGGCAACTTCATGCCGCCGAAAAAGGTGTCGGCTGCATCCGCACCAATGCGAGGCGCATAGATCACCGCTTGGAACACCCGAGCGCCGCGCGCGAAAAACAGGGCCTGGCCTTCGATCGCCTGACCATCGGGGTGACTCCCGCGGGCCGTCACCAGCACGGGCGAGGGTCCATCTGCGCCCGGCACGGACGCGGGCTTGCGCTGCTGCGTCGAGGGGTCTGCCCGCATGTGGCTCAGGGTCAGGGCCTGCCATTGCGTCAACACCTCGGCAACGGCACCCGCATCGGCCAACTCAGCCACAGCCAGGGCATACATCGCGCCGCCGGCCTCGCAGCCCGTCATAGACAGACGGGTCTCGCGCCCGCCCAGGGGCACGCTCTTGCTGGCGCGGTCGGGCTTGCACGGCAGCAGCAGGCTCATATCAACGCCCTCGGGGCTGACTTGACGCCAGTTAAGGGTGGGGCTGCAGGCAGCCAGGGCCATGCACACAAAGAGCATCCGTGCGACCGCTGGCGCACCGAGCATGAGACGTTGAAGAGCGGCGTAGGGCACGCCGGGACTGTACAGGCATTGGAGCCGGGCCTGGGGCGCGCCAGCGACAGACGCCCCCAGGCCTGCGGGCGGTAACGCGCCTGCGCCACAATCGCGGCATGAACTCTCTGCAAGGCATCCGCGTTCTCGACCTGTCCCGGGTGCTGGCCGGCCCCTGGTGCACCCAAAATCTGGCCGACCTCGGGGCCGATGTGATCAAGATTGAGCGGCCGCAGCACGGCGACGACACCCGGGGCTGGGGTCCGCCTTTCCTCCACGATGACCAGGGCCAGGAAACCCGCGAGGCGGCCTACTACCTCGGCGCCAACCGCAACAAGCGCTCGGTGACCTGCGACATCGCGCAGGAGCAGGGTCAGGCGCTGATCCGCGAGTTGGTGCGCCATTGCGATGTGTTCGTCGAGAACTTCAAGGTCGGCGACATGGCCCGCTACGGTCTTGACGCGCCCCGACTGCTGGCCATCAACCCGCGCCTGGTGTATTGCTCGATCACCGGCTTTGGCCAGACCGGACCCTATGCCGAGCGGGCCGGCTACGACTATGCCATCCAGGGGATGGGCGGCCTGATGAGCGTCACCGGCGAGCGGGACGACCTCGGCGGCGGGCCCCAAAAGGTGGGCGTGGCGGTGGCCGATCTGATGACCGGCATGTACGCCACCGTGGCCATATTGGCGGCCTTGCGTCACGCCGAACGCACCGGCCAGGGCCAGCAGATCGACATGGCCCTGCTCGACACCCAGGTGGCCATGCTGGCCAATCTGGGGGCCAACTACCTGGTCAGCGGCAAGGTGCCCGGTCGCGCGGGCAATGCGCACCAGAACATCGTGCCCTATCAGGTGTTTGAGGTGGCGCCCGCGGCCGACGGCCAGCGCGATCACCTGATCCTGGCGGTCGGCAACGACGGCCAGTACGCCAAATTCTGCGAGGTCGCCGGCCGCCCCGAGCTGGCCACCGATCCGCGCTTTGCCAGCAACCGGCAGCGGGTGGTCAACCGCGCGGAGCTGGTGCCCATGCTCGAGGCGGTCATGAAGACCCGAAGCAAGGCCGATTGGCTGTCGGCGTTGGAGGCGGCCAAGGTGCCCTGCGGCGCCATCAACAGCCTGGCCGAGGTGTTCGCCGACCCTCAAGTCCATGAACGGGGCATGGTCAACCACTGGCAACACCCGGCGCGGGAGGACCTCACCTTGGTCGCCAGCCCCATGAAGCTGGGCGGCACGCCGGTTCGGGGCCCCGGCCAAGGGCTGCCACCCCCGCTGCTGGGCCAACATACGGAAGAAGTGTTGAATTCGGTACTGGGCTGGGACTCGGCAAGGCTGGACGCGCTCAAAACCCAAAAAATTATCTGAACGCCCGGTGGCTCACGCCACTGGCGCCGGCCGATACACTCCTCACATGACCGCAAAGACCCACCGCAGCGCCTGCCGCCGCTGGCTGCTGGCCACCGCGCTGGCTTCGAGCCTGCTGGCGCTGGGCTGCTCGACCCAACAAGCCGCACCCGATACGCGCTTTGTGCTGCTCGACGGCAGCCAGACCAGCACGCAAGCGCTCAAAGGCAAGGTGGTGCTGGTCAATTTCTGGGCCACAAGCTGCGTCACCTGTGTTGCCGAGATGCCCAAGCTGGTGCAAACCCACCAGCAGTATCAAACGCGGGGCTATGAAACCCTGGCGGTCGCCATGAGTTACGACCCGCCGGCCTATGTGGTCAACTTCAGCCAGACCCGCCAGCTGCCCTTCAAGGTCGCCATCGATAACACTGGCGCCATCGCCAAGGCTTGGGGCGATGTACGCATCACGCCAACCACCTACCTGCTCAATAAACGGGGTGAGATCGTCAAGCAATTTGTCGGCGAGCCCGACTTTGCGGCTTTGAACCAGCTGATCGAAAAGCTGTTGGCCGAAAGCTGAGTCGGCGCGGCTTTCAGCCACCCCGACTCTCGGCCTGGGTTCACTGAGCGCGGTATGCGTCGTGGCAGGCCTTGCAGCTGGCAGCAGTGGCGGTAAAGGCCGCCTTGACCGCATCCAGGTTGCCGGTCTTTGCGGCTGCAGCCAACTTGCCCGTTTCGGCCATCATTTTTTCGTTGGCATCCTTGAACTTAGGCTGCTCGCTCCAGATCTCGGCCTTGGCCTTGGTGGGTGCGCCCTTGTCGGTGTTCGCCCCAAATCCAGCCCACGGCAACTTGGCCATGGCGGCCACCACGTCCGCATTCTCGGCGGCGACCTTGGCATCGAAAGGAACACGGCCATTGGCCATGGCGCCGATTCGCGCAAAATGTTGGCCCATGACGAACAAGGAGCTCTGGCGGTACCGGATGGCATCTTCAGGCTTGGCAAACTGGGCCGCAGCCGGCAGGCTCAGGGCCAGCAGTGCGCCAAGCGAGGCAAGTTGAGCAAAAATCTTCATGAGGGTGTCCTTGGTATGAGGGGCAAAGGCTGGCGCAAAATCGCCAGAACGACAATCGCAGTCTAACGGTGCCGCCCGATCTTGCACAGGGCCTGTGTTTACCATCTGGCTTTTTTGTCGGGTATCCCCTTTTTTAAGCTCAGCCTATTCCAGGACAAACCCATGAACCTCTACGCCAGCCACCTGATCCGCACCCGAGTTTGGGATCTTCCGACCCGCTTGTTTCACTGGGCTCTGGTGGTCTGCGTGGTGGGTCTGGTGGTCAGCGGCAACATCGGCGGCTCGGCCATGGTCTGGCACTTTCGTTTCGGCCAGGCGGTGATGAGCCTGCTGCTGTTTCGTCTCGTCTGGGGCCTCATAGGCGGGCGGTGGTCGCGCTTTTCGGCTTTCAATTTGCGACCCTCTGCAATCGTTGACGACCTGCGTGGGCGCATCGATGCGCGTCGACGCATCGGTCACAGCCCGCTGGGTGCGCTGTCGGTGCTGGCTTTTGCCGCTGTACTGACAGTGCAGGTGGCCAGCGGCCTGATGAGCGATGATGAAATCGCCTTCGCCGGCCCGCTCAGCCATCTGGTCTCCAGCGCCTCGGTGAGTGCGGCTTCGGTCTACCACAAGAAGGTGGGCAAGCTGCTGCTGATCGCGCTGGTGCTCATGCACTTGCTGGCCATCATCTGGCACACGTTCAAGGGCCATGCCATCGTCGGTGCCATGGTGCATGGCGACAAGCCGCTGGAGCAGGCTGAACCGCCAACCCGCGACGACGCGATCAGTCGGCTGATTGCGCTGGCGGTCCTGTTGGGCTGTTTTGGGCTGAGCAGTTGGGTGTTTGCTCTGGCACCGGCAGGAATGTAAGCTCTGCCCCAGCCCGCCTTCAACTCCTTTGCGGTTTCATCCTTCCCCCGTGAACCAACCCGACGTCGACATCATCACACCGCAGCGTGCCGAAGAGATGGCCAGCGTGCGCGAAGTCTTCGAAGAATATGCTGCCGGCTTAGGCGTGGCGCTGGACTTCCAAGGCTTTGAGGCCGAACTGGCCAGCCTGCCCGGCGACTACGCCGCGCCACGCGGCGCGCTGCTGCTGGCCTTGATTGAAGGCCAGGTGGCCGGCTGCTGCGCCCTGCGACCGATCGACAATGTCGACTACCCCAATGCCGCTGAAATGAAACGGCTGTATGTGCGCAAAGCCTTTCGCCGCTTCGGTCTGGGCCGCCAACTGGCTGAGGCCACCCTGGATGCAGCGCGCGCTGCCGGCTATCACAGTGTGCTGCTCGACACGCTCGACGAGATGGAGGCAGCCCGGCAGCTTTATGCAGAGCTGGGCTTCGAAGAGGTCGCGCCCTACTACCACAACCCCCTTCAAGGGGCGCACTACCTCAAGGTCGACCTGTGAAGCAAAAAGCCGCCCGAAGGCGGCTTTTTGGCAGGCCCTCCAGCGGGTTCAGCCCTTGGCCTGAGCGAGCATGGTGCCAGCGTCGCTGACCTCGAACTTGCCGGGGCCTTCCACGTTGAGCGTGCTCACCTTGCCGTCCTTGACCAGCATGGAATAGCGGTTGCTGCGCAGGCCCATGCCGCGCGCCGTCAGGTCCAGGGTCAGGCCCAGGGCCTTGGAGAAGTCGGCGCTGCCGTCGGCCAGCATGCGAACCTGGCCATTGGCCTTCTGATCACGCGCCCAGGCGCCCATCACAAAGGCGTCGTTGACGCTCACACACCAGATTTCGTCGACGCCGGCGCTCTTGAGATCGTTGAACTTCTCAAGGTAGCCCGGCACATGTTTGGCCGAGCAGGTGGGCGTGAAGGCGCCGGGCAGAGCAAACAAGGCGATGGTCTTGCCAGCGCTTGCTTTGGCCACATCAACCGGGTTGGGGCCGATGCTGCAACCATTGCCTTCGACTTCCGAATATTCCATCAGGGTGGCGGCCGGCAGGCTGTCTCCAACTTTGATCATGGGTTCTCCTCTAAGGGTAGGGTGTCAGGAAAAAAAGCGAACCGCGATTGTGTGCGGTTTTGCCAAACATTGCAGAGCGCCGGAGACATCGCCTACCCCGCCGACAGACTCCCCGCTGCGGCTTGCGCAGAGGCCGATTGCATTGCTGTCGTCCAAAAGAAAAAAGGCCCACCGAAGTGGGCCTTTTGCGCCAATAGCCAGCCGGGTTAAACCGCAGCGGCCTTTTGAACCAGCTTGGTGACGACCCAGTTCTTGGTCTTGGACAAGGGTCGGCTCTCGGTGATCTCGATCACATCGCCCAGGTGGTACTCGCCCTTTTCGTCATGGGCGTGGTACTTGCTGGACATCGACACAATCTTGCCGTAGAGCTCATGCTTGACACGACGCTCGACCAAGACGGTGACGGTCTTGGCTCGCTTGTCGCTGACCACCTTGCCGATCAGGGTGCGGGTGAGTTTTTTGGTTTCGCTCATTTGGCAGCTCCTTTGGCAA
>JBAXEN010000257.1:0-6114 GCA_037140415.1 Betaproteobacteria bacterium | reverse complement strand
GGGCTGCGGCTGGGCCGAGGTGTCGATCAGCAGGCAGGGCAGGTCTGCCAATGCGAAGGCCCGCGCAGCCGCCTGGGCGTCTTCGCCGGCCTTGGCGCGGCCGGGGCTACCGTCGCGGGCGATGTTGGCACGGCCGTCGGTGAGTACCACCACCACGGGCGTGTCGCCGCTGCGCGCAATCTGGCCGGCCAGGCTGTGCGCCGCGTCCAGGGCGCTGGCCAGGGGCGTGCCGCCACCGCCGGGCAGGCCAGCCAGCGAGCGTTTTGCGCGCGCCAATGAGCGGGTGGGGGGCAGCAAGACTTCAGCGCCGGCGCCACGAAAAGAAATCACGGCCACCCTATCCCTGCGCACATAGCAGTCGGCCAGCAGCAGCTCGACCGCACCTTTGGCCTCGGCCAGTCTGTGCAGGGCCGAAGAGCCTGAGGCGTCGACCACGAAAACGGTGGTGGTTGAACGCTGCTGCTTGAAGCGCATGATGTGAAAGTCGTCGCGTCGCACTTCGATGCGGCGCAGGCCCTCAGACGCCGGCTCGGCTGGGCGCGCTTGTTTGCGCAGGGCCTGCCAGGGCGCGGCCGCGCGCAAGGTGGCCAACACATTCAGGCGTGCGCCATCGCGCAGGGCGCCACGGACTGCGCCCAGCGGTCGGCCGCGCCGCAGATTTTTTTGGGCCGCGCCGGCGCGGCCGCCGCCGGCCGATGTTTGGCGGGCAATCTTGCCGGCGCGCAGGGCCGCCAGCAGCCCGGGCGAGAGGCTGGCCTGGGCGGCGGCGATCATCATCTCCTGCAGCTCTTCGGGCGAGGGCAAGTCGGCCTGTTCATCGCTGGCTTCCTCGTTCTGCTGCTGCTCGGCGTTGGGCGGCGCAGGTGTTGCTTCATCCGGCGGCGGCGTCGCCTCCTGCTCGCTGGGCGGCTGTTCTTGCGCTTCGTCCTGGGGCTGCTCGTGCGCTGGCGGCAGGCGGGTAGCACGCGGGGCCAGGATCAACCGGGCGGCCAGGGCAGCGTGAGCATCACTGACTTCTTCTGCGCCTTCGAGCGCGGCGGCCACTCTGGCTGCTTTGGCCGCCAGCAGGGGCGGGCGCAGCGAGTCAATGCCCAGCGCCACCGCGGTTGCGCACAGGGCCTGCAACTGCCGTTCGCCCACGCGCAGCTGTGGCAGGCGCGCGCGCGCGGCCAGCACGTCGGCGGCGCTCAGCTTGTCGTCCGGCTCGAGTTCGGCCACCTGCAGCAGCGCTTGCTGCTCGTCGTCTGGCTGCGGCGCTTGGAGCCAAAAGCCCAGGCGGTCTAGCAAGGAGGGGGGCAGTGCTTCGTCATCGTCCAGACCCTCGTCCAGCGCGATCAGGGCCAGCTCCAGCTCAAGCTGCTGGGCCAGGCCGTCGCGCTGCAACTGCAACTGTCGGGTGTCGATCACGGCTGCCAATTTGCCGGCCAGGTCGGCGCCGGTGCGCTCGGCCATGGTCAGCAGCAAGAAACCGCCGTGGGCCTGGCTGAGCAAGCCAGGCTGCAGCACTGGCTGGCCCCGACTGAGGGTGGCTGCCAGGTCCAGGCCGCCCAGCAGTGCGCTGTCGCTGATGCCTGCCGGCATGCGCCGCCAGGGGGTGCCCGCCGGCAGCAGCGTGCGGAGTCGATCGAGCCAGGCCTCGCGCCAGGGGCCGGGCCCCGCGCGCAGGCAGACCCCGCCCAGCCCAATCGGATCGACTGCCAGCAAGGCGGCCGCCCAGGCGGCGTCGGTGGACAGAGCCACGGTCTGACCGTCCTGCAAGGGGTCGGCCATGCTGGGTTCAGACAGTTTTGGCATGCGCGCCTGTGAGAGGGGCTGGCCGGTGGTGGCGTGCACGAGCGGCCTGCGCACGCCTTACTGAGGCAGCAGTTCGGCCAGGGCGCGCTCGACGCGCGCGCTCGAGCCGGTGTCGTCGAGCACATGGCGGCGCAGGCGGTGGCGCAGGGCGGCCGGGGCCACCTGCCGCAGATGGGCGTCAGTCACCTCGGGATCGCCCTGCAATGCCGCGCAGGCGCGGGCCGCCCGCATCAGCGTCATGTCGCCGCGCAGGCCGTCGGTTCCTAGAGCCATGCACAGCTCGGAGGCGCGCTGGCGGGCGCTGTCAGGCACGGCGGTGTCGTGCAGGCGCTTGCGCGCGGCCAACACTTTTTTGCGGATTTTGTCGGCCGGCTTGTCCCAGTGGGCGCAGAAAGCGGCAGGATCTTGCTCGAATTCTTCGCGGCGGCGCACCACCTCGACGCGGCTGGCCAAGTCGGCCGGGGTTTTGACTTCGACCGAAAGGCCAAAGCGGTCGAGCAGTTGCGGCCGCAATTCGCCTTCTTCCGGGTTGCCGCTGCCCACTAGCACAAAGCGGGCGGGGTGGCGCACCGACAGGCCCTCGCGCTCGACCACGTTCTCGCCCGAGGCGGCGACGTCGATCAGCAGGTCGACCAGATGGTCTTCGAGCAGGTTGACCTCGTCGATGTAGAGAAAGCCCCGGTTGGCCCGCGCCAGCAGGCCCGGCTCGAAAGCCTTGATGCCCTGGGACAGCGCGCGCTCTAAATCGAGGGCACCCACCACCCGGTCTTCGGTCGCGCCCAGAGGCAGATCGATCACCGGTACCGCTTGGGTGTGGGTCCTCAGGGTTTTGCCGGCCTCGAGCGTGCTGCGACAGGTGTCACAGCAGCGGCCAGGCTGGCTGGGGTCGCAGCCGTAAGGGCAGCCGCTGACGACTTTCATGGGCGGCAGCAGCGCCGCCAGGGCCCGCACCGCGGTGGACTTGCCAGTGCCGCGGTCGCCGAGAACCAGCACGCCGCCCATGGAAGGATCAACTGCAGCCATCAGGATCGCCAGCTTCATCTCGTCCTGCCCGACGATGGCGGCGAAGGGGAAGGTATGTGCCATGGTCTGCGAGTATGACATAGGGCAACAGTGCCAGGTGTCTAATTTATCTGACACATTAGGGTTTACCTGGACTTGTCCATCTCCTTGCCCCGGGCGGCCTCAGCCTCGCGGGCCAGGCGCTCGGCCACGCTGCGGGCATGCGCACGCCGCGCGTCGCGGATCTGCCAGACGCCGCCGATCAACACCACTACAAAAATACCCAATTCCAGCCAAATTCCCATGGCCATGCTCCTGCGTGCCGGCCCCAGCGGCCAGTGGGCATTGTTTCATGCGCGATGGTTATCAAGCTGTTCCACACGCGCTTGAGCCGCCATAATTGAGGGCCCAGTTTTTGTCGATGACCACCGTGACCGTACTGCCCGCCGACGACACGCAGCGCGAGCTGCTGCACAACGAAATTCATGCGCGGCCCACGGCCCGCATTCGTTTGCCAGCCTTGGTGGTCTATGTGGCGGTGCTCAATGAAGGTATCAGCCGCGAGCAAGAGAGCGAGCATCTGCGTCGCCTGCCCGGGCAAGAACATCTCAGGGCCGAGCAGCTGACCGGCAATTTTTTGCGTCTGCGCTTTGCCACTCACACCGTCAAGTGGGAGCGGCACACCGAATTCACCCGTTATTCCATCGTGCAGCACCTGCCCGAGCATGCCTATCTGGGCGCGAGCCGGCCGGAGTTGCTGTCGGAGCTGATGGTCTCGCCCGCATGGCTGGCCGCCATACCCGGGCGCACGATTGCGGCCATCAAGCTGGTCATGACCCACGGCGATCTGACGATGCCCGAAGAAACCATGGCGCTGGCGCGCCACTGGTTTGGCGATGCGCCGGTGGTTGCTTCCGTGGTCGGTAATACCGGGCACTCGTGGGCAGTGACCGATTTCATGGTGGGTCCCAGCGGCTTTGAGCGCATGCTGGTGCTGACCCCGTCGGGCACATCCCCCACACGGGCCGGTCGGCTGTCGCAGCGGCTGTTGGAAATAGAAACCTACCGTCTGATGGCTTTGCGCGGCCTGCCGGTGGCCAAGCAATTGAGCCCGGTCCTGGCGCAGGCGGAGACGCAGTTGCTGGACATCACCGCCCAGCTTGAAGGCAGAAAGTCTTCGGCGCGTGAGTTGCTTGAGCAATTGGTGGGGCTGGCCACTCGCATCGAGCGGGCGACTGCCGAGCACGCTTACCGGTTTTCGGCCACCCGCGCTTACGACGCCTTGGTGCAGCAGCGCCTGGTCGAACTGCGCGAGCGGCCGCTGGCTGGCACTCAGACCATCGGCGAATTCCTGCAACGGCGGCTGTCTCCGGCCATGGCCACGGTGGCGGCCACCGGGCAGAGGCTGAGCTCGCTGGCCGGACGCATCACGCGCGCCAGCGCCTTGCTGCGCACCCAGGTCGATATTGCCACCGAGGAACAGAACCACCAACTGCTGGCCAAGCTCACCCGCGGGCAGGATCTACAACTGCGCTTGCAGATCACGGTGGAGGGCTTGTCGATTGCAGCCATCAGCTACTACGTGATCGGTCTGCTGCTTTACCTGGCCAAGGCTTTGCATGGCCTGGGGCTGCCTGTCCATCCGGAAATCGCGGTCGGTGCGGCGGTTCCGGTGGTGCTGTGGGCCGTCTGGCGCACGACGCGCCGCATCCACCAGGCCTTGCACAAAGACAAAGGCGTTTGAGCGCGCGGTCAGCGCCGCGTGAGCGAGACGAAGCTGTAGCCCAGGCCGGTTTTAGAGACGCCGCTGCTGCGGCCACTTTCCGCCCACTGCGCGCCCAATTGCGGCGCATAGGCATCGCCTTCAAAGGGCTGATCGATTTCCGTCACTTCAATCCGCTCTGCCAAGGGCTCGGCCTGGGCATAAATCTGGGCGCCGCCGATCACCCAGACCTCTGGGGCCTGGTCGCACAAAGCCAGCGCCTGTCTCAGGCTGTCGGCCCGCTCCGCTCCTGCCGCCTGCCAGGGCACCTGCCGCGTCAGCACAATATTGCGCCGTCCGGGCAGGGGCCGAAAGCGCTCGGGCAGCGAATCCCAGGTCTTGCGTCCCATGATGACCGGATGGCCCTGGGTCAGCGCGCGAAAATGCGCCAGATCCTCCGGCAGGTGCCAGGGCATGGAGCCGTCACGGCCAATCACGCCGTTGGCGGCGCGGGCATAGATCAGCGCGATGCGCGGGCCGGGCTCAGGCATCAGACGGCCACCGGCGCCTTGATGGCCGGGTGGTGTTCATAGCCCACCACTTCGAAGTCAGAAAACTCGTATTCAAAAATGCTGGCCGGCTTGCGCCGGATTACGAGCTGGGGGTAGGGCAGGGGGCTGCGCGAGAGCTGCAGGTCGACCTGTTCCTGGTGGTTGCTGTAGATGTGGCAATCGCCACCCGTCCAGATGAAATCGCCCACATCCAAGTCGCACTGCTGGGCCACCATGTGGGTGAGCAGCGCGTAGCTGGCGATGTTGAAAGGCACGCCCAGAAAGATGTCGGCGCTCCTTTGGTAGAGCTGGCAGCTCAGGCGGGCGCGCTCACCGCCTTGGGCCGGTGCCACATAAAACTGAAAGAGGGCATGGCAGGGCATGAGGGCCATTTTGGACAGCTCGGCCACATTCCAGGCGCTGACGATGATGCGGCGCGAATCTGGGTTGGTCTTGAGGGTTTTGACCACATCGGCGATTTGGTCGATGTGCCCGCCATCGGGTGTGGGCCAGCTGCGCCACTGCACCCCATACACCGGACCGAGATCGCCGTCTTCTCGCGCCCATTCGTCCCAGATGCTCACGCCGCGATCGCGCAGCCAGTTGTTGTTGCTCGAGCCCTGGAGGAACCACAGCAGTTCATAAATGATGCTCTTGAGGTGGACCTTTTTGGTGGTTACCAGCGGAAAGCCCTGCCGCAGATCAAAGCGCATCTGATGACCGAACACGCTCTTGGTGCCGGTGCCGGTGCGGTCGGGCTTGAACACGCCATGGGTGTTGACATGGCGCATGAAGTCCTCGTATTGCGAGGGCGGGTGGGGGCTGGTCATGGTGGGCGAGGCAGATGGGGGGAGCTGAGAAGGTCATTGTAGGAGCGCCGCCCTCGGCGCGATACGGCGCTCGGTCTGTCGCCGCTTTTCATGGTGCACCGAAGAAGGCCGTGCCCTCTGTTTAGAAAACTCAGCCGCCTGGCTTTGGCCTGAGCCTGCAGCCTTCGCAGCGGTGAGCTACGGCCGGTGCGTCGGGCCTGGCGCAGCGGCATCAAGGAGGAGCCGAGGCGCTAGC
>JBAXEN010000256.1:0-6129 GCA_037140415.1 Betaproteobacteria bacterium | reverse complement strand
CTCAGTTCTCGTCATTGTTTCGTGCAGTAGGACAAGAGCAAGCAATGCGGTGACGATCGGGCTCAATGCGGCCAGGACTGATGTGACCCCGATATCACCCAGATCGGCTGCTGTGAAGAAGGCAGTATTGGCTAGAGCCAGTGCCACCCCTGCCCCTGAGATGACGAAGGCAGCCTTAAAGCTCATTCTCTTGAATGATCGCGACGCCAGCAGGACACCAAGGGCTACAATGACTTGAGGAAGCTGGGAAATGAATAACGTCCCGGTCACGCTGACACGGGTGCCTAGATCGAGAACCAGAATATCCAATCCATAGAAAAGTGCCGCTGCAACAGCCAGAATGATTGCGTAGCTGGAACTCCCTCCAGGTTCAGAAAGACCACTTCTAGAGATAAAGAAGAAGGCTAGACCGATAAAAATGATCCCTACTCCAGCAATGGCTAGCAGCGTGATCTTCTCTCCTGTGGCGATTGAATAAAAGAGGGGAATCAAGGCGTTTGTGGCGGCGATTCCAGTGACAACCCCCATTTTTCCTTGTTCAACGGCTTTCAGAATAAGTAGCGTGGCAATGAAGTTGAGTGTCCCACCCCAGAATCCGGCATTCATGTCTTCTGCGTCCAGAACCAGAGAGTGACTAGCCAATCCAAGTAATAGATAGGTTGCCGCCGCAGAGGCTGAGGAAAGTAGAAGCACTGCATATGGAGAGATTCGGCCCCGGTAGAGAGAAATGCCAAATTTCCAGATCCCCAAAAGTCCCGCGCTCAAAAGTGCAAGAATTGTATACATTTTTATAATGCCTCTATGTTCGGTCGGTCAACTGTACACAACAGCTCGCTCTGAAGTGCCGTAGCTTCTGCGCCATGCTGGTCTTAAATGCCTGGTTGCAGGAATGGAGGTTTCTCTTCCAGCTCATGCTAGGCAAGCCCCAGCAGTCTGGGCCCAGGGCGCCGTTGGCATGGTCGGGTTGCGATCAACCACGCGTGGGCCACCGCAGCAGTCTCTTGGTCTGGCGATCCAGGAGAGCGGCATCTTCTGTCAGCGGTGGTTCCTGTCAGATGATTTCGGTCTGATTTCTGCTCCGTGCTCGTATCGCTCAGCACCTCTACCCTCCGCTTATGGAACTCCTCCTTACCGCTGGGAACGATGTTGGCACATCCATCAGGCCTACCCCTTTGGCAGCGCAGCCGACACCTATTCCTTCAGCCATCTTGCTACACAGTTTCTCAGATCATCTCCCAGTGGCGTGAGGTGGCGGGAGTTGGCGGGTGATCCGCGAAAGCCTTGAGTGACTCTGGTGGCCTAAGCCTGTGGTGTAACGCTCGGCTCGTGACCATGGCGGCCGATGGTCCGTGGGACGGGATCGGGGATGGCGCACTCCTTACCCGAGCTGGCCATATCGCCTGGGTCGGCGCGGCCCATGCCCTGCCTGCGTCACTTCGCGCCCGCGTCACAGCAGAACACGACCTTGGCGGTGGACTGCTCACGCCAGGCCTGATCGACTGCCATACCCATCTCATCTATGCCGGTTCGCGATCGGCAGAGTTTGAGCAGCGGCTGCATGGAGACAGCTATGAAGATATCGCCGCTGCGGGCGGCGGAATCAGTCGCACGGTGGAGGTCACGCGGGCGGCGACAGAGCAGGCACTGCTTGAGCAGGCACTGCGGCGAGCGGCGCGACTGATCCGCGAGGGCGTCACGACAATCGAGATCAAATCCGGTTACGGCCTGTCCAGGGACCATGAGGCGCGCTGTCTGCGTGTGGCACGGCAGATCGGCTTGGAATTGCCCTTGACCGTTCGCACAACCAGCCTGGGAGCTCACGCGTTGCCACCTGAGTTTGCCGGCAGACCCGATGCCTACATTGACGAGGTCTGCCGCTGGCTTCCGCTGCAGCAGCGTGAGGGGCTCATCGATGCCGTTGATGTCTTCTGCGATTCCATAGGCTTTTCTATTGCGCAAACCCGCCGAGTCCTTGCTGCGGCGCGATCGCTGTGTCTACCGGTGAAGTTGCACGCTGAGCAATTCAGCTATCAAGGTGGTGCGGCATTGGCTGCTGACTTGGGAGCCCTGTCCTGCGACCATCTTGAATGGCTCGATCAGCCTGGCGTGGAGCGACTGGCTGCATCCGGTACCGTAGCGGTGCTGCTGCCTGGGGCCTATTACTGCCTGCGTGAAACTCACCCTCCACCAGTTGCAGCCCTGCGCGATGCAGGCGTACCGCTCGCGATTGCCACGGACCACAATCCTGGCTCAGCTCCGGGGCTGTCGCTGCTTCTTATGTTAAACATGGCATGTACTTTGTTTCGGTTGACTCCTGAGGAAGCACTGCGAGGCGTGACCTTGAATGCGGCCAGAGCGCTCGGCCTGCATGACAGCCATGGTGTTCTCACACCGGGATATGTCGCGGATTTTGTAGTATGGGATCTCGACCACCCTCGCGAACTGGCGTGCACTTTTGGCCATAATCCCTGCCGTCAAGTAGTGAGAGCCGGTCGACCGATTTCCTTTGCTGGCGAAGTGCCTGTATGAAGAATCTAGATGCTAAGCTCCGATATCCATCCAGGCAACATCAGCGGCAGCATGAATACCTTTCACACCTTCGCGTCGATCACGGGGCTTTCGATGCCGGAGCTCAGTTCGCCACCCACAAGGCTGGGAGGCCCTCCAGCAGGTGTAACACGCGAGCAACGCTGCCATCTCTGACCCGAGCTGATGCCCGTTCAATGTCGGGCATCATGTAACGGTCTTCGGTCATCGCAGGGCATTGTTCCCGCAGGAGGGAGTGAGCTTGTTCAAGCGCGCCGCTGCTGGCTAGCGGGCGCAGGAACTCGATGCCCTGGGCTGCCGCCAGCCATTCGATCCCCAGGATATGGGCCGTGTTGGCAATCATCGGTTGCAGGCGTCGCGCCGCGAAGGTGGCCATTGAGACGTGGTCTTCATGGTTCGCCGATGTGGGCAGCGAATCGACACTGGCGGGATGTGCGAGTGACTTGTTCTCGCTGGCAAGTGAGGCTGCCGTGACGTGCGCAGCCATGAAACCGGAATTCAGGCCGGCATCGGCACTCAGAAAGGGTGGCAGCCGTGACACACCGGCATCGATGAGCATGGCGATGCGCCGTTCCGCAATGGCCCCTACTTCGGCGATCGCTAGCGCCATTCCATCACAGGCAAAGGCTACCGGTTCGGCGTGGAAATTGCCCCCCGAAATCAGTTCACCGCTGTCCGCGAAAACCAGCGGATTGTCCGTGACCGCGTTCGCCTCGCAGACGAGCACACGCGCGGCCTGGCGAAGCTGGTCAAGGCAAGCACCCACCACCTGCGGCTGGCACCGGAGCGAGTATGGGTCCTGAACGCGGTCATCGTCGTTGCTGTGCGACGCGCGAATCTCGCTGCCCGCCAGCAGGGATCGGTAGTAGCGAGCTACGTCGATCTGCCCGCGCTGTCCCCGCAGAGCATGGATTCGGGGGTCGAAGGGCTCGTCGCTACCGCGCGCCGCGTCCACAGTGAGTGAGCCGATCACCAGCGCAGCCTCGAGCACCGGCTCAAAGCAGAACAGGGCATGCAAGGCAAGCGCTGTGGACGCCTGGGTGCCGTTGATCAGTGCGAGCCCTTCCTTTGGCTGCAGAATCAGTGGTGGGATGCCTGCTGCTGCCAGGGCCGCCGCAGCTGGTTGACGGGCGCCATCAAGAAGGAACTCCCCTTCCCCCATCAGCGCCAGGGTGAGATGGGCGAGCGGAGCGAGATCACCCGAGGCGCCAACGGACCCCTGGCAGGGAATCCAAGGGACCAGACCTGCGTTATGGACCGCAAGCAGCGTGTCGATCACCTCGACACGCACACCGGAATAGCCGCGTGCCAGAGATGCGGCCTTCAGCGCGAGGATGAGGCGCGTGATCGGAGCGGGCAACGGTTCACCCACCCCCACACTGTGGGACCGGATGAGATTCCGTTGCAGTCGAGCCAGATCGGCTTCACCGATGCGTGTGAAGGCCATTCTCCCGAACCCTGTGTTCACCCCGTAGACAGGCAGGTTGCCTGACGCGGCACGCTGAACAAGTTCGGCGCACGCAATCACGGCACTCAGTGGCCGCGAATCCATGCGCAGGGAATGAGCACCTGCGTGGATCGCCCGCAGGACCTCGAGCGTCAGCGCGTCGGGTTGGAGATCAATCATTCCGCAGCTCCCGAGCCGCTCATGGGTAGGTTGAGCCCATGGTCGCGTGCGCAGGTGATGGCCTCGAGATAGCCCGCGTCAGCGTGTCGCATCACGCCTGTCGCGGGGTCGTTCCAGAGCACTCGTTCGAGCCGTCGGTCAGCGGCCTCGGTCCCGTCACAGACGATCACCATGCCGGCATGTTGTGAATAGCCCATGCCCACGCCACCTCCGTGATGCAGGCTCACCCAGGTGGCACCGCTGGCTGTGTTCAGAAGCGCGTTCAGCAGGGGCCAGTCGGAGACTGCATCGGAACCGTCTCGCATACGCTCGGTTTCCCGGTTTGGAGATGCCACAGAACCGGAATCAAGATGATCGCGTCCGATGACGATCGGACCCTTCAGCAATCCGGAGCGCACCATGGCATTGAAGGCCAGACCTGCACGGTGGCGCTCGCCGAGACCGAGCCAGCAGATTCTGGCGGGTAAGCCTTGGAAAACGATCCGCTCCGAAGCCATGTCGAGCCAACGGTGCAAGCCGGTATCGTCTGGGAAGAGTTCCTTAAGCCGCGCATCGGTGCTGTGGATATCCGCAGGATCCCCCGAGAGGGCGACCCAACGAAATGGGCCTTTCCCACGACAGAACATCGGCCTGATGTAGGCGGGAACAAAGCCGGGAATGTCGAAGGCCCGCATGAGGCCGGCATCCCGCGCGACCTGGCGAATGTTGTTGCCGTAATCGAATACAGGAACGCCAAGGTCATGAAAACCCAGCATCGCCTCGACGTGTCGCCTGCAACTCTGGGCCGCCGCCGTACGCAACGTTCCGTGGCGTTCTGGATCGGCCTGCGCCTCGCGCCATTCGGCCACGCTCCATCCGAGTGGCAGGTAGCCGTTCAGCAGGTCATGAGCACTGGTCTGGTCGGTGACCAGATCAGGCCTGGCACCGCCTGCCCTGGCGCGCTCAAGCAGAGCCGGAAGCACCTCTGCGGCATTACCCAGAAAGCCGATCGAGCAAGCCGTTCCGGCGGCGATGCAGCTGGCAAGGCGTGTGAGCGCATCGTCGAGGTTGTGAGCTTGTTCGTCCAGGTAACGGGAACGTAGACGTGAGTCAATGCGGTCTTGACGGCATTCGATGATCAACGAGCAGGCGCCAGCCAGGCTCGCGGCCAGAGGCTGGGCGCCCCCCATTCCGCCAAGTCCGGCGCTGAGGATCCAGCGACCCCTGAGATCACCGCCATAGTGTTGACGTCCAGCCTCAATAAACGTCTGACAGGTTCCCTGCACGATGCCTTGGCTGCCGATGTAGATCCAACTGCCGGCCGTCATCTGGCCATACATCATGAGGCCTTTGCGATCGAGCTCGTCGAAGTGCTCCCAGGTGCTCCAGCGGGGCACAAGATTGGAGTTGGCGATCAATACGCGGGGGGCATCAGCGTGAGTTCGGAAGATGCCGACGGGTTTGCCGCTCTGCACCAACAAGGTCTCATCTTCCTGCAGGCGCATCAGACTCAGCAAGATCTGCTCGAGGCATTCGTGGTTCCGCGCCGCCTTGCCGACGCCGCCGTACACCACCAACGCTTCAGGGTTTTCTGCAACTTCGGGATCGAGGTTATTGAGCAGCATCCGAAAGGGAGCTTCGATCTGCCAGTTAGCACAATTGAGCGTCTTGCCACGCGGTGAGCGCTTTGGGTCCTGTGGGCGTAGGGATTGGGGGGCCTGCGTACTGGTCATAGGGAGAGCTTTCTGCCAGCTCTTGAATCAGGTTTAGCCATTTTACAGCTCCTCGTAGAGATCATCTGGAGGCAAGCAATAAAGAGTCGCCTGCTCCTGCACTGTAGGTGTTGTTGCTGAGACCACCCCGGAGGATGTCGGCGCCTGAGACGCCAACAAGATTCGGCGGTAAACGGGTTGGCCCGGGTTGGGGAGGCATGGGTTGTTGCACCCTGCGGGCCGGTGCCGGGCCTTGACTTAAGG
>JBAXEN010000255.1:0-6250 GCA_037140415.1 Betaproteobacteria bacterium | reverse complement strand
ATCAAGGTGAACACCCGGTGCGAGCGCGCCACTTCCTCCATCACCAGGCAATAGGTGGACAGATCAAAACCGCCGCCACCCT
Organism: Betaproteobacteria bacterium; assembly: GCA_037140415.1. Lineage (GTDB taxonomy): Bacteria > Pseudomonadota > Gammaproteobacteria > Burkholderiales > Burkholderiaceae_C > Polaromonas. The sequence continues at coordinate 6,168 of JBAXEN010000255.1, read as the reverse complement.
GCCCTGGCGGCAGACGCATCCCCAAATAGCCCTGCTCCCGCATCTGGGCGATGGCATGGTCCGGCACCTGGCCGGTGGCGTCGATGGCCAGCGCGATGGGCTCAAGCCGGTCGCGCACGAAGCGGCGGACGGTGGAGCGCAAATGGCCCAGTTCAGGCGTGCAGTTGAGTTCTAAAGGCATCCGTATCCCGTGCTAATTCACTGTGCGGATTAAAGATTCGCACAGTGGATACAGCAGATTCTGTGAGCGCCAGGCTCGGGTGTCAAGCGCAGGGCGGGGCGCGTCCGGCGATGCTCAGGCCGCGCTGTGCGCCAGCGGGGCCGAACGGGGCTAGGTGTGGGCGCGCTGCGGGCAAGGTGCAGCGGGCACGGGCCCAGCTCACTCAGGCTCCACTCCCGCGTCCTGCACCTTTTGCTTCCAGACATTGAGTTGGTGCTTTAAAAATTGGGTGAAGGCCGCAGGCGTGGCCGGCAGCGGCTCGATGTTGGTGGCGAGCATTTTTTCGCGGATGTCGGGCCGCGCCAGTGTCTTGAGCAGCACCGCGCTGAGCTTGTCGACGATGTCCTTGGGCAGATTGGCGGGGCCGAACAGGCCGGCCCAGGAGGCCATGTCAAAGTCGCGCAGGCCCAGCGTCTCTTCAATGGTGGGCAGTTCGGGCGCAAGAATCGTCCGCTTGGTGCTGGTGACGGCCAGCACACGCAGTCGCCCGGCTTTGACCATGGGTTGGCTCGAGGCCAGATCAACCACCAAAAACTGCGCCCGATCGCCCACCACATCGGTCATGGCTTCGGGGCTGCTTTTGTAGGGCACGCCTTTGGCCTCGAGCTTCTTCAAACGGTTCATCGACTCGGCGGCAATGCGGAAGGTCAGCGAGCTGTAGGCGTAAAAGAGTTTGCCTTTGTTGGCCTGCGCCCAGCTGATGAATTCCTGCGGCGTCTGCGCAGGCACTTTGTCATTGACGGCCAAGACCGAGGGGAACAGACCGATGCTGCCGATGGGGGTGAAATCGGCCATTGGGTCATAGGGCAATTTTTTGAACACATAGGGATTGACCGAATGCGATGTGCTCGAGGTCAGCAGCAAGGTGTAGCCATCGGGCGCAGCAGCTTTGACCGCATTGGCTGCGATCATCACCGATGCACCGGGCCTGTTCTCCACCACAAATTGCTGATTGAACGCCGCGCGCAACTCTTCGGCGAACATACGCGCCAGCAAATCGGTGCCACTGCCAGGCCCAAAGCCAATGATGATCTTGACCGGCTTGGAGGGATAGTTGTCCTGCGCCTGAGCCGTGCTCAAGCAAACCGCCATGCCCAACAGGGAGCCGGCAACAACGGGGAGCCAGCGACGGGGTGAAATCAAGTTCATGTCACAAAGTCCTTCGGTAGATGCTTGAGGCAGACGCCTCAGCTTGAACAAAAACGGCTACTGATAGCGCTTGCGCTCGGCGTCGTAGACCGCTCGGAACAAGCCATTGGCCTGGGCCTGAAAAGCGCACTCGGCCTCACCCCGATCGATCTGCGGGCGGGGCTCATCGACGTAGTAGTGCCAGGCGTCGGTGCCGCGCACCAGTGCAGCGCTCGGCCGCACGCCGACCCGCACCCGCACATGGGCGGGCACATAGGTCAGGGTCACGCCCACCCGCCGCCAGCTGCTGGTGTTCGGACCCGAGCGATGGATGGTGTGGGTATGGTGCAGTGATATTTGGCCGGCCCGCACCGGGGTGAATTCGGTGCGGTCCTTGGCAAAGTCGGCATTGACCGTCTGACCCAGCGACAGCATGTGCTTTTCGGAGGCGATCTCGGCGTGGCTGAGCTGACCGAGCTTGTGCGAGCCGACCGCCATTTCCATGCAGCCAGACTCCACCGGCGCATCACTCAATCCCAACCAGACCGCGACCTGCTCGTTGTCGGGCTCCAGCGCGAAATACGTGCCGTCCTGGTGCCAATCGACAAAGGTGCCGTCGCCCGGCATCTTGGGGAACACGGTCGATGACAGGATACGGATATTGGGGCCGATCAGGTCTTCCACCGCATCCAAAATCCGCGGGTGATAGGCCAGCTCATCGGCCCAGCGGAAGATCAGATGCGGCTTGAAGTTCGAGCCCTTGACCAGGCGTTTGCCCTGCAGTTCCTCAGAGGCCTCGAGCCGCTGCAGATACTGAGCTGCCTCCTGCCGGCTCATGACCTCGATCGGGTAAACAAACCCGTCGCTCTCGTACTTATCGACCTGGCTCTGGCTGAGCAGTTTGGGCATCTGGGTCTCCTGTCGGCTGTCGTTTTCTTTGAGCGCACGCGCCTAGACCATTATTCGGTTCTTCGCCGTATTGCACAGTCACCAAAACGATAGCGGGGGCGCCATGCCTGCAGCCGGTGTGAATGGCCGATCGGCGCAGGCCAGCCATCTTCCTGCGTAAGATGGGTACATGAGCCCTGCCACGCCGCCGCCCAACAGCTTCGATACCCTGCCCCTTTCTGCGGCCACCAGAGACAACTTGCGCCGGCTCGGCTATTTGGAGATGACCGCCATCCAGGCGGCCAGCCTGCCGGCTGCGCTGCAAGGCCGCGACCTGATCGCCCAGGCCAAGACCGGCAGCGGCAAGACCGCCGCCTTTGCACTGGCCCTGCTGGCCAAGCTGAACATACGCCGGTTTGCGGTGCAGGCGCTGGTGCTGTGCCCCACCCGCGAGCTGGCCGATCAGGTGACCACCGAGATCCGTCGGCTCGCCCGCTCTGAAGACAACATCAAGGTGGTGACGCTGGTCGGCGGCGTGCCGCTGCGCGGCCAGACTGCCAGCCTGGAGCATGGCGCCCATGTGGTGGTCGGCACGCCCGGGCGGGTGATCGACCACCTCGAGCGGGGCCACCTGGGCCTCGATGCGCTGGCCACTTTGGTGCTTGATGAGGCCGATCGCATGCTGGACATGGGCTTTGCCGACGACATTGCCACCATTGCCCGCCAGTGCCCCAGCCAACGCCAGACCCTGCTGTTTTCAGCCACCTACCCCGAAGGCATTGCGAGGCTGGCCGCGCAGTTTCTGCGCGATCCGGTCACGGTCAAGGTGCAGGCCCAGCACAGCAGCGAGCAGATCGAGCAGCGCTGGTACGAGGTGCGCGAAGACCAGCGGCTGCCTGCAGTGGCCCTTGCGCTGGCGCATTTCCGCCCTGCCAGCACCCTGGCGTTTTGCAACACCAAGGTGCGCTGCCGGGAGCTGGTGAGCCTGCTGCAGGCACAGGGATTCGATGCCCTGGCCCTGCACGGCGATCTGGAGCAGCGCGAGCGCGATCAGGTGCTGATTCGCTTTGCCAATGGCAGCTGCTCGGTGCTGGTGGCCACCGATGTGGCGGCACGCGGGCTCGATGTGGCGGGCCTGGCCGCCGTGATCAATGTAGACATCTCGCCCGATCCGCAGGCGCATGTGCACCGCATCGGCCGCACCGGCCGCGCCGGACAAAGCGGCCTGGCGCTGAGCCTGGCCTCGCTCGACGAGATGGGCGCGGTTGGGCGCATTGAGCAATTGCAAGGTCAAGCCACCGTGTGGCAGACGCTGGCCGAACTGACGCCGGCACAGGGCGCGGCGCTGCTGCCAGCCATGACCACCGTCCACATCCAGGCCGGGCGCAAGGACAAGATTCGCCCGGGCGACGTACTGGGCGCGCTGACGGCCGACCTGGGCTACACCCGCGAGCAGGTGGGCAAGATCGACATCAATGAATTTGCCACTTATGTGGCGGTCGAGCGCAGCATCGCCGCGGCGGTGGTCGCAGGCCTGAACAAAGGGCGCATCAAGGGCCGAGCGGTCAAGGCAAGGCTGCTGGGCGATGAGGTCTAGCATGGACCCGAAATCGGACGGGCCGCAGGCGCCCGAGGAAGGTCAGCGCCTGGCCAAGTGGGTCGCCGCGCGCGTGCCCTGTTCGCGCCGCGAGGCCGAGCAATACATCACCGAAGGCTGGGTGCGGGTCGACGGGCAACTGGCCGACGCGCCGCAAATGCGGGTGACCGAGCACCAGCGGGTGACGATCGATCCCAAGGCGCGGCTGCAAGCGCCTGTATCTGCCACTTTTTTGGTGCACAAGCCCGCCGGCATGCTCGCGACGACCGATCTGCTGCTACCCGCCCACCGCTTCAAGGACGATGCCTCGGGCATACGCTCGAACAAAACCCATCACATCGGGCTGCAGATGTTGTTGGCGCTGCCCCATCCTGCCAGCGGGCTGTGCATTTTCAGCCAAGACGCGCGGGTGCTGCGCAAGCTCACCGAAGACGCGGCGCTGATCGAGCAAGAACTCCTCGCCGAGGTCCAAGGCCAGATCGCGCCGGACGGCTTGGCACGCCTGTGCCACGGCCTGCAGCGTCATGGCCGGCCGCTGCCGCCCGCAAGGGTGAGCTGGCAGAGCGAAACCCGGCTGCGCTTTGCGGTCAAAGGTATCGCTCCCGATGCGATCGAGTGGATGTGCGCCCAGGTCGGCCTGCAGCTGCAGGCGCTGCGGCGCATCCGCATCGGCCGCATCGCAATGGCCGCGCTGCCCCCCGGCCAGTGGCGCTACCTGCCAGCCGGCGAGCGGTTTTAAAAAGCGCTCAGCCCGCCCGGCTCAGATCAAAGCCCAGCCGTGGGAAGTGCACATGCAGGGCGCCGGCGCGCGCATCCTGCCGGGCCACGGTGATGCTGTCGATGCTCAGCCCCACCAGTGCGCCGGTGACGGCTTCGGTGCCGTAGTCGGTCGCCGCCACCTTGACCGCATCGCCTGCGGCAAAGCCCAGGCCGGGCGCCACCTGCACCGGCGCGTGACCGCTGCTTGAGGCAGCCAGGGCGATGGCTTCGGTGCTGCTGATGTCGGTGCGTGTGCCGTGGCCGAGCGCCAGGATGCGCGCATACCAGGCGCGCACCGCCGGCCAGGGGCCGAGCAGGGCATCGGCCATGCCGCCGCGGGTGATGAACCAGAGGCCGTGGTAAACCGACACATCGGCGATGGAAGGTGCCGGGCCCATCAGCCAGGGATGCTGAGCCAGGGCCTGCTCGAAGCTGCGCAGCGCCGACTGAAACTGCGCCGCAGCATCAAGCGCATTCGGGCGCTTGAGTCCGCTGGTAAAGGCTGCGCGGTCTTCGCGCACCTGTTGCATCGCCTCGGGGCTCAGGCCCTGGAAGATGAGCGCACGCGCCTCGGGCGACTGGGTGTTCATGATCGCCTGCCAGAACAGCGTGCTATCGGCCCAAGCGGCCACCAGCGGCGCCAGGGGAGACAGCGCCGGCACCAAGGGTGGCTCGCTGTGCAGCCGATCAATGACCTGCGCGATCAAGGCGGTATCGCAGTAGATGTCAGCGCCGAGCTGAAGAATGGGCGTTCTGCGGTAGCCGCCGGTGAGCGCGGTGACGTCGGGCTTGGGCATGGCCATGGGAATCAGCACCGAGCGCCAGGCCATGCGCTTGAGGCCAAAGGTCACGCGAATTTTCTCGGCAAAGGGCGAGGCCTCGAAGTGATGAAAAATGGGGGTGTTGTTCATGGCGGCCTTACTGGGTTAGGTCGGTTGCTATTTCGCAGATGACTGCAGATTCTCTGGACTGCCACGCAGCCGCGTGGCCCGATATCTGAGCTCAGACGCCAGACTATCACCATGACTTGCATGACCGATGTCACCAAGGTGGCCGCCCCCCAGCAGCCTGGCCTGGTCCCTGCCAGCGCCTCGGGTATTTCCCGGTTGCCCCCTTGTCCCCAGGCTCGGACACTGCTGTATGAATACGCCACCAAGAATGCATGATCACCCGCCACATTGAGCCAGGCCTGCGCCGCATCCTCAAGATCCAAGCCGGCGAGGCGAAGGCTCTGATTTGGGCCTTCGCCTACTTTTTTTTCCTGCTGTGCGCCTACTACATCCTGCGTCCACTGCGCGATGAGATGGGCGTGGCCGCCGGGGTGGCCAATTTGCAGTGGCTGTTTACCGCCACGTTTTTTGTGATGCTGGCGGCCACGCCCGCCTTTGGCGCCCTCGTGCAGCGCCTGCCCCGGCGCCGCTTCATCCCTTGGGTCTATCGCTTTTTTGCGCTGACGCTGCTGGCATTCTGGCTGTTGCTGCGGCTCGAGATCGAGCGGGTGTATGTGGCCCGCGCGCTGTTTGTGTGGGTCAGCGTGTTCAATCTCTTTGTGGTCACGGTGTTCTGGGGCTTCATG
>JBAXEN010000254.1:0-6265 GCA_037140415.1 Betaproteobacteria bacterium | reverse complement strand
ATCGTGATGCTGGTCTATCTCTGCACCTCATTGGCCACCTCGGCGCTGATGAATTGGTACAACACCCGTGCGGCGATCAAGGAGCGTTGAGATGAATGCCCGTGTTTTTCAAGCCATTGCGGCGCGCCCGGCGCCTGTGCGCAGCGCCGGGCTGATCGGCTGGCTGCGCGGCAACCTCTTTGCCGATGCATCAACCTCCGTCAGCACCTTGATCATCGGCGCCTTGCTGCTGTGGTACCTCCCCGCCTTGCTCGATTGGGCGCTGTGGTCGGCCTACTGGCGGCCCGATGCGCAGGCCTGCCGGGCCGTTGAGGTCGGTGCCTGTTGGGGCGTGGTGGCCGAAAAATACCGGCTCATCATCTTCGGCCGCTACCCTTTCGAGGAGCAGTGGCGGCCCCTGGTGGCTACGCTGCTGATGCTCACCCTGATCGTGGTCAGTTGCACCCGCGCTTTCTGGCACGCCTGGCTGGCCGTGGTCTGGGCACTGGGGCTGGCGGTGTTTTTCTGGCTCATGCTCGGCGGGCTGGGTCTGAGCCGTGTGGAGACTGACCGCTGGGGCGGCCTGCCGCTGACGGTGTTGCTGGCCACCTTGTCGATCGCCCTGGCCTTCCCGCTGGCTTTGCTGGTGGCGCTGGGGCGGCGCTCGGAGTTGCCGGCCATACGCACCGTCTGCACCCTTTATGTCGAGCTGGTGCGGGGCGTGCCGCTGATCTCGGTGCTGTTCATGGCCTCTTTCATGTTTCCGCTGTTCATGCCGCAGGGCACCAAGATCGATGTTCTGCTGCGGGTGCTGGCCGGCATCACGCTGTTTGCTGCAGCCTATCTGGCTGAGGTGATCCGCGGCGGGCTGCAGGCCATCCCGAAGGGGCAGGTGGAGGCGGCGGCCTCGCTGGGCCTGTCGTACTGGCAGACGCAGCGCAAAATTGTGTTGCCGCAGGCCTTGGCCATGGTGGTGCCGGGCATCATGAACAATTTCATCGCCATTTTCAAAGACACCTCCTTGGTCACCATCGTCAGCTTGTATGAGCTGACCGGCTCGCTGGGGCTGGCCCTCAATTCCGATGCCGATTGGAGGCCTTACAAGATCGAGGGCTATGTTTTCATTGCGCTGATCTATTTCTTCTTCTGCTTTGCCATGTCGCGCTACAGCCAGTGGGTTGAGCAGCAGGTCAATCGCAGCAAGCAGCGCTGATTCACCGAGCAGGTTTCATCATGAGCACACCGATTATTTCTTTCGACAAAGTCAACAAGTGGTACGGCAACGATTTTCATGTGCTGCGTGACATCGACCTGAACGTGGCCAAGGGCGAGCGCATCGTCATCTGTGGTCCATCGGGCTCGGGCAAGTCCACCTTGATCCGCTGCATCAACCGCCTGGAAGAGCATCAGCAGGGCACTTTGACGGTCGACGGCATTGAGTTGAGCGACGACCTCAAAGCCATCGACACCGTGCGCAAGCAAGTGGGCATGGTGTTCCAGCAGTTCAATTTGTTCCCGCACCTGACGGTGCTGGAAAACCTCACCCTCTCGCCGATGTGGGTGGGTAAATTGCCGAAGAAAGAGGCCGAGGAGCGGGCCATGGCGCAGTTGCAGCGGGTGCGCATTGCCGAGCAGGCCAGCAAGTATCCCTTGCAGCTCTCAGGCGGTCAGCAGCAGCGGGTGGCCATTGCCCGCGCGCTGTGCTTGACGCCCAAGATCATGCTCTTTGATGAGCCCACTTCGGCACTCGATCCGGAGATGATCAAGGAGGTGCTTGACGTGATGGTCGAGCTCGCCGGCCAGGGCATCACCATGCTGTGCGTGACCCACGAGATGGGCTTTGCCAAGGCAGTGGCCGACCGGGTGATCTTCATGGACCAGGGGCAGATCGTCGAGCAAAACACGCCCGAGCAGTTCTTCAATCATCCGCAGACCGATCGGGCGCAGGACTTTCTCTCCAAGATCCTGGGCCACTGAGTCTGGCCTGTCCTGAGCGTGGCCGCCGCGGCTCAGCGGCTGGCCAAGTAGCGTTTGCGCCAGAACACGCCGAGCACCAGCACCGCCAGGCACAGCATCAGGCCGATGACCCACCACAGGCCATCGCTGGCGTGTACGACGGGCATGAATTCGAAGTTCATGCCAAAAAAGCCGGTCACGAAATTCAGCGGCAAAAACACCGCCGTCAGCGCGGTGAGGGTGCGCATGATCTCGTTGGTGCGGTGGCTCTGGGCCGAAAAATGCATCTGCACGGCGGCCTCGGTGCTGTGTTCGAGCCGCTGCACATGCCGCACCACCCGCTCGATGTGTTCGAGCACGTCGCGCGAGCGCACCTTGAGCAGCTCGCGCTCGCGCTGTACGGTGGGCGATGGGTCGTCGGGCCAGGTCTGCAGGGCGTCGATCCAGTCCACGACGGCGCTGCGCTGGTCTTCGCAGACCTCGTCGAGCCGGTGCAGCGTGATGCGGGCGTCGAGCACCGCGCTCCAGTTGGAAAACCGGCTGTTCGGCTTGAGCAGTTCGGCCTGCCAATGGTCGAGCTGGCGGTTGAGCTCGCGCCGCAGGTCCAGGTATTGATCGACCATCAGGTTGACCAGCCTGAGCATCAGGTCGGCCGGGCTGGTGGGCAGCTTGGCGCCAGCCGTGCCGCCGGACGGTGTGCCTGCCTCGAGCAGCCGCGCGGCATAGCTTTCGCGCACGCTGAAGTCCTCGGGGTGGACCGACAGCAGCACGCGGTCGAAGATGGCCAGCCCCACCGGGCTGGTATCGATGCGCCGCAGTATGGCCGGCCCACGTGTCTTGCGCCCCGGCGCAGGCGCCCGGGCGCCGCCACGCAGGGTGCTCAGGCGGCGAAAGACCAGCAGGTCGTATTGCGAGGTGTAGTCGTAGTGCGAGGGCAGTTGCAGATTGAGCAGATCGGCCACATGCAGGTCCAGCAGGGGCTGCGCGCACAGGCTTTGCAGGCTGTGCTGAACCTGCTCGAGCTGATCTTGCAACACCGTTCGGCCGATCGCCAGCCAGACAAAGCCCGTCTCGGGCAGTTGCTGGGGCCACTGCGTGCTTTCGCTGACCTGGCCGCTGGCGATGTGAAAAATGCGAACCGGCGGTGCCGGCGTGGGGGTGCTGCTCATGGCGGGGGCGTCATTGATTTTTCATCCCGGCGCCTGCACTGACCCGGCTTCAGCGACGCAGCTTGCGCGCCACCTCCAGCGAGAAATAGGTCAGGATACCGTCTGCGCCGGCGCGCTTGAAGGCCAGCAGGCTTTCCATCATCACCGCATCGTGGTCCAGCCAGCCGTTTTGGGCAGCCGCTTTGAGCATCGCATATTCGCCCGAAACTTGGTAGGCAAAGGTCGGTACCTTGAATTCGTCCTTCACCCGCCGCACCACGTCCAGGTAAGGCATGCCGGGCTTGACCATCACCATGTCAGCGCCCTCGGCGATGTCCATGGCCACTTCCTTGAGCGCCTCATCGGTGTTGCCCGGGTCCATCTGGTAGACCTTCTTGTCGGCCTTGCCCAGGTTGCTGGCCGAGCCGACCGCGTCGCGGAAGGGGCCGTAGAAGGCGCTGGCGTATTTGGCGCTGTAGGCCATGATGCGGGTGTGGATGTGGCCCGCGCCTTCAAGAGCCTGGCGGATGGCGCCGATGCGCCCGTCCATCATGTCACTGGGCGCGACGATGTCCACGCCAGCGGCCGCTTGGTTGAGCGCCTGCTTGACCAGCATGGCCACCGTTTCTTCATTGAGGATGTAGCCGGTCTCATCGAGCAGTCCGTCCTGACCGTGGCTGGTGTAGGGGTCCAGCGCTACATCGGTCATCACGCCCAGATCGGGAAAGCGTTTTTTGAGTTCGCGCACCACCCGCGGCACCAGTCCGTCCGGGTTGGCGGCCTCGCTGCCGTCGGGGGTCTTCAGGCCGGCGTCGATCACCGGGAACAGGGCCATCACCGGGATGCCCAGTTGCTGGCACTCCTCGGCCACCGGCAGCAGCAGGTCCAGGCTCAGGCGCTCGACCCCAGGCATGGAAGCCACCGGCTGACGTTGGCCCGTGCCGTCGGTCACAAAGACGGGGTAGATCAGGTCATGCACCGAGACGGCATGCTCACGAACCAGATTGCGGGTGAAACTGTCACGGCGCAGGCGGCGGGGCCGGCCCGCTGGAAAGGCAGCGTAGGAAGTCATGACGAAATTGTGCCAAATAAAGTTGACAAATACACCTGCATAAATTTTAGACAAGCCGAGTTCGGGTCCCCGGTGTAAGCCCGTTGTAGCCCCTGCTTCGCCGAAAAAATAGAATAATTTCAGGGACTTAGAGAATTTTTAACCGGCGAGGCCCTGGCGTTGGTGGCGCCACTAGGTACTTACACCAGGGCGCTGGCGCATCACCCTCAGCCGGACGGGGCTCGGCCACTACACTTGGGCATGCTCTGGGTTAAAGCTTTGCACATCGTGTTTGTGGCCAGCTGGTTCGCCGGGCTGTTCTATCTGCCGCGCATCTTCGTCAACCTGGCCATGGTGCCGGCAGGCAGCGACGCTGAGCGTGATCGGCTGCTGCTGATGGCGCGCAAACTGATGCGTTTTACCAACATCCTGGCCATACCCGCCGTGGGGCTGGGGCTGTGGCTCTGGTTGGGCTACGGCATAGGCCGTGGCGCTGGCCAGGGCTGGATGCATGCCAAGCTCACGGTGGTGCTGTTGACCTTGGCCTACCACCACCAGTGCGGGCGGCTGCTGCGGGTGTTCGAGCGCGGCGGCAACACCCGTGGCCATGTGTGGTTCCGCTGGTTCAATGAATTGCCGGTGCTGTTCATGTTGACGGCGGTCGTACTGGTCGTGGTCAAGCCCTGGCAGGGCTGAGCTGCCCATGGACTCGGGCCGGCGACCATGAAGCCTGCGCTCGGGCAGATCTGAACCATGGCCTCAGGCCCGCGTCCAACCCTGGCCTGGCCCTTGGCGCTGGCACTGGCCTGCGTGGTGGTCTATGCCAGCCTCTACCCTTTTTCGCAGTGGCGCGATCAGGGCCTGCCTGCGCTGTCCTTCCTGGTGGCGCCCTTGCCGCGCTACTGGACGGGCTTTGACCTTGCAGTCAATGTGCTGGGCTACGGCCCCCTGGGTTTTCTTCTAGCCCTGTCGGTGATGCGGGGCCCTGGCTGGCCCTGGCCGGTGGGCATCGCCACCGCAGCCGCGGCGCTGTTGTCGCTGCTGATGGAAGCACTGCAGGGCTACTTGCCCTCGCGGGTGCCCTCTAACGTCGACTTCGCACTCAATGCAGTGGGCGCCTGGCTGGGGGCCTTGGCAGCCTATTTGCTGGAGCGTTGGGGCGCGCTGCAACGGTGGAGCGAATTTCGCCGGCGCTGGTTTGTCGGACAGGCCCGCGGGGCCTTGGTGCTCCTGGCCCTGTGGCCGCCCGCGCTTTTGTTTCCGGCCTCGGTGCCCTTTGGGCTGGGTCAGGTCTTGCAGCGTTTGGAAGAAGAGCTGGCCGGCTTGCTCGTGGGTACGCCTTTCTTGGAGTGGATCCCGCTGCGCGATATTGAGCCGCAGCCCCTGTTGCCGGGGGCGATGGTGCTCTGCGTGGCATTGGGTGTTCTGGTGCCGGTGCTGCTGGCCTACGCGGTGGTCCGTGAGCGCTGGCAGCGACTGGTTGCGCTGGTCGGTGCGTTGCTCGCCGGCACCGCCGGCACGGCGCTGTCGTGCGCGCTCAGCTTTGGCCCAGACCATGCCTGGGCCTGGTTTGACGCATCGACCCGCTTGGGCATGGGCCTGGGCCTGCTGGCGGCGTGTTGGGCCATGTTGTTGTCCGCTCGCGGGGCCATTGCCCTGACCTTGCTGGCCCTGGGCGTGCAATTGACCTTGCTCAACCAGGCCCCGGTCGATCCCTACCTGGAGCAAACCCGGCAGGTTTGGGAGCAGGGTCGCTTCATGCGCTTTAACGGCCTGACCCAGTGGCTGGGCTGGTTGTGGCCGTTTGCGGCCCTGAGTTACGTGTTGCTGCGCCTGTCTGATGCACCGGCGCGCGCCGATGGGGGGCCCCCTTAGAATTGTGTCCATGTCCAGCTCATCCACGGCGCCCGAGTCGCCCGCTCCCTACTACAAGTACCACGTCTTCTTCTGCCTCAATGAGCGCAGCAATGGTGAAGACGCCTGTGGTCACCACGGCGCGCAGCAGGCTTTTGATCGCTGCAAGGCGCAGGTCAAGGCGGCCGGCCTGGCCGGCCCGGGCGGGGGGCGGGTCAACAAAGCCGGTTGCCGGGATCGTTGTGCGGGAGGGCCTATGGCTGTGGGCTACCCGCAA
>JBAXEN010000253.1:0-6319 GCA_037140415.1 Betaproteobacteria bacterium | reverse complement strand
AGAAGAACACCGACCGTGGAATAGATGTCCTTCGGATCCCTTCGGGGGTCTTTTATCAAGAGCACATTCATGAAAACTTTCAGCGCAAAACCCGCTGAGGTCGTGCATGAGTGGTTTGTGATTGACGCAGCCAACAAGGTTCTCGGTCGAGTCGCCAGCGAAGTGGCTCTCCGTCTGCGTGGTAAACACAAACCCATCTACACGCCTCACGTCGATACCGGCGATTACATCGTCATCATCAACGCATCACAATTGCGTGTGACCGGCGCCAAGTCCCTGGACAAGGTGTACTACCGGCACTCTGGCTACCCGGGCGGCATCACTGCCACCAACTTCCGTGACATGCAAGCCAAGCACCCTGGCCGCGCCCTGGAAAAGGCCGTCAAGGGCATGCTGCCCAAGGGTCCCCTGGGCTACGCCATGATCAAGAAGCTCAAGGTCTACGGCGGTGCTGAGCATCCGCACACGGCCCAGCAACCCAAAGTGTTGGACATCTAAGGAGCTCAGATGATTGGTGAATGGAACAACGGCACCGGCCGGCGCAAATCGAGCGTCGCCCGCGTGTTTCTGAAAAAGGGCTCGGGCAAGATCACGATCAACGACAAGGACATCGCAGCCTACTTCGGCCGCGAGACTTCGATCATGATCGCCAAGCAGCCCCTGGTGTTGACCAACAATGTGGAATCTTTCGACATTCAGGTCAATGTGCACGGTGGCGGTGAGTCCGGCCAGGCCGGTGCGGTGCGTCATGGCATCACCCGCGCGCTGATCGACTACGACGCAACCCTCAAGCCGGCGCTGAGCCAGGCGGGCTTTGTCACCCGTGACGCCCGCGAGGTCGAGCGTAAAAAGGTCGGCCTGCGCTCTGCCCGTCGTCGCAAGCAGTTCAGCAAGCGCTGATCGGCCCTGCGTCCCAGAAAGCCGCCGCGCCTTGGGCCCGGCGGCTTTTTTGTGGCTCGGTCCCGCTGGCAGGCCTGGGTTGTATGAAACGCCCGCCGCTCCTGTGCTTGATCAATTTACTGTACTATTAAGCCATTCTCGACATCTCAAGGAGCTCAACATGAGCGCTGTAGCCCAAGAAATCCCGACCGACCTGCCTGATCCCCTGGTCTTTACCGACGCAGCCGCATCCAAGGTGGCCGAGCTGATTGCGGAAGAGGGCAATCCAGAGCTCAAGCTACGGGTGTTTGTGCAAGGCGGTGGCTGCTCCGGCTTCCAGTATGGTTTCACCTTTGACGAAATCGTCAACGAAGACGACACCACCATGACCAAGAACGGGGTGTCCTTGCTGATCGATGCGATGAGCTACCAGTATCTGACGGGCGCCGAAATCGACTACAAGGACGATTTGCAGGGTGCGCAGTTTGTCATTAAGAACCCGAACGCGAGCAGCACCTGCGGCTGTGGCTCGAGCTTCTCAGTCTGACCAGCGTTGATCGCGGTGACGCAATAGGGGGCTCAGGCCCCCTTTTTCTTGGTTCTTGGAGCCGGCGGCTCAGGCCCTGGGGGTGGCTGGGTAGAGCGCACCCAACACCCGCGCCGCATGCGCGCCGGTGACCTCGGTCAGGCTGGCGGGCCGTCGCGCAAACCAACACCAAGCCAACCAGGCGAAGGCGCTGGCCTCGACCAGCAGCGCCGGTAGCCCCCGCTGATCGCTGGGCAGCACCTGTGTCGCTGGCAATGCGGCTTGCAATTGGCGCATCAGCTCGCCATTGAGCGCACCACCACCGCACACCAGCAATTCACCAGCCCTCGGCAGATGGTGCAACAAGTCCCTCGCACAGACCTGTGCCGTCAGAGCGGTCAAGGTGGCCTGCACATCTTGCGGCGACACGCGGCCTGCTTGTGTGTCGAGTATGGTCATCAACCAGGGCGGGTTGAACAGGTCGCGGCCGGTGCTTTTGGGGGGCTGTCTCTGGAAAAACGGCTCCTCGAGCAGTCGGCTGAGCAGATCGGGCAGGACCTTTCCGCCGGCCGCCCAAGTGCCGTCGACATCAAAAGCCTGTCCGGTATGCCGTTGACACCAAAAATCCATCAGCGCGTTGCCAGGCCCGCAGTCGAAGCCGCTGACCGGGCCGTGTGCAGGCAGCAAGGTCAGGTTGCTGATGCCGCCGATATTGAGTGCTGCAATGTCAAGGTCCTGGCGGGCCCATAGCGCCGCATGAAAGCCGGGCACGAGCGGGGCGCCTTGACCGCCTGCAGCCAGATCAGCGCTGCGAAAGTCGGCCACCACGTCCAGGCCGCTCAGCTCGGCCAGCAACGCCGGGTTGTTGATTTGCAGGGTGTAGCCGGTACCCCCAAACGCCTGAGGCTGGTGGCGCACCGTCTGCCCATGGGCGCCGATGGCCCGTACTTCGTGCCTGGAGATGCCCCGCCTCTCGGCTTGGGCCAGCAAATCCTGCACCGTCTGGCCGTAAAGCTCGGTCAGCGCATTGGCCGCCAGGGCGGCGCGGTGCAGTTCGTTGTCCCCCGGCTTGTTGAGGGCAAGCAATTCTTGTTTGAGCGATTCGGGGATGGGCAGGCTGGCCTGAGCCAGGATGCGTGGCGCACCTGCAAAGTCGGCGAGCACGCCGTCGACACCATCCATCGAGGTGCCCGACATCAGTCCTATAAAAAGGGGCTTGCTCATGGGGCTGACCCGCCGGCCTGCAGCACCTGGCCCACTCGGCTCGGCCGATGCTTACTGTGCAAGGGCAGGCTGGAGCGTGGACGCGGCGCTGAGCTGCTGACGCAGTTGACCGGCCATTTCGCGAAAGGAAGTCAAAGCGGCTGCGGTCAAGACGGGGCTGACCCCGCCACGAGCCACTTGAGCAGGGTCTTTGTGAACCCCGTTAATCCGGTATTCAAAGTGCAGGTGCGGACCGGTGGCCCAGCCGGTTGAGCCAACGCCACCGAGATGATCGCCCTGGCGGACCTTTTGGCCTCGGGCCACCGCAAAGCTGCTGAGGTGGGCGTAGACCGTGCTGTGTCCTCTGCCATGCTCGATGAAGACCACATTGCCGTAGCCTTGTTTCCAACCGACAAAGTCAACCACGCCGTCGGATACGGCCCTAACCGGTGTGCCGGGTGGTGCTGCGTAATCGATGCCTTGGTGGGCTTTCATCTGGTTGAGCACCGGATTGAGCCGCATGGAAAAGCCGCTGGTGACCCGCGCTGACGCCAGCGGTGCCAGGTAGCTCTTCTTCAAACCCCTGCCGTCAAGGCTGTAGTAGGCGCCACGCCCATCGCCTTTGCCGGCACGGGCAGCGGACTCATCGCGAAACCACATGGCTTGCAAGGACTGTCCGCCCAGAACCACCTCAGCGCCCAGGATGCGGCCGGCTCGCAAGGGCTCGCCGTCGGCCTCGAGGACTTCGTAGTAGGCACTGAAGCGGTCCGCTTTGCGGGCGGGCGCCGAAAGATCCATGGCGTCGCCAAAGATATCACTCATTTGCTGAGCCACGCCATCGCTGAGGCCGGCCCTTTCAAGCGAAAGGTTCAGTGACTTGTTGATCGGTCCCGACACCAGGCGCGAGGAGCGGTAGTAGCGGTCGGTTTCAATGCGGGACACGAAGCTGTTGCCCTGACGTTCGACCACCAGCCGTTTGAAAAAGTTCAGGTCTTCCGTCGCCCAGCGCAGAGACAGCTTGAGAAGTTGCTGGTCGTCATTGGCCTCGGCGGTGACGGTACGTACGCCGCGACCGAAGATCAGGCCGCGTGCGTTGGCGTCTTTGCGCAAAAACGCTGCCGCTGCTGGATCATTGATATTGAGACGGCTGAGCAGGCTGTCGGCAGTGTCGGTGCTGCGGGTCTGCTCGGTGCGGTACAGGTTAAAGCGGTGCGTCAGCAGCGCATCGGACTGCTGCGCCACGGGCAGAGCCTGCACCGGCTCCACGATTTCTGTGACCGGCAATTGAGCCGCATCAGGCGCCAATGGAGCGACTCCAAAGGCGGTCACTCCGGTGCCCAAGAGCAGCACGGCCAAGCCAGCAGCCACCCGACGCGGGTGTTGCCTGAGCGTGGCCAGAGCGCTGGCGATGGACTGTGACAGGGCTTGCAGTTTCAAAAGACGGTTCCGGTAGCGCAGACTTCAGAGACTTAGCGTCAGGGTAGCCACCCTACAATAAGGACATTACGGCCGAGCCGCAGACGAGCTGGGCATTATAGTGGCCCGGCTGACTTTGCCTACCCCCTCCCCGGGCTGGTTGAAAATCGTTATGAATCAAGAACTTTCCTCCGATTTGGCGGTCTCCGATGGTGTGCGGCAGGCCTTGGCGGTGACCCTGCGCGGCTGCGAGGAGTTGATTCCCCAGGCTGACTGGGTGCGCAAGCTCATTCGATCCGAACAATCGGGCCAGCCCCTGCGCATCAAGCTCGGACTTGACCCCACCGCCCCCGATATCCATCTCGGACACACCGTGGTGCTGAATAAGCTGCGTCAGTTGCAAGACTTGGGCCACCAAGTGATCTTCCTGATCGGCGACTTCACCAGCCTGATCGGTGACCCGTCGGGCCGCAACAGCACCCGTCCGCCTTTGACAAGCGAGCAGATTCAGGCCAACGCCCAGACCTATTACAAGCAGGCTTCTTTGGTCCTAGACCCCAGCAAAACTGAGATTCGATACAACAGTGAGTGGTCGCTTCCTTTGGGGGCAATGGGGATGATTCAACTGGCCGCCAAGTACACCGTGGCGCGCATGATGGAGCGCAATGACTTTCATGACCGCTTCAAAGCCGGCACCCCCATTTCGGTGCATGAATTCCTTTACCCCTTGATGCAGGGCTATGACTCGGTGGCCCTCAAGAGTGACTTGGAACTCGGGGGTACCGATCAGAAATTCAATTTGTTGATGGGTCGGCACTTGCAACAGGAGTACGGGCAGGAGCCGCAATGCATCCTGACCATGCCTTTGCTCGAGGGGCTGGACGGGGTGGACAAGATGTCCAAATCCAAGAACAACTACATCGGAATCGCCGAGGACGCCAACACCATGTTTGCCAAGGTGCTGTCGATTTCCGATGACCTCATGTGGCGCTGGTACACCTTGCTGTCCTTCAAGTCCATGGCTGAGATCGAAGCGCTCAAGGCGCAGGTGCAGGCCGGGCTCAACCCCAAGCAGGCCAAGGTCATGCTGGCCAAGGAAATCACCACCCGTTTTCACAGCGCGGCGGCGGCCGAAGCGGCGGAGCAGGACTTCATTAACCGCAGCAAGGGCGGGGTGCCCGATGAGATCCCCGAGTTGTCGCTCAGTGGCGCGCCCCTGGGAGTCGGCGCCATGCTCAAGGCCGCTGGCCTGGCGCCCTCGAGCAGCGAGGCCAGTCGATTGATCGACGGCGCGGGCGTGCGCATCGACTCGGTCGTCATCAGCGACAAGAGCTTGAAGATCCAGGCCGGCACCTATGTGGTTCAGGTCGGCAAGCGTAAATTTGCCCGTATCACGATCAGTTAAAGCGCCGATCAGGTCGCGGCCACCATCGCGCACCCGAGGCTGCTTGCCTGCCTGGCTCACCCGCGGCGATCCAGCGGCTAATATCAAGCCATGAACCTCCCAAGTGCATGGCTCACCCCTCGGCGGCTGCTCATGGCTTCGGTGCTGACGGCTGTGATCACCATTGGCTTGAAGACGGCCGCGTGGTGGTTGACCGACTCGGTGGGCTTGCTCTCCGATGCGATGGAGTCGCTGGTCAACCTGGCCAGCGCGGTGTTTGGTTTGATGATGGTGACCATCGCCGAGCGGCCCGCCGACGAGGAACATCCTTACGGTCACCACAAGGCCGAATATTTCTCCTCGGGCTTCGAGGGTGTCCTGATCATTGTGGCGGCGCTGGCCATCATCTGGGCCGCTGCCCATCGGGTGTTTGATCCGCAGCCGCTGGAGTCGGTCGGCCTGGGGCTGGTGTTGGCCGTGGTCAGTTCAGCCCTCAATGGTCTGCTGGCCTGGGTGATGTTTCGGTCGGCGCGCGAACACCGCTCGCTGGCCTTGGAAGCCGATGCCCGGCATTTGGTGACCGATGTGTGGACTTCGGCCGGGGTGGTCGCCGGCATTGCTCTGGTCGCGGGCACCGGTTGGCTCTGGCTTGACGCGGTGGTGGCCATGGCGGTCGCGCTCAATATTCTCAGGGAAGGGGTGCATCTGATCTGGCGCTCGGCTCAAGGGCTGATGGATGAGTCCTTGGAGCCTCAGGTGCGTGAGGCCATCTCTGAGGTTCTGGCTGGATTTGCATACCAGCGCGGTGAGGCAGTGATCATCCGCTTTGACCACGTGACCACCCGCAAGGCCGGCCAGCGCCGCTTTGTGGACATGCACATGCACATGCCGGCCAGTTGGAGTTTGGGCCG
>JBAXEN010000252.1:0-6351 GCA_037140415.1 Betaproteobacteria bacterium | reverse complement strand
TTGGCCGAGGTGGTGACCACCGGCTTGACCTTGCCGGTCTTGGCCATGGGCAGCAGGGCGATGATCGAGTCCATCAGGATCTGCGCATGGCCGCCGGCCACGTCGACCAGGGCCGGCGCCGTGCCTTTGTAGGGCACGGTGGTGATTTTCAGGTTGGACTTTTGTGCCAGCAGCAAGGTGGCCAGGTGGCTGGGCGCGCCCATGGCCGGCAGGGCAGCGGTCCATTTGTCCGGGCTTTGGCGCGCCGATTGCACCACCTCGCCCAGCTTTTGCTCGGGCAGGTTGGGCGAGATCACCAGCAGCAGCGGCGCCTCACCCACCCGCGCCACCGGCGCGAAGTCGGTCACCGGGTCGTAGGGGGCTTTGGCCATCACCTGCTTGGCCAGCACATGGGTGGCGCCGGAAAACAGCAAGGTGTAGCCGTCGGCCGCTGCCACTTGTACCGCCTTGCCGCCGACGCTGCCGTTGGCGCCGGCGCGGTTTTCCACCACCACCGACACGCCCAGGCGGGCTTGCATTTGGCGCGCGATCAGGCGGCCGGCGGTATCGACGCCGCCGCCCGGGGCAAAGGGCACGATCATCTTGATCGGCGCGTCCGGAAAGCGGCTCTGGGCCCAGGCGGGCAAACAGCCCAATGCGATCAGCAGCGCGCTCAAGCAAGACCAACGGCGGTTCACAGAAGGTTGTGTCATAGGGCTTCCTTAGGTTGTTGCATCAGGCGATGCCGCGGTGCTCTTCAATGGAGGCGATGCTGGTGTGCAGGGCGTCGAGCAAATCGCTCCATTCTCGCGGACGCAGACCGTGGTGGGGCTGAGCCAGGGTTTGCAGCAACTCGGCCAGCGCCCTTTGGCCCTGATCGGCCTGCGACAGGGCCGAGCCGAGCAGGTGGTGCAGGCGCGCTTGACCGGCAAAGCGCTGCAGCAGATGGTCAAGGATCATGCCGTCGAGCAGTGCCACATCGATGGCTGCCTCGCCGGCGCAGACGCAGCCCATGGCCAGGCCGATGCGACCCTGGCCGCAGCGTTGCCAGCGTGCAAACAGCAGCGTGGCGCGCACACACAGGCTGCTTCGGTCCGTTGCGGGGCCGGCTGCAGCGCGCGACCGGCGGGTCAGGGCGGGCGCAGCACCGGCTGTGGCGCGGGCGCTGCGGCGCGCTCTGGCGGCCAGTTGAGACAGGGCTTGTTTCATGGCGAGCCTGCCGTGTCCAGGCCATGCTCGGCCACCTCTTGCGCGGTCGGCTCGACGCCGTAGGTCTGGCGGGCCTCCTGAGCGCTGATATAGCCCAGCCGCAGGTCGCGCAGCACCGCCTGGCGTTCACGCCGCTCGGGCGGGCCGAAGCCGCCGCCACCACCGGAATGCAGCACATACGATTCGCCAGCCTCCAGCCGCATATTGACCTTGCCGCTGCTGTAGAGGGTCAGACTGCCGTCCTTTTTGCGCGTACCGACCTGATTGCCCTGCGCGCTGTGGCCGCCGAGCAGGCCCCAGGGCGGATGCTTGACCCGGTCGATGCGGGTCTGGTAGTTGATGCGGGCCAGCGCCATCACCTCGGCCTGCGCGCCCAGTCCGCCGCGGAACTGGCCTGCACCGCCCGAGCCCTCACGCAGCTGGTAGTACTTGACCAGCAGCGGAAACTTGTTTTCCACCTGCTCGCTCGGCCCGTTGTGGGTATCGCCGTCGTTCATGCAGACCGTCACATTAACGCCGTCTTCATTGCGTTTGGCGCCCCAGCCGCCACCAATCAGGCCGCCCAGGTAGATCCACAACTTGCCGTCGCGCGGATGGATGCCGTTGACGTTGGCGATCATCAGGTCGGCATGGTGGCCGGCGATGGTTTTGTCAGGGATGGCCTGAGCCAGCGCCTTGAAGATGGTGTCGACCACCGTCATCGGATAGGTCATCCAGACCCGCATGGCCGAAGGGTGCTGGGCGCTGACCACCGTGCCCGGCGGCAAGATAACTTTGAGGGGGCGGAAGTTGCCGTCGTTGATCGGATGGTCGCTGGCCAGGGTCAGGCATTTGAAGGCCACCTGCGCGCAGGCCACGCCCGCCCCAGAGTTGTAAAAGCCCTTGACCTGGGGGCTCATACCGCTCAGATCGACCGTCATCTCATCGCCCGCGATGATCACCTTGACCCGGATCGGGATGGGCTGGTCGATGTCGACCGCATCGTCGTCCATGAAGGACTCGGCCTCGTAGATGCCGTCGGGCATGGCGCTGACCTGGGCGCGGGCTTCGGCCTCGGTGTGGTCCATGATGGCGTCGATCGCCAGCTGCCAGGGGCCGGCGCCATAGCGCTGCAGCATGTCCTGCATGTGCCGCGCGCCGACCCGGCAGGCCGACAACTGCGCCTCCAGGTCACCGGCCGCGCGGTCGCGGCGGCGCACATTCATCAAGATGAGCTCACGCATTTCCTCGTTGAGCACGCCTACGCGGTGGTATTTGACCAGCGGGATCTGCAGCCCTTCGGCGTAGATGTCGGTGGTCACGCCGTTGAGGATGCCGCCGATGTCCTGCCAGTGCGCCATGCAGGTGGAAAACGCGACGATCTCGCCCTCATGGAAGATCGGGATGGAGAACGTCAGGTGATTGAGGTGCGCGCCGGTGATGTAAGCGTCATTGGTCAGCAGGATGTCGCCCGGGTGGATGTTCTCCAAGCCCCAGTAGGCGATTTTGGCCTTGACCACATCGCTCATGCCGCGGATGAACATCGGCAGGCCCAGGCCGATGGACAGGGTCTGGCCATGGCGGTCGAACAGGCCCACGGTGAAATCCAGGGCCTCGTAGATGATCATGTTGTAGGAGGTGCGCATCAGCACCGACTTCATCTCCTCGGTGGCCGCCACCAGGCTGCCACGCACCAACTCCACCGTGACCGGGTCGGCGCGGCTGATGGCGGCACTGCGGGAGGCAGAGCGGGAGGCAGAACGGGAGGTCGGGCGGGCCGCGGTGCGGGTCTTGCGCGGGCCGGTCGATGCTTGGACGGTGGCGGATGTGGGTGTGCGGGGCTTGCTCATGGTCGGGGCGCTTTTTTAGTGTGAGCCGGCGCTGAGCGCCACCGCGATGTGCAGATTGCCGTAGGCGTCCACATGCAGGCGGTCGCCCGGCTGTAGCACGGTGGTGCTGGCATGCTCTTCAATCAGCGCCGGCCCGACCAGGCGGTTGTTGGCGCGCAAGGCCTCGCGGTCATACACCGGCGTGGGCAGCCAGCCCTCGGGCTCGAAGTAGACCTGTCGCTGGCCCCGCTTGGCGGCCGCTGGGGGCACCCGGCTGCCGCTGGCGATTTTCTCGAGCACTGGCTTTTTCAGCACGCCGATGATGGTGCTGCGCAGGCTGACGATTTCCGCCGGCTCTTGCGGCGAGCCGCGGCCGTAGCGCTCGCGGTGCGCCTCGTCGAATGCCGACTTGATTGCAGCGAGCGACTTGCGCCTGAAGGCCGAGGCCGGTATCTCCACTGTGACCGCATGTTCTTGCCCGATGTAGCGCATGTCCAGATGGCGGCGCAGCATGATGCGCCGCTCGCCCACATCGGCATCTTGGAGGGTCTGCAGGCCTTGCGCCTCCAGCTCGGCAAACCATTGCTCGAGCTGAGCCAGGCTGAGCTCGGCCAGAGTGATGAAGTGCGAACGCACCAGATCGCGACGGAAGTCGGCCAGCAGCATGCCGAAGGCCGAGAAGTGCCCTGGTGCACGTGGGATCACGACATGAGGCATGCGCAGCTCGCGCGCCACCATCGAGGCGTGCAGGGGGCCGGCGCCGCCGTAGGCGAACATGTAGGGAAAGGTGCTGGTGTCCAGGCCGCGGTCGGTGGTCACGCCCCGCACCGCATGCGACATGGCAGCCGCGGCGATGCGCAAGATGCCCGAGGCCGCCTCGGTGCTGCTCATGCCCAGCGGCTTGGCGATGGCGGTGCGCATGGCGCGCTCGGCCGCAGCCAGATCGAGCTGCATCTCGCCACCGAGAAAGTGCTTGGGGTCCAGGCGGCCGAGCAGCACATTGGCGTCGGTGACGGTCGGTGCGGTGCCGCCCAGCCCGTAGCAGGCCGGTCCGGGGCTGGCGCCCGCGCTTTGCGGACCCACCCGCAGCGCGCCGGTGCTGCTCAGGCTGGCCAGGCTGCCGCCACCCGTGCCGACCTCGTGGATGTCGATCATCGGTGTCAGCAGGGGCAGGCCGCTCTGGTAGCCGCCGATCATCACGCTGTTGGCCACCAGGGCCTGATGGTGGCGCACCACGCCGGCCTTGGCGGTGGTACCCCCCATGTCAAAGGCAATCGCGTTGTCGATGCCCAGCGCCGCGCACAGCGCCTGGGTGCCGATCACCCCGGCGGCCGGCCCGGACTCCATCATGCGCACACAGTCCTGGCGGGCTTCGCCCAGGGCATAAAGGCCACCGGTCGATTGCACCACCAGGAACTGGCCGGCAAACCTGACCTCCTTGAGGGTTTTTTCAATCTCCCCAAGGTAGCTGTCGACCCGCGGACCGATGTAGGCATTGGCCACCGTGGTGGAGGTTCGCTCGTACTCCCGGTATTCCTGCGACAGCTCGGAGGAAATCGAGACAAAGGCCTGCGGCAGATGCTGGCTCAGCAGCTCACGCACACGGCGCTCGTGCCTTGGGTTGCGGTAGGCATGAAGGAAGACCACCGCCACTGCAGCGATGCGGATTTTCTTCAGGCGCTGGGCCAGGGCCAGCACCTCGGCCTCATCGAGCGGGATATGTATCTCGCCAGTGGCCAGCATGCGCTCAGTCACTTCAAAACGCAGGTCGCGTTCGACCAGCGGCGTGTGTTTGTGGTGGCGCAGGTTGAAGGAGTCGGGCCGGTTGATGCGACCGATTTCATAGATGTCGCGAAATCCCCGCGTGGTGATCAGCGCGGTGTGCGCGCCGCTGCGCTCGAGCATGGTGTTGATGGCCACCGTCGATCCGTGCAGGAACAGGTCGGCCTGCGGCAGCGCTACGCCGGCCTTGTCCAGGCCGGTGAGGATGCCGCCCACCAACTTGCCCGGCGTGGTCAGTGTTTTGCCCAGCAGCAGACGCCCCTGGCGTTCGTCAAAAGCGGCGACATCGGTGAAGGTGCCGCCGATGTCGGCAGCGGCGCGCAAGCGTGCATGGGATCTCATGCTCGGGGATGCTAGGCGCCGCTAGGCTATGCTGTCAATGATGATTTTTGCAAGCGTGGCATAGCAATAAAAGCATACCTCGAAAGGCCCACCATGAGTGATCTGTCTCTGATGCGCCCCGCTGCCTGGCAGCTGTTTGTGGATCTGGCCGAGGAGGGCAGTCTGAGCCGACTGGCCTTGCGCAGCGGCCGGGCCCAGCCCCAGCTCAGTCGGCAGTTGGCCGAGCTGGAGTCGTCCTGCGGCACACCGCTGTTTCAGCGCCATGCCCGCGGCCTGCAACTGAGCGAGTATGGCCAGTGGGTGCTACCGCAGGTGCGTGCCTGGCTGGCGCAGACGATGGCCTTGCATGACGAGATCCGCCATGGCAGCGGGGTGGCTGTGGGCGAGGTCAGGCTGGCGGTCATCCCTTCGGCGGTGCAGCCCTGGGTGATGCCTGCCCTGGCCGAGCTGCGCCGCAGCCACCCGCTGGTGCGGCTGGTGGTCAGCGAGGCGCTGGACAGCCAGATGGACCACAGCCTGCAAAGCGCCAGCGTAGACATGGCGGTGCGCTACCTGCATTCGACCCGGCTGCGCCCGAGCGACCAGGTGCTGCAGACGGTGGGCACCTATCTGGTCGGCCCGCCTGGCGACCGCTTGACCCGCAAACGAACCGTGCCTTTTGCTGCTTTGCAAGACCTGCCCCTGGTCCTGCCCTGCCGGCCGAGCGCCTGGCGCGATGCCCTCGATGCCCTGGCCCGTCAGCGTGGCTTTGAGTTGACGGTGGCTTTGGAGGCCGACTCCTTGCAGGTACAAAAGCAGGCCGCCCAGCAGGGCCTGGCGCATACCCTGCTGGGCCCGCTGGCGCTGGAGGGTGAGCGGCCGAGCTTGCAGATGGCGCTGATCACCGACCCGCCCCTGCCGCGCGCCATGGTGCTGACCTTGCGCCCGGGCCTGGCAGTGCGCCGCGCCCACCAGGTGGTGGCTCAGGCCATCATGGCGCGGGTGCATGCCGTCCGCTGAGCCGCTTTCGGCTGCGCTTTCAAGGGCGTCGCTAAGATCGGCTGCTGACACAGCAGCAGGAGGCAGTACATGAGGTGCAAATTTTGGGCGCTCGGGGCATTGGCGGCCCTGGGCTTGATGCTGAGCTGGGCCGCCTGCGCCGAGCAGCAGGTTTTCTTTGAGTACCGCGATCCGGCCAGGCCCGATGTGCCGATCAAGCTCGAGGGCTATCTGCATGAGCCGCAGCAGCCCA
>JBAXEN010000251.1:0-6360 GCA_037140415.1 Betaproteobacteria bacterium | reverse complement strand
CTGCATGATGGCCGCCGGCGTTGGGCCGACAAAATACATCGCAAAATCGTCGCGCGCCTGGGCCGGCTCTTCTTCGTCGTCGCCGGCCTCTTCATCAAAATCGGCGTCATAGAAGGTGACCTCGATGGCCGCGCCGGTAGCGGCCAGGTCATTGAGGGCCATACACACCTCTTCGAGCACCTGCCTGAAGTCCTCGTCGCCGCTGACGGTCCAGCACATCTGCAGCAGCTCCTCCTTGGCGTCAAAGCGGATACCGGGCTCTTCCTCATAGGCACTGACCGCGCCAGCGGCCAAAGAGCGTGCGCCCGCGTACTTCCACAGGGGCTTGAGTGCCTCCTGCAGTTGGTCGTAAGTCACATCCGCGCGCATGGGCACATCGCCATGAACATGGATCTCAAAGGGCGTGGAAAAGTTCGACATGGCGTGATCTTAACCCTGAGCCCAAACCGCCCCCTGAGCGGCTGGTGGGCCCGGTCGAGCGGTACCGCTGCAGCATTTATGGATGATGGGGGTCACCGCCGTGGGCAGGCTCACGGCCGAGCTGCACAAGGGCACGGCCCCTACCAGCGCAGCCATCGCCTGCCCTCCTGGTGCGGCGCGCGAGCCCCAGCGGGCCGGCCTCACAGCCCCAGCTTGGATTTAGCCAGAGCGTCGCGGATTTCCTGCGCCACGCTGGCCGGCACGATGACCTTGTTGAAGGGCAGGAAGGCCACCCGAATCAGCTTCCAGTGGCCGCCGATATTGGGGATGGTCACGATCAAAAAGAAAAAGCAGAGGTTGGCGAAAGAGGCGATCAGATGCAGCAGCGCCAGCATCCAGCCGAAGGTCAGCATCCACAGCACATTGAGCACCGCGCTCACGTTTTTCAGCGTGGTGTCTACCGCCGACGCGTCCGAGCTGAGGCCCTTGAGCTGCCGATACCTGTCCAGCTGCGCCCGCGTCACCACATCGCGCCCAAAAGGCCACAGCGCATACAGCGCCAGCCTGAACAAGGGGATGAACATCGGAAAAAACAGCAGCGCCCCCAAGGCATAGCCAAGAAACAGAGCCCAGCCGCCGAGAAAAAACCAAATGATGTTGCCCAGCAATGCCATAGGAGCTTTCACTTTTCTGAATGGAAACGGCAATTGTTGCAGCGCCGGACCGAAGAAGCTAACAAAGCCGCACTGTAGCCGCGCACAGTAGCCGCGCACAGTAGCCGCGCACAGTAGCCGTATTGCGCGCCCCATCGCGCCGGGGAGGCGCCTACAAATTCCGGACAGGCCGCCGCCGAAACGGCGGGAGCTGCGCCCTCAATCGGCCTTGGCCCCCGAGACCTTGACCACCTTGGCCATGCGATCAAAGTCTTGCCGCAGCAGCTGCGCAAACGCCTCCGGCGTCATGCTGCCGGCCTCGATGCCCTGCCGCGTCAGGCGCTCGATGACCTCCGGACGCTTGAGCACCTTGCCCATTTCGGTGTTGAGCTTGTTGACGATATCAGGCGGCGTGCCGGCAGGCGCGAGCAGGCCAAACCAGCTGTCAAACACATAGCCCGGCAAGGCCGCCGCGATGGGCTCGACCCCCGGTACAAAGGGCGATGCCTTCTCAGAGGTCACACCCAGCAGGCGCACACGCGGGTCTTTGGCAAAAGGCAGTGCGACGTTGTTGGCGTTGATCATCACCTGCGAGCGCCCAGCGAGCACCTCGGTCATTGCATCGCCCGCGCCCTTGGTCGGGATGTGCACAATGTCCAGCCCGGCCATGCCACTGAAATAGGCCATGGACAAATGGGTGGCACTGCCGCTGCCGGCGGTCGCGTAATTGAGCTGGCCGGGCCGGGCCTTGGCATAGCTCACAAATTCAGCCACGCTCTTGACCGGCACGCTGGCGCTGACCACCATGATGTAGCTGGTGTTGCCAATGTAGGCCGCGCCCACGAAGTCCTTGACCGGGTCGTAATTCAGCTTGGAATACAGGGTGCCGTTGATGCTGTGGCTGGCCGCCGCCAGGATCAGGGTGTAGCCGTCAGGCGCCGACTTGGCCACCGCATTGGAGGCGACCGTACCGCCCGCACCAGGGCGGTTTTCAATGATCACCGGCTGCCCCAGAGCGGCGCCGAGCTCATTGGAAATCGAGCGGGCCAGCGTGTCTTGCACCCCGCCGGTGGTAAAGGGGATGACGACGCGGATCGGCTTGACTGGCCAGGGATCGGCCGCCTGTGCAGCCAGCGACAGCAGCGCCGCCCCACCCACAGCCAGCCACTGACGGACCGATGTCAACGCCCCTTGATAAGACTTCATCTTCATTGCAAATTTCCTTTCCATGAGCTTGATCCAACTCGGGCTTTATACCGCCCCGTTCAGAAACGCCTGCACGTCGGCCACATACTGCGCTGTTTGCGTTTGCGGCAGAAAATGCCCGCCTTGCAACTCGATCATGCGGGCCTGCGGCAGCCGGCGCGCCAAATCATGGCTGTGGCTGATCGGCACGATGGCGTCGTCACTGGCGCCCACGATCAGCGTGGGCGCGCGGATGCGGCCCAAGTCCTCGGCGCGGTCAAACCCGAGCAGCATATCAATGCGCGCCAAGGCCGTGGCCAGATCGCCCTCACCGGCCCCGTCAAAATTGATCGGCACAGCGCCGGCCAAATTCGCCTCGTACCAGTCGGGCGGATAGGCGAGCAACTTGGCCACGGCGTTGTAGGCGGCAAAACCGGCGCGCTCGAGCACCACACGGCGGGTCTGAAACAGATCGCGAAAGCGCCGGTCCGGCCGCGCCCAGGTGGCGCTGAGCACGATGCGATCGACCCGCGCTGGGTGGTCCAGCGCCAGCACCTGCGCCACCAAGCCGCCGGTGGAGTGGCCCACAAAATGCGCTGAAGGCAGCTTGAGCTGATCGAGCAGGGCCAGCACCTGAGCGGCGATGTGTTCAATCGAATGCACCGCAGCAGGCGGGCTGCGCCCCATGCCCGGATGGTCGAAGGTGATGCACAGGTGGTGCTGCGACAGCCGCTCCATCACCGGCCGCCAAAAGGCCCCAAGCCCGCCCAAACCAGCCATCAGCACCACTGGATGCCCCTGACCTTGAAGCTCAAAATGCATAAAAAGAAACCTGATTGTTCTTGTTGAAAGCGCCCAGCTTGGGGCCATGGGAAGCCTTGGCACCGACGCACCGGTGACGAAGGAGTCGATTATGCGGATTTCGCTGACCCGTCGCCGGCGCCCTACTGCGCCTGCCTCGGCCTCAGGCCAGCGCCGCAGCTTCGGGGGAGGTCAACACCTCGCGGGTGGTGGCCCGGCGCAGCTCGCGGCGCTGCGACAGGTCGAAGTAGCGACCGCGGTGCACCGTGGCGGTGTTGTCCCAGATGACCAGATCGCCTTCTGACCAGCGGTGGCTGTAGACGAACTCGCGCTGGGTGGCGTGTTCGAGCAGGTCCATCAGGAGCAGTCTGGCTTCGGCCAGCACCATGCCATCAATGGCGCAGGCATGCGCGCCGACGTAGAGGATTTTGCGGCCGGTGCGAGGATCGGACTGCACCAGCGGCCACAGCACCGGCGGAAAGGCTTCTTTTTGGGCCGGGGTGTATTCGGTATCGCCCAGCAGGTAGCGTGAATGCAGGGCGAAGTGGACCGCCTGCAGGTCTGCGATCTGCTCACGCCGCCAGGGCGGCAGCGCGTCGTAGGCCATGCGCAGGTCGGCAAACTCGGTCTCACCGCCAAAGGCTGGCACCACCGAGGCGGCGAGCATCGAGTACTTGGCCCGCGGCTTTTGGAAGGAGCTGTCGCTGTGCCAGAGCTGGTTGGCCAGGTTGCTCACGATTTTTTGATGGTCACGTGCCGCCACCTCGCCATCGACCTTGACATTGGAGATATCGGCCAGCTCGTTGTACTTCAGGCGGTGCGCGCCGCCGCGGATGCGCCGAAAGCCCAGCTCCAGCGGACCCAAGGCGCTGGCCAGGGCGATTTGCTGGTCCTGGTCGAGGTGCTGAGCGGGAAACACCAACACCGCATAGCGGTCCATGGCCGCCTCAATGGCGGCCACGGTGGCCGGCGTCAAGCTCTGGCGCAAATCAATGCCGGTGACCCGCCCGCCGCAGTGATTGAGTTCTTCAATCTTCATTGCACACCCCTTCTGGCCAGCATCAATCGACCTTGAGCTGGGCGGTTTTGACCAGCTGGGTCCAGCGCTCGATATCGGATTTGATGAGCGCGTCAAACTGCTCGGGCGCGATCGGATTGGGCTCAAGCCCGAGCTCGCTCAAGCGCGCAGTCACCTCGGGCCGGCGCATCACCTGCACCACGTCGGCGTAAATTTTCTGCACCACCGGCCGCGGGGTGGCACTGGCCACCACCATGCCAAACATGCTTTGCACATTGAAGCCCGGCAGCGTTTCGGCCATGGTGGCAATGTCGGGCGCCAGCGGCGAGCGGCGCGAAGCGGTCACCGCAATCGGCTTGAGGCGGCCGGCTTTGAGGTGCGGGAGGCTGGAAAAAAGTGGATCGATCAGCAAGGCGATGCGGCCCGACATGACCTCCGGATAAGCCGGGCCCGAGCCTTTGAAGGGCACATGCAGCAGGTCCATGCCGGTGCGCTGCTTAAGCAGCTCGACGGCGAAGTGCATGGAGCTGCCGCTGCCCGGGCTGGCATAGGCGAATTTGCCGGGGTTCTTTTTGACCAGATCGATCAGCTCGGGCAGGGTGCTGACCGCCAGCGAGGGCGTGACCGACAGCAGCACATTAGAGATGCCCAGGATGGTGATGCCCGACAGGTCGCGGGTGGTGTCAAAAGGCATCTGCCGGATGGCCGGATTGATGACATGGGGCGTGGCCACCAGGCACAGGGTGTGCCCATCGGCCGGTGCCTTGGCCACGAAATCGGTGCCCACCACCGTGCCGGCGCCGGGCTTGTATTCGACCAGCACGGTCTGACCCCAGGCGGTCTGCAGGTGTTGCTGCAGCGAGCGCGCCAGGATGTCGATCGCGCCGCCGGGCGCATTGGGCACGATCAGCGTTACCGGCTTGCTCGGGAAGTTTTGCGCACCGGCAGGCAGGGCAGCCGCCGCAGCGCCCAAGGCGATCGCACGTTGATGAAATTGGCGACGGGTCAGATCAGTTCTCATGGGGTCTTGCGGGAATGTGGGTGCAGAAAAAGATCAATTGAGCTTGGCGCCGGTGGCCTGCACCACCGGCGCCCATTTCTTCATTTCGGCCAGAATGTAAGCGTTGTATTCCTCAGGGGTGGAGATGACCGCCTCCTGCCCGATGGCGCGCACCCGCTCGGCCACCTCGGGCGTGCGCATGACCGCTGCGATGTCGTTGCGAATACGCTGCAACAGGGCCGGGGCAGTGCCGGCGCGGGCCACCAGGCCAAACACCCCGGAAAAGTCGTAGCCGCGCACCACCTGTCCGAAGGCAGGCGCGCCCGGCGTCAACTCGGCCGGCTGGCTGCCCAGGGTGCCGATCAGCTTGATGCGGCCGCTTTTGACATGGTCGAGCGTGCTTTGCAGCACCGGATCGATCATCAGCTTGACATGGCCGCCCAGCAAATCATTGAGGGCCGGCGCACTGCCCTTGTAGGGGATGTATTGCATCTGCGTGCCGCTCATACCGGCCAGCAGCGCCATGCCCAGGTAAGACTGGGTGGTGGCCGAGGCATAAGCGACCGCGCCCTTTTGCTTGGCCAGCTCCAGCAATTCGCGCGGCGTACTGGCCGGCAAGCTGGGGTGGGCATACAGCGCCATATGAAAGCGCGTCATCAGCATCACGCCAGTCAGGTCCTTGAGGGTGTCATAGGGCAGTGGCGCGCCCAGCAAGGGGTTGGTGACATGGGCGCCGGTGACCACGCCCAGCACATGGCCGTCGGCGGCGGACTTGGCCACCAGGTCGGTGCCGATCGCGGTGTTGGCGCCAGGCTTGTTTTCAACCACCACCGTCTGCTGCCAGCGATCGCTGAGCTTTTCTGCGATCAGGCGGGTCAGGGTGTCGGTGGCGCCACCGGGCGGAAAGGGCACGATCAGGCGCACCATCCGCGTCGGAAAATCCTGCGCCCCGGCCGGCGCAGCCAGCAAAGCGGCCAGGGTCAGAACAGTGAAGGCGGCGCGCAGCACAGCGTTCACGGCCTACACCTCAGGGCGTCACAGAAGGCCGATGGGCGGCCTTGGTGATCTCAACCAGGCCGCGGTCGGCATCGACCCGAACCCAGTCGCCGGTCTCGATCAGCGCCAGCGGGTCGCGGTCAAAGTCGGTGAGCGCCGGCGCGCGGGTGACCACCGCGCCCAGAGCGATCTTGGTGGTCATTTCATTGAAGAGCATGGCTGCGGGGGCAACACCAAAAGTGCGTGTCAGGTGAAAGGCATTGGACCAGCCTGAGGAGCCTTTGGCC
>JBAXEN010000250.1:0-6379 GCA_037140415.1 Betaproteobacteria bacterium | reverse complement strand
TCACCAGCTTTGTCAGCCCCAAATGGGTGCCGCAGATGGCCGACAACGCCCAGGTGATGGCCGGCATCCAGCGCAGGGCCGATGTGCGTTATTCGGTGCTGGTGCCCAACCTCAAGGGCCTGGAGGCTGCGCTGTCGGCCCCGCGCGCGCACTGGCCTGATGAGGTGGTGGTGTTTGCCGCCGCCAGCGAGGCTTTCAGTCAGCGCAATATCAATTGCTCGATTGCCGAGAGCATCGAGCGTTTTGCGCCGGTGGTTGAAAAAGCCCGCAGCGAGGGTGTTTATGTGCGCGGCGCCATCTCGGTGGCGGTCGGCTGCCCCTACCAGGGCGAGGTGCCGCCCGAGGCGGTGGGTGAGGTGGCCCGGCTGATGAAGGCCATAGGCGTGCAGCATGCCGGCGTGGCCGATACCGTAGGCATGGGAACGCCCCGCAAGGTGCAGCGCGCCATGGAGGCCACGCTCAAGCACTATGAGCTGGCCGATGTCTCGGGCCATTTTCATGACACCTATGGCCAGGCCCTGGCCAACACTGTGGCCTGCCTGGAGATGGGCATCTGGCAGTACGACAGCTCATCGGCCGGCCTCGGCGGCTGCCCGTATGCCAAGGGCGCCACCGGCAATGTCGCCACCGAAGACGTGGTCTACCTGCTGCACGGCATGGGCATAGAGACCGGCATCGACCTCGACAAACTCATCGACGCCGGCGTGTTCATCAGCGACTTCCTGCAGCGCAAGCCCAACTCGCGCGCGGCAACCGCGCTGCTCAACAAGCGCGCCGCATGAGCCTGCCGGATTCGGCGCAGCCGGTGGCGGCCTGGCTGGCCGCGCGCGGCCATGGCCATGCGCCGCGCCTGCTCGACGCTTCGGCGCGCACAGCGCAGGAGGCGGCCGACGCATTGGGCGTGCAGTTGGGGCAAATTGCCAAGAGCATTGTTTTTCGCCGTTTGCCCGACAACGCGGCGGTGATGGTGGTGACTTCGGGGGATCAGCGCGTCGACGAAAAAAAACTCGCTGCGCTGGCCTGTGCCCCTGGGCAAAAACTGGGCCGCGCCGACCCTGACTTTGTGCGCGAGCGCACCGGCTTTGCCATCGGCGGGGTCAGCCCGGTGGCCCATGCCAGTGCCCTCGTGCAGGTGCTGGACTTGAGCCTGTTTCGCTTTGAGCAGGTCTGGGCCGCTGCTGGCCATCCGCATGCGGTGTTTGCTGCCGCGCCGGCGCAACTGGCCCTGCTCACCCAAGCCCGGCTCGACGATGTGGCCAGCAGCCCGCTGGCGCCGGCCGCACGGGCTCTGGCCTTGCTGCGGGCACGCGCAGCCTGTGTGCAGGCTGCACCGGCCGGTGACCCGCCTTCGCCTTGCATCTCGGTGTGCCGCATGGACGAGGCGTCGGGCCTGTGCGTGGGCTGCCTGCGCAGCCTGGACGAGATTGCGGCCTGGAGCAGCCTGAGCCCGCCGGCACGGCGCGGCGTCTGGCAGGCCATTGCCGAGCGCGCTGCCGTACCCGTTTGAGACGCGGCGTTTCAGGAGCACAAGCATGTCACTTAAACGCCTGACTTTTTACCTCGACTTCATCTCGCCCTATGCCTATCTGGCGTTTGAGCGGCTGCCGCAGGCGCTCGAGGGCATCAGCCATGCGGTCAGTTATCAGCCGGTGCTGTTTGCCAGCATGCTCAGTGCCCACGGCAATCTGGGTCCGGCCGAACTCAAGCCCAAGCGCGAATGGACCTACCGCCATGTGCTGTGGCTGGCCCAGGCCCAGGGCACGCCCATGGTCATGCCGGCGGCCCATCCCTTTAACCCGCTGGCTCTCTTGCGCCTGGCCCTGGCCTGCAGCCAGGACGGCCATCCCAACCGCTGGGTCTGCGAGACCCTCTTTCGCCATGTGTGGGCTCAAGGGGGTGACCCCAACGACGCACAGCGGCTGGCCCAATTGAGCGAGCGGCTGCAGCCGGTGCTTGATCCGGCTGGACAGGAGGTCAAACAGCGTCTGAAAGCCGCCTCTGAGCAGGCGATTGCCGATGGCGTTTTTGGTGTGCCGACCTTGGCCTCAGAAGGCAAGCTGTTCTGGGGACTCGACGCGCTGCCCATGCTGCGCGACCACTTGCAGGGCGGGGCCTGGTTCCAAGGCAGGGACTGGGATGCAGCGGCCGGGGTGCCGGTGGGCGTGCGGCGGGTCTGAATCTGGGGCAGCAGACCCTGCCCCGATGGGCGCGATGGTTTGAAGACTGATTTTCCTAGGGTTTGCCCTTAGATCGTCGGTTTATATGCCGCTCGGGTGATGGATATACCCCCAGAACTCTGCCGCAGTCAGATATGAGTCAGCCGCAGTGTCGATAGTCCCGCCATGCCAGATGGATCTGGCATGTCCCATACGATATGAAGGAGACAAACATGGCAGTAGCTGAGGCCGCAAGGCCCATGACCGCCGAAGAGAAGAAGGTGATTTTTGCCTCTTCGCTCGGTACGGTTTTCGAGTGGTACGACTTTTACCTCTACGGTTCGCTGGCGGCGATCATCGCCAAACAGTTTTTCAGCGGGCTGGACGCTGGATCCGCCTTTATTTTTGCGCTGTTGGCGTTTGCCGCAGGCTTTATCGTGCGACCCTTCGGCGCCATTTTCTTTGGCCGCTTGGGCGACATGATTGGTCGCAAGTACACCTTTTTGGTGACCATCCTGATCATGGGTTTGTCGACCTTCATCGTCGGCGTCTTGCCCACCTACGCCAGCATCGGCGTGGCTGCGCCGGTGATCTTGATCGTTTTGCGTCTGCTGCAAGGTTTGGCGCTGGGCGGTGAGTACGGTGGCGCCGCCACCTATGTGGCCGAGCACGCGCCGCATGGCAAGCGTGGCGCTTTCACCTCGTGGATTCAGACCACGGCCACGCTGGGCTTGTTCTTGTCGCTGTTGGTGATTTTGGGCACCCGCACCTGGACCGGAGAAGAGGCCTTCGCCGATTGGGGATGGCGCGTTCCGTTCCTCGTCTCGATTTTGCTGCTGGGCGTGTCGGTCTACATCCGCTTGTCCATGAATGAGTCGCCTGCCTTTGCCAAGATGAAGGCTGAGGGCAAGACCTCCAAGTCTCCGCTGACCGAGTCCTTCGGGCAGTGGAAGAACCTCAAGATCGTGATTCTGGCCCTCGTCGGCCTGACTGCCGGTCAGGCTGTGGTGTGGTACTCGGGCCAGTTCTACGCCCTGTTCTTCATGACCCAGTCGCTCAAGGTCGACGGCGCCACCGCCAATTTGTTCGTGGCCGCTTCGCTGATTATTGGCACCCCCTTCTTCATCATCTTTGGTTCACTGTCGGACAAGATCGGCCGCAAGCCCATCATCATGGCCGGCTGCTTGTTGGCTGTGGTGACCTATTTCCCGGTGTTTGAGGCGCTGACCAAGGCGGCCAACCCGGATCTGCATGCTGCACAGCAAAAGAGCCAGGTGGTGGTTGTGTCCGACCCGAGCGAGTGCTCGTTCCAGTTCAACCCCACGGGTACGGTCAAGTTCACTTCGTCCTGTGACGTGGCTAAGCAACGTCTGGCGGCCGGTTCGGTGAGCTATGCCAACGAAGCCGCAGCCAAGGGCACGCCTGCTGTGATCAAAGTGGGCACCAAGGTGATCAACGTCTTCCCCACAGCCGAAGAAATCGCTGCCGCCAAAGCAGCGGCCGAGACCAAGTTGGAAGGACTCAAGGCCGCCAGCCCGGTCGATGAGAAGGCCGTGGCCGCCACTGAAGCGTCGATCAAGACCCTGTCGGACGACAAGAAGAACAAGGACGCCGTGTTCAGTGCCAACCTGAGCGGCGCATTGAAGGACGCCGGATATCCCACCAAAGCTGACCCGGCCAAGGTGAACAAGGTGCTGGTCATCCTCATCCTGACCTACTTGGTGATTTTGGTGACCATGGTGTATGGCCCCATTGCTGCGATGCTGGTGGAAATGTTCCCCACCCGTATCCGCTACACCTCGATGTCACTGCCCTATCACATTGGCAATGGCTGGTTCGGCGGCTTGCTGCCTACCACGGCCTTTGCCATCGTGGCGCAGACCGGTAATATGTACAACGGCCTGTGGTATCCCATTGTGGTGGCCGGCATGACGTTTGTGATCGGCATGCTGTTCATCAAAGAGACCAAAGACGTGGACATCTACGCCAACGACTGATGCTTTTTGTAAGCTACCCGAGGGAACTCGGGTGCTAAATTCAAGCCCTCCTCCGTGGAGGGCTTTTTTATTTCGGAGACAAGTGTCATGTGGAAGATTTTTTTGGGCTTTGTGGTGTTCGCAGCATTGGCTATGTTTGTGATTTTCAAAGGCGGTGACAAACTCGACATGAGCGGAGAAAAGCATGGTGCCGATGCGGTGCATGCGCCCGAGCCCGCCAAGGCGGCAGAGCCCGCTGCACCGGCCTCCGCGGGCGTCTCTGCCCCCGCCGGCAAGTAAGCGCGAGTACCGGCGCTGCGGGTCAGCGTACGGTTTCGTGGGGTGATGCTGGTCAGCCAGGCTGACCAGATGCCGTCTGGCTCGCCCTGCTCTCGTGAAGCGGTGGTAGCAGGCTTGCAATGGCAAGCCCAGAAGCTGCCTATCGGTCGGGGGCTTTACGGCGCTGCGCAATCTGGGGGGTGGGGCACTCTCTAGAATGTTGACCCTCTTCACCACAAGGCCCTTATGTCACAGGGACTGATCCGCATCCGCGGTGCGCGCCAGCACAACCTCAAAAACCTGGACCTGGACATCCGAACCGGTGAGCTGACGGTGGTCACCGGGCCCAGTGGCTCGGGCAAGTCTTCGCTGGTGTTCGACACCCTGTTTGCCGAGGGCCAGCGGCGCTATGTCGAGACCTTCTCGGCCTATGCCCGGCAGTTCCTCGACCGTATGGACAAGCCGGCGGTCGACAAGGTCGAGGGCGTGCCCCCGGCCATCGCCATCGACCAGACCAACCCGGTGCGCTCCTCGCGCTCGACGGTGGGCACCATGACCGAGCTCAACGACCACTTGAAGCTCCTGTTTGCCCGTTCCACTCAACTGTTTGACCGTGCCACCGCCCAGGCTGTGCGTCACGACAGCCCCGAGACCATTTACGCCGAGCTGATGGCGCGCACCGCGCAGGACGACCCGCGCCTGATCTTGAGCTTTCCGGTGACGCTACCGGCTGGCACCAGTGCTGAGCAGTTACAGCAGTGGCTGGCCGCCAGCGGCTTTACCCGGGTCCATGAGCCCGCCGAGGCCGCCTTCAAGGAAGAAGGCGCGGTGCATGTGGTGGCCGACCGCTTTCGGATTCAAGGCGCCGAGAAGGTCCGCGCGATTGAAGCCATCGAGGTGGCGCTCAAGCATGGCGGGCGCATCAATGTGTTTGTGCAGGCCGAGGGCAAGCCCGAGACGCTCTGGCGCTACTCCACCGGCCTGCATTGCCCGCAAAGCAACCTGAGCTATACCGAGCCCACGCCCTCGCTGTTTTCATTCAACTCGGCCATGGGTGCCTGCGAGACCTGCCGCGGTTTTGGCCGGGTCATCGGCGTCGACCTTGGTCTGGTCATCCCCAACGACAAACTCACCTTGCGCGCTGGCGCCATCAAGCCGATGCAGACGCCGGCCTGGTCGGAGGCGCAGGACGACCTCATGCGCCATGCCGAGGCTGCAGGCATTCCGCGCGACACGCCCTGGTACAAGCTGACCCAGGAGCAAAAAGACTGGGTGATCAACGGCTCGCCCCACTGGAAGGGCCAGTGGAACAAGCAGTGGTTTGGCGTGCGCCGCTTCTTCGAGTACCTGGAGAGCAAGGCCTACAAGATGCACATCAGGGTGCTCTTGTCCAAATACCGCAGCTACACCCCCTGCACCGTCTGCGGCGGCGCCCGCCTGAAGACCGAGGCTTTGCTCTGGCGTTTGGGCTCCAAGGCCGCGGCTGATGCGGTGCTGCCGCCTGCGCAGCGCTTCATGCCGGTGGGTGTGCAGTGGAGCCGCGAGCAGCTGCAAGCCTTGCCGGGGCTGAGCTTGCATGATTTGATGCAACTGCCGATTGATCGGCTGAGGCGCTTTTTTGATCTTTTGGCGCAGGCGAGCCCCCACCCCAACCCTCCCCCAGAGGGGGAGGGAGCAAATCAGATTCCCTCTCCTCTGGCCCTCTCTGCGACCCAGGGTTCTGTTCCTCTTACTCCCTCCCCCTCTGGGGGAGGGCAGGGGTGGGGGCAAGCGGCTGTCGCGGGCAGCACCCTCGCCGACGGTGAACGCCAAGCCCTCAAGCTGCTCTTCGAAGAAATCCAGACCCGCCTCAAATACCTCTGCGACGTCGGCATCGGCTACCTCACGCTCGACCGCCAAAGCCGCACCCTCAGTGGCGGCGAGGTGCAGCGCATCAACCTCACCACCGCGCTGGGCACCTCGCTGGTC
>JBAXEN010000249.1:0-6442 GCA_037140415.1 Betaproteobacteria bacterium | reverse complement strand
ATGCGGCCCGCCATATGCAGGCCGGGGTCGATGTGATCGTCGCCCAGGGCACCGAAGCCGGCGGCCATACCGGCGAGATTGCCACCATGGTGCTGGTGCCCCAGGTGGTTGAAGCCTGCGCCGGCAAAGTGGCTGTACTGGCTGCCGGCGGCATCGCTAGAGGCAGCCAGATCGCCGCCTGCCTGGCACTGGGCGCGCAAGGCGTGTGGTGTGGCACCGTCTGGCTGGGCACCCGCGAAAGCGAACTCGACCCCTTTGAAAAAGAAGTGCTCTTCGAAGCCCGCACCGAGGATGCAGTGCGCCGCAAGGCACGCACCGGCAAAACCGTGCGCATGATCCGCAGCCAACTCTCAGAAGCCTGGGAGCAGCCGGGCGCGCCGGCCTACCTGCCCACCCCGCTGCAAGGCATCCTCTACAACGAAGCGCATGCGCGGGTGGTCAAGGCCCGGCGCAAAGAGCTCTACTCCTTTCCGGCCGGCCAGGTGGTGGGCATGATCCGCGAAGAGACCTCGGTCAAGGATGTGATGCTGCGCATGCAGATGGAATACCTGGAGGCGGTCGAACGCCTGCAGGCTCTCACCCAGGAATAGGGAGACCCCATGGACAAGGAAGTACTGGTCGAGCACGACGCTGGGCTGGTGATCATCACCATCAACCGCCCCGACCAACGCAATGCGGTCAACCGGGCGGTGTCTTATGGCGTGTGCGAAGCCATCGATGAATTCGAGCGCAACCCTGAGTTGCGGGTGGCCATCCTCACAGGCGCTGGCGGCAACTTCTGCTCAGGCATGGACCTCAAGGCGTTTTTGCGCGGCGAGGTCACCCGGGTGGAAGGCCGCGGCATCCTGGGTATCGCCCGCACCCCGCCCACCAAGCCGCTGATCGCAGCGGTCGAAGGCTATGCATTGGCGGGTGGCTTTGAATCCATGCTGGTGTGCGATCTGGTGGTGGCCGCCCGCAACGCGCAGTTTGGCCTGCCCGAGGTCAAGCGCGGCCTGGCCGCCGCCGCCGGCGGCCTGATGCGCCTGCCCCGCCTGATCCCGCAACGCATCGCCATGGAAATGGCCCTGACCGGCGATACCGTGCCTGCTGAGCGACTCTACCCCTATGGCCTGTTCAACGCCCTGGTCGAACCCGGCCAGGCGCTCGACGGCGCCAAGCAGCTGGCCCGGCGCATCATCGCCAACGCCCCGATGTCGGTGGCCGCCAGCAAACGAGTCATTGTGGAGCAGCGCGACTGGCCGACCGCCGAGATGTTCGATCGGCAGGAGC
Organism: Betaproteobacteria bacterium; assembly: GCA_037140415.1. Lineage (GTDB taxonomy): Bacteria > Pseudomonadota > Gammaproteobacteria > Burkholderiales > Burkholderiaceae_C > Polaromonas. The sequence continues at coordinate 5,170 of JBAXEN010000249.1, read as the reverse complement.
CCATCACAGGCCCGGTGCTCAAGTCGCAAGACGCGCGGGAGGGCGCGGCCGCCTTTGCCGAGCGACGTGCGCCACAATGGCGCGGTATTTGAGCCTGCAAGCCCCGCTTGCGGGCTGACCCCGCCCACCATGAACAGCCCTGCCCCTTCCGCGCCAATCCGGCGCGCCGCCACCGTGGTCATCCTGCGCCCGAGCGATGTCGGTCCCCAATTGCTGCTGCTGCGTCGCGCCGACAAGGGCGACCAAAACAGCAACGCCTGGGTCTTCCCAGGCGGATTGGTCGACGCCGGCGACGCGCACTGTCACGACATCTGCCACGGTCTGAGCGACGCGCAGGCCAGCGCGCAACTCAAGCTCCCCACAGGCGGCCTGGATCACCATGTGGCCGCCATCCGCGAATGCTTTGAAGAAGCCGGCCTGCTGCTGGCCTGCGACGGCACTGGTCAACTCCTGGACAGCCAGCACCCTGTCTTTCGGGCCCTGGCCCAGCGAAGACGCGAGCTGGCACAGGGCGAGGTAGCGCTCAAAACCCTCTGCAAGGAGCAAGGCATCCGACTGGCAGCCGACCGGTTGCACTACATCGCCCACTGGATCACCCCGCCGGTGCGGCCCAAGCGCTTTGACACCCGCTTCTTCCTGACCACCGTGGCTGCCGACCAGCGGGCCGAGCACGACACCATAGAGACGGTGCACCACCAATGGATACGCCCGGCCGACATGCTCAGCAGCGAAGAGGCCAGCCGACTCATGGCGCCCCAACGCAGCGTGCTTGAAACCCTGGCCGCCTTCGACAGCCTGCCCGCCATCGTTCAATGGGCGGCCCAAGTGCAGGTGGTGACGCGGCCCTGAGGACAGGCTGCAGCAAGGTTTCAGCAGACAGGATGTGTGCGTCGCACAAGGGCTGTCGGTACTGCTGGGCCATCTGCACTGCTTTCGCATGAGTTTCAACCGTCAGGGGCACAACCGAGCAGGTGGCTTTCACGGCGGTCAAAATATCTTGTGTGTCGGGCCAGAGCATCTTGAGCTTGCGCTGGCACACCGTCATCCTTCGTCGGGTAGGGAGGGCAGTTTTCTCATCGCCACCTCAAACAGGGGACTTTGCACGCACTGCGCCAACCAAGACTTGAGGGCAGGCAGAGGCAGGGCCTCAAACCGCGCGGGCTGCACCGCTGCGAACTGCCGCACAAACGGAAAAATGCCGATGTCTGCCGCGCACGGCGTGGCACCGCCCAAATGGTCATGGGCTTGCAGTTGCACTTCCAGGGGCTCAAGCAGCACCGCAACGGCTTGGTGCGCGTGGAGCTCAGCACCCAAAGCGTGGCTGAAGCGCTGAGGGTATTTGTACCGGTCCAAGTGGTGTTTGAAGTCGGCATCGCACCGTGCCCACAGCGACTGGTTCACCGGGGTTTGCGCCCTCGCCCACCAGCCCTCCAAGTCGCCGGTGATCTCGAAGGCCCAGCGCATGATGTCCACGCTTTGCTCCAACACCTCGCCATGGGGCAAGACCAGCACGGGCACCGTGCCTTTGGGCGACAAGGCCAGCATGGCGGGTGGTTTGTCACGCAAGGACACCTCATGCGCTTGGTAGGGTACCCCCGCTTGCAACAAGGCCATGCGAGCGCGCATGGCGTAAGGGCAGCGGCGGTAGGTGTAGAGCAGACCGGTCTGCAGCTTCAGGGACATGACGGGCAGTTTAATGAATCCGCCGCCGGCGGCACTGACCGCCCAAGGTGTTGCCCCTGGCCGCTGCTCGCGGGCCCCTGTCAGTCCCCGTGGCCCAGATAGGCCTGCTGAATACGGACATCGCCTGCGAGCTCGCTGGCTGAGCCGGAGATGCTGACGCGGCCCGATTCGAGCACATAGCCGTGGTCGGAGATGGCCAGGGCCATGTTGGCGTTTTGCTCGACCAGCAAGATGGCGCAGCCATCTTCGCGGATGCGCACGATGGTGTCGAAGATTTCCTGCACGATGCGCGGCGCCAGGCCGAGCGAGGGCTCGTCGAGCATGAGCAGCTTGGGCCGGCCCATCAGGGCGCGGGCGATGGCCAGCATCTGCTGCTGACCGCCGCTGAGGGTGCCCGCATCCTGCTTGTATTTTTGCTTGAGGATGGGAAACATGGCGTAGGCCTTGTCGGCGTCGGCACGAATCTCGGCCGCGTCGCGGCGCGAGTAGGCGCCGAGCTGCAGGTTTTCATCGACCGACAGCTCCGGAAACAGCAAGCGCCCCTGGGGCACCAGCGCCAAGCCCAGGCCGATCATGCGGTCGGGACCTAGCTTTTCGATGCGCTTGCCGTAAAACTCAATCGTCCCGCCGCTGCAGGGCGTCAGGCCGGTGATGGTGCGTACCGTGGTGGTTTTGCCCGCGCCATTGGCGCCGAGCAGGGTGACGATGCTGCGCTCGGGCACCTGAAGGCTGACGCCCTTGAGGACTTCGATGCTGCCGTAGCCGGCTTGAACCTGGTCGAGTTTGAGCATCTCAGGCCGCCTTGCCCAGATAGGCTTCAATGACTTTCGGGTCCTGCTGCACCTGCTGGGGCGTGCCGCTGGCAATCACCTCGCCGTGGTCCAGCACGGTGATGTGATCGGCAATGTCCATCACGAAGTTCATATTGTGTTCAATCACCAAAATAGCCACACCCAGCTGCGTGCGTATGGTGCGCATGATTTCGAGCAGGTGGGTGACCTCGCCTTTGCTCAGGCCGGAAGCGGGCTCGTCGAGCAGCAGGAGCATGGGATCGGCGGCCAGGGCGCGTGCCATTTCCAGGTGGCGCTGCTGACCAAACGAGAGCGAGCCGGCAGGCCGCTCGGCCAGGTGGGCCAAGTCCATGGACTGCAGCAGGGTCAGTGCGCGGGCACGGGCATCGGCGTTCTCGCGCCGGGCCGAGGGCAGCTTGAGCGCCGAGGCAAACACGCCTTGGCCGAGCTGGCTGTGCATGCCGACCATGACGTTTTCGATCACCGACATCTTGCCGAACAGGCGCACATTTTGGAAGGTGCGCACGATGCCCAGCTGGGCCAGATCGTGCGAGCTGAGCTCCAGCAGTGGCTTGCCCCGGAAAACGATGGAGCCGGTATCGGGCGTGTAAACCCGCGTTAGGGAATTGATGAAGGTGGTTTTGCCGGCGCCGTTGGGGCCGATGAGCGCGCGGATTTCGCCGCCCTTCATGCTCAGGTGAGCGCCTTGCAGCGCCTTGAGGCCGCCGAAGGACAGGGTGAGGTCTTTGACTTCAAGCAGCACCTCCTGCGCAGAGGCTTGGGCGTGGCGCGACTGCAGCTCGATCTTCTTGACGCTGCCAACCGCCGGGGTGGGCGCCGGCGGCGCGGCAAAACGGCGCAGGACATAGCCACGCACCGCACCGGCAATGCCCTGGGGCATAAAGATCAAGGTGAGCAAGAGCACCAGCGCAAAAAACAACTGACGGTATTCGGCAAAGGCGCGCAGCAACTCGGGCAATGCCACCAAAACCACAGGGCCGAGGATGGAGCCCAAAATAGAGCCCAGGCCGCCGACCACGATGTAGAGCAGGTGCCAGATGGAGGGCCAAAGACCAAACTCATACGGGTCGATGAAGCTCACCAGACCGGTGTGCAGGCCGCCGGCCACCGCGCAGAAGAAGGCGTTGATGGCAAAGGCCAGTGTTTTGTAGTTGGCCAGATTGACGCCCATGATTTCGGCGGCGTTTTCGTTGTCGCGGATGGCCATGAAGGCTCGCCCGACCTTCGATGAGATCAGGTTGTGGGCGATCCAGATCATCAGCGCGGTGACCAGCAGGATCACCACAAAATACATGTGATCGTCCAGGTAGCCGATCTTCAGGCCCTCACGGGTGGTGTTGAAGCCGGGCGAGCCACCGGTCATGGACGACCAGTCAATCAGCACCACCTGCACCGTCCATACAAAGGCCAGCGTGGCCAGTGCCAGGTAATGGCTGCTTACCCGCAAGGCCGGCAAGCCCACCACAAAACCCACACCCGCCGTGACAAAGGCGGCCAGCGGCAGCGCAACCCAATAGGGCACGCCGTAACGGTTGCCCAAAATGGCGACGATGTAGGCGCCGATGCCAAAAAAAGCGGCATTGGCCAGCGACACCTGGCCGGCATAGCCCATGAGCAGGTTCAGGCCCAAAGCCAGGATCACCGCGATCCCGACCATGGACATGATGTGCAGCGCATAGGAGCCCAGCACCAGAGGCAATGCAGCCAGCACGATCAGCAGACCGACGATGGCAACAAGGCGGGAAGCCGAAGATTGAAGCATGTTCATGAATCGCAGGTGACCAGGTCTCAGACCATTTTGCGCGGCGGTTTGCCGAACAAGCCGGCCGGGCGGATCATCAGCACAGCAATGAGGATGATGAAGGAAGTCACCCGCTTAAAGCTCGACGACACGAACACACCGCCCAGGTTTTCCAGCACACCGACCATCAAGCCACCGACGATAGCCCCCGGAATGCTGGTAAAGCCGCCGACGATGGCAGCCACAAAACCGGGAATCAGCACGCCACCGAGCTCGGTGTTGATGCCCACCAGCGGTGCGATCAACATGCCGGCGATCCCCCCCAAGGCCGAGCCCAGGGCCCAGGTCTTGGAGAAGATGCCCGGCACGCTGATCCCCATGAGTGAGGCCGCCTCCTGGCTTTGTGCGGTTGCCCGCATGGCCTTGCCCAGCTTGCTGTAGCGAAAGAACAGCATCAAGAGGGCCACCACCACCACCACACTGACCATGATGCCCAGGCGCTCAGGCGTGATCAGCACCCCGCCAAACTCCAGCGGTTCGGTGCTGAGCACACCCGGGATGGAGCGGGGCGTGTCTTGAAAGATCAGGCGAATGATGTTGGTAATCAGCAAGCCGATGGCCAGCGTCGCCAGGATCACGGTAAAGGGGGGCGACTTGATCAGCGGTCGGTAGGCGATGCGCTCGACCAGCATGCCCACCAGGGCCGAGCCGATCAACACCATCACCATGGCCAGCAGATAAGGCATCTGGAATTCACTGACCATCAGCCAGCCCATATAGGCCCCGACGGTGACCGACTCGCCCTGCGCAAAGTTCACGATGTCCGTGGCTTTGTAGATGAGGACCAGCCCGATCGCCACCAGGGCATAGAGGCAGCCAGCGGCAATCCCGCTGACGATCAGCTGTGGCAGTAAATCCATGATGTCAAACCCAA
>JBAXEN010000248.1:0-6497 GCA_037140415.1 Betaproteobacteria bacterium | reverse complement strand
CTCTGAGCAGGTGGCCAAATCGCCCGCTGACGGGTACACCTTGCTGATGGGTACGGTCGGCACCCATGCGATCAATGCCACGCTTTATAAAAAGCTGCCCTATGACCCGCAGCGCGACTTCGCGCCGGTGGCCTTCCCGGGCTACACCCCGACCTTGCTGGTGGTGCCAGCCAGCTCGCCGCTCAAGTCGCTCAAGGACCTGTCCGATCTGGCCCGCAAACCTGGCGCCAATGTCAGCTTTGCCTCCGCAGGCAACGGCACCTCGGGGCATCTGGCCGGCGAGTTGCTCAAGGCCAGAGTCGGCGGCGAGATGACCCATGTGCCTTACAAGGAGGGCGGCTTGGCGCTGTCCGATGTGATGAGCGCACAGGTCAATTTCATGTTCTACCACCCTGCCGCGGTGGTGCCCCACATGAAGAGCGGCAAATTGCGCGCGCTGGCTGCTTCGAGCGCCCGCCGCAGTGCGGCGGTGCCCGAGGTGCCGGCGATCGCTGAATCGGGTTATGACTTTGATCTGGTGGCTTGGTTCATGTTGTACGCGCCGGCGGCTACGCCCGCGCCGGTGCTGGCCCGTCTGCGTGAGGCAGCCGCCCAGGCCCTGGTCCATCCGGAAATCGCCGGCAAGCTCAAGGCCCAGGGACTCGAGTCCAGCACCATGCGTGCTGATGAGTTACCTGCCTTCGGCCGCGCTGAACTGAGCAAGTGGGCCGATCTGGTGCGCCGCTCGGGCGCGCAGGTTGACTGAAATTTACCCAGCTTTCCCCCAATCCCTTTTTCAACCGCAACAGGAGACTCATATGAAAAAAATCGATAGGCGCTCGGTACTGGCTGCCACGGCAGCTGGCGCAGCCTTGGCGCTGTCGCAGGGCGTGCAGGCCCAGGGCGCGCCGATCCGCATCGGCAGCACGCTGGCCCTGACGGGCCCCCTGTCGGCCACCGGCCTGACCCACAAGCTGGTGGGTGACATCTACATCGAGCAGCTCAACGCGCGCGGCGGCCTGCTCGGCCGCAAGGTCGAGTGGGTGGTCAAGGACGACCAGTCCAAGCCCGACCTGGCCCGCACCCTCTATGAGCAACTGATCACCACCGACAAGGTCGAGCTGCTGATGGGGCCCTATGCCACCGGCGCCATCCTCTCGGCGATGGGCGTGGCCCAGCGCTACAACAAGGTGTTGATCCATCACACCTTCGGCATCCCTTCGCTGGCCAAGTACGACATGCATTTTCCGGCCTGGTCGCTGGGCCCGACGCCGCAGACCACCGTGCCCAACACCTTGTTCGACATGTTGGCCGCCTCGCCCAAGCCGCCCAAGACGATTGCCATCGTCACCAGCAAGTTCCCCTCTATCCACTTCCTGTCGCTGGGTGGCCGTGAAGTGGCCAAAAAGCGCGGCTTGCAAGAAGTGCTGTTCCTCGAGTGGGAATTTGGCAACCGCGACTTCGGCCCGATCGCTGCGCGCATCAAGGACGCCAAGCCCGATCTGGTCTGGGTCGGCGACATTGGCCTGGAGGGCAATATGCTGCTGGAGGCGATGAAGAAGATCGACTACACGCCGCCTATGAATTTCCACCTCTATCCGGCCCCTGGCCCCATGTCCAAGTCGCCCGAAGGACGGGGCGCGATGTCGCTGACCATCTTCGAGGAGCACCAGCCCTTCCTCGCCAACCAGGCGGGCGCCCAGTTCGTCAAGGTGTTCAACGAGCGGGCCACCGCCGCCAAGCTGGCCGATACCAGCGTGGAGACGCAGGCAGCGGCTTCTTACTCAGCCTGGCAGATTCTGGAGGCCGGCGTCAAGGGGGCCAACAGCCTGGACGACAAGGCCATCGCAGCCTTCATCAAGGGCAACCGCATTGACACCATCCATGGCCGCTTGCGCTTTGACGGTCCCAACAACTACGGCGATGACCTGATGAAGATCAAGCAGGTCCAAAACGGCAAGTGGCAGGTGGTCTGGCCGCAGCAGTTTGCTGCCCCCGGTACCAAGCTGCAGCCTAAGTAATCGCTGATCAACCGCGCCCCGCACCAGGAGACAGATCGACCATGAGCCTCCCGAGTTGGAATTTATTGCTGCAATCCATCCTCTCGGGGGTGTTCATTGGGGCGCTGTATGGGCTGATCGGCCTGGGCCTGGGCCTGACCTGGGGCCTGCTGCGGCAGATTAATCTGTCGCACTTTGGCTTGGTGTTTCTGGCGGCTTATCTGAGCTATCAGATGGCGGCAGTCGGTCACATCGATCCGCTGTGGGCCTTGCTCATTTTGCCGCCGGCCTTTTTTCTGTTTGGCGCCTTGATGCAGTGGACTTTGTCCAAATTCGCCATCACCCCCTTCAATTCCCTGTTGGCCACCTTCGGCCTGACGGTGGTGCTGGAGGCGGTGATTCAGAGTATCTGGACAGCCGACTACCGGCGCATGGAGTCGAGCTACAACGACATGAAGTTCAAGGTTGCCGGTTTGTTCGTGCCGGTGCCCGAGCTCATCACCTTTGTGCTCGCGGTCGGTATTGCGGTGGCCATCTGGGCGGCCATGCGCTACACCGATCTGGGCAAGGCCTTGCGGGCCATGGCCGAGGACGGCCCGATCGCGGCGGCCTTTGGCATCAATCAGCGCGGCCTGTCTTTGGGGCTGGCCGGGCTTTGCGCTGCCTTGGCCGCCATTGCCGGGGTCTGTCTGGCGCTGACCTCCACACTGGCGCCCTCGCAGATTTTTACCTGGGTCGGGGTGATCTTTGCGGCGGTGATGCTCGGCGGCCTGGGCAGTCCGCTCGGACCCTTGGTGGCGGGCATCATCATTGGAGTCAGCGAGGCCGTCACCATGGCCGTTGCGTCGCCCTCGTGGGCACCCATCGTCTCGTTTTCTCTGCTGATCTTCATGCTGCTGCTGCGGCCCGGAAAGGCCTGAGTCCATGAACAAGACCTTCTTCGGTATTTTGGGCGCTGGCGCGCTGCTGGCGGTGGTGCCCTGGCTGGGCCTGCCCGCCTTTTACGAGTCCTTTCTCTACCTGATCTGCCACTGGGTGATCCTGGCGATGTCCTGGAACATCTTGTCGGGCTATTCGGGCTACTTTTCCTTTGGCCATGGCGTGTTCTATGGCGTGGGCATGTACACCACCGCCGCTTTGGCGGGCAAGCTCGATTGGCCCTTCCTGAGCACCTTGCCCTTGGCCGCTTTGTTGCCAGCGGTCCTGGGTGTTTTGCTGGGCGCGGTGGTGTTTCGGGTCAAGTCGGTTCGAGGTGAATTGTTCGCGCTCTTGACTTTGGCGGTTACCTTTGTGGTGGCCACCATCATCATCAATACCCCGATCGACGGCGGCCCCGGCGTTTACCTGATGTCGGTAGAGGTGCCAAAAATCGGACCCTCGCCCTCTTCGTCGCTGTACCTGATGGCGCTGATGGTGGCCATCCTCACCGCCTTGATCGCCTACCAACTGCAGCGTTCCAAGCTCGGCGTGGGCTTGTCGGCCATCCATGACGATGAAGACGTGGCCGAGGTCATGGGCGTTCCGACCTACCGTTACAAGCTGGTGGCTTTTGCGATCTCCAGTGCCTTGGCGGGACTGGCCGGGGGCATTCATGCCTTGTTTGTCCAGTACGTCACGGTCGGCGAGACCTTCAACATCACCGTGCCCCTGACGGTGGTGCTCATGAGCTGCCTGGGCGGCTCTCGTCATTGGGCCGGCCCTGCGGTGGGCGCGGCCCTGATCACCACCATGATGTATGCAGCCACCGCCGGTAACAACCCGGTGCTGGGCAAGGCGCTGGGCGGCGTGGTTCTCATTGTGGTGATCCTGTTCATGCCCAATGGAGTGATGGGCTATTTCATGAAGCGGCGCGCGCAGGCGGCCGCTCGCCGCAGCCGCGAGCTCGAGCAGCGCCTGGTTGCGGCAGCGCCCGGCGCTCCGATGGCTGCGGTGGTCAGCGCGGACGCTGCTCCACCGGCGGCCATTGAGGCCGGCCAGGTGCTGCTCAGTACAAGCGGCCTGTCCAAGGCCTTCAAAGGCGTGCAGGCGCTCAGCGAGGTCGACCTGCAGGTCTACAAAGGCGAGATCTTGGGATTGCTGGGCCCCAACGGCTCGGGCAAGTCCACCTTCATCAATGTGGTCAGCGGGCACTACCCGGCCACCGGCGGCACCTATGCCTTCGAGGGACGCGAGCTGGTGGGCAAGGCGGCGCATGAGGTGGCGCAGTCGGGCATTGCTCGCACTTACCAAATTCCGCGCCCCTTCATGAACATGACGGTGCTGGAAAACGTCATTTTGTCGGCCATGTTCGGCGGCGCGGCCATGGGCCGGGTGCGCGCCACCGAAGAGGCCCGGCGCTGCCTGGAATTTACCGGTCTGGCGCACAAGGCCGAGAGCCTGCCCGATGATTTGAATCTGCATCAGCGCAAATTCCTGGAACTGGCGCGAGCTCTCGCGGCCCGGCCGCGCCTGGTGCTGCTCGATGAGGTCTTGTCGGGCATGACACCGAGTGAGATTGACGAGGCGATTGTGCTGATCCGGCGCATCCGCGACCAGGGCTCGACCATCGTGTTCGTCGAGCATGTGATGCGAGCGGTGATGGCTCTGTGCGACCGAGTGGCCGTCCTGAACCACGGCAAGCTGTTGGCGGTCGGCCCGGCCAAGCAGGTGATGAGTGATCCGCAAGTTGTCAGCGCCTACCTGGGGAAGCCCCATGCTTGAAGTCAAAAACATCGCGGTTAACTACGGGGCTGCGCCGGCCCTGTGGGATGTGTCCATCCACTGCGGCGACAAGGAGTTGGTCTGTGTGGTCGGCCCCAATGGCGCCGGCAAGACCACGCTCATTAACGCAGTGGCCGGTCTGCATTCCGTCAAGAGCGGCAGTCTGAGCTTTCAGGGCCGCGACATCACCCGCCTGGCCAGCCATCTTTTTTGTGAAGCCGGCATCGCCATCGTGCCCGAGGGGCGGCGCCTGTTCACCCAGATGAGTGTGCTGGAGAACCTGGAGTTGGGTAGCTTCATTGCGTCGGCCAAGGCCCGCCGGTCCGAGCGTCTGGAGCAGGTGCTGGCGCTTTTCCCGGTGCTCAAGATCAAGTTGCACAGCCCGGCCGGCTCACTGTCGGGGGGTCAGCAGCAGATGGTGGCCATCGGGCGCGCGCTCATGGCCGGCCCCAAGCTGCTGCTGCTCGACGAGCCTTCACTGGGGCTGGCCCCGTCCATCGTGCTCGACATGTTTGCCGCCATCAAGCAGATCAACGCGCAAGGCACGGCAGTTCTGCTGGTTGAACAGAATGTGTCGATGGCGCTGGAGACGGCCGACCGCGCCTATGTGATGGAAGAGGGCCGCATCGTCGCCGAGGGTCCGGCCCGCGAGATGATGAATCGGCCTGAAATCCAGAAAGCGTATCTGGGCCTGGACGCCCATTGAGCGTCGCCGCTGTTGTGGGCCGCTGCGCCTGCGCGACCGGCCCCGGCTGGGGACGGGCTGATAATCAAGCGCCATGTCCCTGCCGCTGATCACCGACCCCTTTTTTTACACGGTGGCCATTCCATCGGTGTTGCTGATGGGGATCAGCAAGAGTGGCTTTGGCACTGGCTTTGGGTCCCTGGCGGTGCCTTTGATGGCCCTGGCGGTGACCGTGCCCGAGGCTGCGGCCATCATGATGCCGCTGCTGTTTCTCACCGACATTCTGGGCCTGGCCTTCCTGCGCAGCCACTTGGATTGGCGTCTCATCAAGTTCTTGGTGCCCTGTGGTTTGGTGGGCACGGTGCTGGGTTTTTTACTGTTTCGCTTGCTCAGTCCGGCGGTGGTCGAAGCCCTGGTCGGTGGCTGCACCTTGTTGTTTTTGGCCCAGCGCCTGCTGTTTCCGCCCAAGCCCGACTCGCTGCCGCCGCCGCGCTGGATCGGCGCTGTACTCACCGTCATCTCGGGTTTCACCAGCTTTATTGCGCATGCGGGCGGCCCGCCGCTGAACGCTTATGTGATTCCGCTCAAGCTCACTCCGATTTTGTTCACCTCGACGATGGCGTTTTTCTTTTTCATCATCAACTTGTCCAAGTGGATTCCCTATGGTTTGCTGGGTCTGCTGGACATGCGCAATATGCTGACCTCGGTGGTGCTTTTGCCGCTGGTGCCGCTGGGCGTTTGGATCGGCGTGAACATGGCCCGGCGCATCGATCAAAAGCTGTTTTACAAGTTCGTCTACACCGGCATGTTCCTGACCGGCGTCAAGCTGCTGTGGGACGGCCTGCGCTGAGCCTGCTCACAGCGCCTGCGTGCCGCTGAAGCCGCATTGCCGCCAGGCCTCAAACACCGTCACCGCGACCGCATTGGACAAGTTCAGGCTGCGCTGGCCCTCGCGCATGGGCAGGCGCAGGCGCTGAGCCGGTGCAAAGCTCTCGCGCAGTTCGGCGGGCAGGCCTGAAGTCTCGCTGCCAAACACCAGCCAGTCGTCAGGCATAAATCGCAGCTCGAAGGCCGAGCGCGAGCCGCGGGTGGTCAGGGCGAAAGTCCGCTCGCTCGGCGGCTGCTCGCTGGCC
>JBAXEN010000247.1:0-6528 GCA_037140415.1 Betaproteobacteria bacterium | reverse complement strand
GCCTGGGTGGTGTTTCGCGAAGAACTGCCGGTGACGGCCACCAATAAGCTACAAAAGAACCTGATCTTTGCCGCCGGGCAGGATGCCCGCGCGCAGGCCATCGACTTGCGCTCTTTCAAGAAACGACCTGAACAAGCATCGCCATGAGCCTGAACCACAACATCGTGCTGGCCGCGCCGGCGCGCACCCCCTTCGGCGACTTTGGCGGCAGCCTGCGCGACATCCCATTGACCCAACTGGCGGTGCACGCGGCCCGCGCCTGCCTTGCGCGCAGCGGCCTGCAAGCCGGCGACATCGACCACCTGGTCTATGCCAACACGGTGCCGGTCGATGCCGACAGCCTGTTTGGCGCCAGGGTGATTTCTGGCGCCATGGGCCTGCCCGACCATGTGCCCGCCCTGACGGTCAGCCGCGGCTGCGGGGCCGGCCTGCAGGCCATGGTGTCGGCAGCCGAGCAGATCATCTCCGGCCATTCAAAGATCGCCCTGGCCGGCGGCGCCGAAAGCTACAGCCGCGCGCCCTTTGTGCTGCGCAGTGGCCGCTGGGGCCACAAGCGCGGCGACCAGAACTTGCAGGACTGGCTGGAAAACACTTACCGCGACCCCTTCACCCGCGAGTACATGGGGCAGACCGCCGAAAACCTGGCCGGTCAATTCGGCCATCTGCGCGCCGATATGGACACCTGGGCGCTGATGAGCCAGCAGCGCGCCGGCCAGGCCATGCGCAGCGGTTTTCTGGCGCGCCAGATCGCCCCGATCGAAGTCAAACAGGGGCGTAGCACCCGACTGATGAGCGAGGATGAATTTCCGCGGCCCGACATCACGCTCGAGCGCTTGCAGCAACTCAAGCCCTCGTTTGATGCGCAGGGCCAGGTGACCGCCGGCAATTCCAGCGGCGTGACCGACGGCGCCGCCTTTGTGGCGGTGCTGGAGGCGGGTGCCGCCAAAGAGCGAGGTCTGAAGGCCCAGGCGCGCCTGGTGGACTGGGCCACGGTCGGCGTCGATCCGCGCATCATGGGCATAGGGCCGGTGCCGGCAGTGCGTCTGCTGCTCGAACGCCAAGGCCTGCAGGTCAGCGACATTGATTACTTCGAGATCAACGAAGCCTTTGCGGTGGTCAATCTGCATGCCGAGCGCGAGTTAGGCCTGCCGCGCGAGCGTACCAATTTGTACGGCGGCGGTATTTCTATCGGTCACCCGCCGGGCGCCACCGGCCTGCGCATGACCATGACCGCCATGCACCATTTGCAAGATACCGGCGGGCGTTACGCCGTCATGGCCCTGTGCATAGGCGCAGGCCAGGGCATGGCCCTGCTGATCGAAAACCTTCTGCGCTAAACCCTTTTTTCAACCCACGAGGAGACAACCATGAACCATCACCCTACCCGCCGAACCGCCCTGGGCGCGCTGGCTGCCAGCGGCTTGGCCACTCTTGCGCCTGCCGTCTGGGCGCAGGCCAGCAGCTTCCCGAACAAGCCGATCAAGATCATCATGCCCTGGGCCGCCGGCGGCGGCGGCGACGTGCTGGTGCGCGCCATGCTGCCGGCGCTGTCGCAGCGTCTGGGCCAAGCGGTGGTGGTCGACAACCGCCCCGGCGCAATCGGCACCATTGGCAGCCTGGCTGCTGCCCGCAGCCCCGCTGACGGCTACACCTTGGTCTATGGCGCCGCCGATTCGCACTCGATTGCACCGCACATCCTCAAGCAGTCGCCCTACGATTCCAAGAAAGACTTCGTAGCGGTGGCTCCCATCGGCTTTACCCCGCTGGCGCTGGTGGTGCATGCCTCGCACCCGGCCAAGACCTTTGCTGAATTCCTGCAGATGGCCAAGGCGGCCAAGGAGCCGATGACCTTTGGCTCCTGGGGCCTGGGCAGTTCGGGGCAAATCACCATGGAGGCGCTCAAACAGGTCGCCGGCATCGACCTGCTGCATGTGCCCTACAACGGCACCGCGCCACTGATGCAGGCGCAGCTGGCCAATCAGATCAACTGCGCGATCGTGCCGATCCCGGTGGCCGCAGGCCATGCCCAGTCGGGCGCGGTGCGCATGCTCGTGATCACCGCGCGCGAGCGCCTGCCCGGCTACACAAACATCCCGATCATGAAGGAGCTGGGCATCGCCATCGATATGGGCCCCTGGCTGGGCTTTTTGGCACCGGCCGGCACGCCGCCGGACATCGTGGCCAAGCTCAATGCCGCTTTTGACGCGGCCATGGCTGAGCCGCAGGTCAAAGAGACCATGACCAAGATGTCTATGGTGGCCGACCGCATGAACGCGCAGGCTTACCAGAGCTTCTACAACAGCGAGTTTGACCGCTGGGGCCAGTACATCCGCACGGCCAACGTCAAGCTCGACCAGTAAGTCGGGACCGACGTTTCGATGAAAAACGGGCCCGCTGGGCCCGTTTTTTCATGGGGGTGATTGGTGCGCAGCTCAAACCTTGTCCGGCCTGTCTGCGATGGTGCGGCGGCCCTCGGCCACGTCGGCCATCAAAGGCAGCGCAGCCGGATCAACCATGCAGTCGCAAAATAAGGTGCGCTCGGCGGCGCGGGCACGCTCGAGTTCCCAGTGCGGGCCCTGGCGCACCAGCTGCTTGATGTGGGCGCAGGCACGGGCCGGCACCGCCACCATCTGACTGGCCCAGGCGCGAGCCTGGGCCATCACATCGTCCACGCAAGCGCCGGCCAGACGCAACTCGAACACCTCGCGCGGGCTCATCACATGGGCTGTGAGCAGCATCTGCAAAGTGGCGCTGGTGCCCAATAGGCGGGCCAGGGCCTGGGTGCCGCCGGCGCCGGGCAGCAGGCCTAGATTGAGCTCGGGCAGGCCTAGTTCAAAAGAGCCGGCCTGCACCACCCGCAAGTCGCAGCCCAGCGCCAGCTCGAAACCGCCGCCCATGGCCACCCCGTTGATGGCGGCAATGAAGATCAAATCGCTGGCTTCGATGCGGTCGATGCAGCGGTGAACGCCGCCTTGCGGCACCGAGCGCTCCAACGAGAACCGCTTGCCCCGCGCCGCCATGACCTGGGCCCGCTGGTGCAGGACGGCCACATCGTAATGACGGACAAACACGCCCGGATCCCGGCCTGTGAGGATCACCACCCGAGCCTCGGGCCAGGCCTGACGGTCATGCAGGCGCTCAAGCACCTGCAGCAACTCGCTCTCCATCGCCTCGTCCATCAGGCCCTGATGGGGGTTAAACAGGCGAACGGTGGCGCAGGGACCGTCGACGGCGCAATCAACACGCTGCCCCTCAAACATCATGGTGTGTAGCTCCTTGCGGCGGTCAGTGGGTGACAAATCATGGAGGCACTGTATCAGCGACCCCTGCGATCGGGTACAGGAGTTCACCATCAGACCTTCGTCAGAGCCTGAGCGTGACAGCGATGGTCTAGAATCAAAGAGTGCTTGGCTACTTGAAAACTTTTTGCCTCATTTTTGGGGTCTGTTTGTGCTTTGGCCTGCAGGCGCAGGTCAGGCCTGGGCAGACGCCTGCGTCCGTGCCGCCGGCGCTGCCCGCGCCTGCAGCAGCCCCCGAGCAGCCCCCCCACCACCCAGCGGTGGAATTGGCGCGGACCCTGCTGGGTATTCCCTACCGGTGGGCCGGCACCGACCCCACCCTCGGCTTTGACTGCAGCGGCCTGGTCTACTATGTTTTCAATGAGCTGCAGGTGCGCATGCCTCGCATGCCCCGCGATCTGTTCAAAAGCACCGAGCAGGTGGTCAAGGCCGACCTCAAGCCCGGTGATCTGCTGTTCTTCAACACCTTTGCCAAACTGTCCCATGTGGGCATCTATATTGGCGAAGGCCGCTTCATCCACGCCCCCCGGCGCGGCACGACGGTGACCATTGAGTCCATGGACTCGAGCTACTACCGCGGTCGCTATGCCGGGGCCAGGCGCGTGATGCCCCCTGCCGCAACCCCTGCCCCCCCGCAAGCGCCCGGCCCCTGATTGACGTTTTTTGAGAGAGTTTTCGATGTTGTTTGCCCCATTGAACCTGGCGCTTCGGTTTGTCGCCGTGGCCGTGATCGGCGCGGCCGTGTGCGGGAGCGCCTCGCCCGCGCTGGCGCAAAGCGCAACGGCAATGGCCTTGCTGGCCGGCCAGACCCCCAGCGAAGGGGTTCCAGCCAACCTCAACCCGACCGCCTGGTCGGCCTACTCGAGTGCCGTGCAGCGCAACTGGAAGCAGTACCGCAGCCAGATCGGCGAGCCGATGCAGGCGTGGGCCGGCAAAGAGATTCCAGTCTTTCAGGGCACCGTGTTCTACCCCTTCTCGGGGCCGGACTTTGCCACCGTCAGCCAGCTCTTTCCTCAGGCTAAACGCTATGTGATGGTGGCCATGCAGACGGCCGAGCGCCCGATCGATTTCCCCGAACTCAAACCCGAAGCGGCACGACAAACCCTGGAAGTGCTCACCGGCGCCTGGGAAAACTACGGCCGCGACGGCTTTTTCGTCACCGAATACCTGGACAAGTACCTGCATCAAAACCGGGTCCGCATCGGTGCCGCCACCTTCCTCAGTTCCTTCTTCCAACTCAAGGGCCTGAAGGTCAAGAGCGTCACCCCGATCCAGATCAGCGCCGCGGGTGAGGTCGAGGAATTGCCGGCGAGCGACCCGCAATGGCGCTCGGTGCGCTTTCGCATTGAACGTGCGGGCGAGCAGGTGCTGGTGGACTATCTGCGCATCGACCTGTCGGACAAGGGTTTGTCGGCGACACCGCAGCACCATCAGTTTGTGCGCCAAATGTCGAGCAACCCGGTTTTGCTCAAGGCCGCGTCCCACCTGCCGCAAAACAACAGCTTTTCCATGGTGGCCGCCAGCCTGACCAGCCAGGCGCCTTTCATCATTCAAGATGAAACCGGCATCAAGTTTGGCCAGCTCAAGGAAAACTTCGGCCTGACCTTGTACGGCAAGTTCGAGCGCGCCCATGTGGCCTTCGGCGGCTATCAGAGGGACCTGGCCAAAGCCTTTGCAGACGGCAAGGACATCCAGCCGCTGGGCTTTCGGGTTGGGTATTTCAAAGGCGGCAGCTACGCCCTGATTGTGGCCAAGCGAAAAAGCTAGCGCATAGCCTGATGTGATTTCTTCCAACGGCTTGCTCGCGCTGCCTTTGCTGGCGGCCCTGTACCTTCGGCTGGACAGTCAGCGAGCACGCATGCTGTTGCTGCTGCTGGCCGGGGCCGTCACGCTCAGCGCCGATTTCTGGCTGGCCGGGCCCGAAGGCCAACTCAAAGCCACGCTGGACCTGCTCTTGGTCGGCGCGCTGCTGTGGTTGTCCTGGGCTGGCTGCCGGTGGCTAGCAAGCCGAGGCGCACCGAGCCAGGGCGCCTTGGCTGCCCTGATCGTGCTGGAGATCACGCCGCTGCTGACCTACAAGCTGCTGATGGCGGGCGTGGCCGAGCGCTTCCTGCCGCCGGGCCAAGCCGAACTGATGCAAGGCCTGCTACCACCGCTGGGGCTTTCGGTCATGACCTTCCAGGCCGTCAGCTACACCGTCGACAGCCATCGCCGCCAGGTCCCGACCTCCGATTGGCGACACTTTGGCGTCTACATGAGCTTTTTCCCGCATCTGGCGGCAGGCCCCATCCTCAAGGCCTCGGACTTCATTGCGCAGTTGATGCAGCGCCAGCCGGTCGACCCAGAGGACGTGCGCGCGGGACTGTGGCGCATTTTCAAAGGGCTGATTAAGAAGCTGTTGCTGTCTGACCTGATCGCCAAAGCCGGGGTAGCGCCGGTCTTTGCCGACCCCCAGGCCTTTTCCTCCGCCGAGATCATGATCGCCACGCTGGCCTTCACCATTCAGATCTACCTGGATTTCTCGGCCTACACCGATGTGGTGATTGGCAGCGCACGGCTGCTGGGCTTGAAGCTGCCGGAAAACTTTGACCGGCCTTATCAGGCCACCTCGATTGCCGCCTACTGGCGCCGCTGGCACATGAGCTTGTCGGCCTGGGTGGGCCACTATGTCTATCGGCCGCTGGGCGGCAATCGGGTGGTACGCTGGAAAATTTACCGCAACGTGATGATCTCGATCGTGCTGCTGGCGCTGTGGCACGGACTGACGCCCAACTTCTTGCTGTACGGGCTGCTGCACGGAAGCGCGGTCTGCGGCTACCGCTGGCTGAGCCATCAACCGGCCTGGCTGGACTGGAGCCAACGGCATGGGACGCAGGCGCGGGTCGGCGGCTGGGTGCTGACCTTTGCTTTTGTGGTGATGGCCCGCATCTTGTTCAAGACGCCCACCTTTGACGACGCCGCCACCTTCTGGAACGCCCTGCTGCATTCCGAGCTGAGTGCCTGGCCGCGCTTTGGTCAGGCCTTCTGGATTTGTCTGGGCCTGGGGATGGCCGGCTGTTTTGCACCCGCCTCCTGGAAGCAGCCGGTGCAGCTGCGCTTTGAACGCATGCCAGCCCTGCTACAGGGCCTGGCCCTGGCCGGCGTGCTGATGCTCAGCGCCTGGCTGTCCGACGGCCAGGCGCTGGCCTTCATTTACCGGCAGTTCTAAGCCATGCGCTCCAGGCCAGCC
>JBAXEN010000246.1:0-6540 GCA_037140415.1 Betaproteobacteria bacterium | reverse complement strand
ATGCCGGCCTGCTCGGCCAGCATGCGCCGCAGCGGCGCATGGTCCTGAGCCAGCAGGTCGGCGGTAAAGGCGTTCATGTCTTCAACGAAGCCGTCAAAGTCATCGTCAATGCCGGCCCGTTTCTGTAACTGGGTGCGCGCAGCCGAGATCGAGCCGACGGCCATCCAGGTGGTGCCGCCCACCTGAGCGCGGCGCTCGAGCACCAGTACCCGAGCGCCGTTCTGGGCGGCACGGGCGGCGGCGGCCAAGCCCGAACCGCCGGCGCCGACGACGATGACGTCATAGTGGGCGTCTTGAGCCGCGGCTTGCGCGTCTTGCGGCATCATTCGGGCTGTATTCCCGAGTCGCGGATGATCTTGGCCGAGCGCGCCAGGTCCAGCGCGATGAAGCGCGCAAATTCGTCGGGTGTGCTGCCGACCGGCTGTATGCCGTTTTGATGCATCTTGTCACGGGTCTCTTTTTCAGCCAAGGCCTTCATCACCGCATCGTTGATTTTCTGCACCACATCGCGTGGCGTGGCTGCCGGCGCCAACAGACCCGTCCAGGAGGAATACTCAAAGCCGGCAAAACCCGACTCGGCCAAGGTGGGCAGTTCGGGCGAAAACGGTGAACGCCGCGCGGTGCTGCTGGCCAGGGCCCGCAGCTTGCCCGATTTCACATGGGGCAAGATGTTGGTGGGTGTGCTGAAGGCCACCTGGGTGTCGCCGGCCAGCAAGGCTGCGGCGGCCGGCGCAGCGCCCTTGTAAGGGATGTGCAGGATCTGCGTGCCAGTGGCGGCTTTGAACAGCTCGCCCATCAGGTGCTGAGGGCCGCCCGCGCCCGAGGTGCCGTAGTTGAACTTGGTTGGATTGGCTTTGATCAGCGCCACCAACTCCTTGATGTTGTTGGCCGGCACGGACGCATGGACCGCGATCAGCATGGGCTGGTCCATCACCATGGCAATCGGCGCAAAGTCTTTGGCGGTGTCAAAGCCGATGGACTTGATCAGGCTGGGGTTGGCGGTGTGCGCAGGCGCGGCCATCAGCAGGGTATAGCCATCGGGCGCAGCCCGAGCCACGAACTCGGTGCCGATGGTGGCATTGCCACCGGCCTTGTTGTCGACCAAAACGCGTTGGCCCAGATGCGCCTCCATGCGCTCGGCCATGATGCGTGCCGTCACATCGACCGGGCCGCCGGGGGCGTACGGGACCACGATCCGTATCGGCTTGGCGCTCGGGAAACCTTGCGCCCATGCGAGCGAGCCTGCGCTGGCCAGCAGGCCCAGGGCGAACGCACTCAGGAGTTGGCGACGGATGAAAAGCATGTCCTACCTCTTCGCGTTGAAACCTTCGGCGCCGTCCGAGGACAGCACCGCAGCCCGCAAGGGCTGTGCCTTCAGGGGCGGCTAACTTTGGAGTCTAAGTGTCATTGTGCCCATTGGGAACGCGCCTGCAACGCCTGCGCCCCAAGGAAAACCCGAGTGAGCCTGGGTTCGGCGCGATGGGGGTGGGCGTGGCGCCCCCGGCGTTTTGGACAGCGTGTGTTCGCCGCCCTAAACTCGGCGCCCTTGTGCGGCTTTGTTGCCGTTTCTTGATCGCCCTTGAAGCAGTCGTTTTCTTTTTGAATGGATCACCCATGAAAATCACCGGCCTGATTCCCGCTACCGTCACCCCCTTCACCGACACCGGCGCGATTGACTATGAGGAGCTGTCCCGCCATCTGCGGCAGGTGGCTTCGGCCAGCGGGCTGTATGGCATCGCGGTCAACGGCCACGCGGGTGAAATTCTGGCCATGAGTTCCGAGGAGCGTCGCTCGGTGGTGGCCCATGCCAAAAGCGTGCTGCCCGCGGGCCTCAAGCTGATCGCCGGTATTGAAAGCCACGACATCGACGACCTCATTGCTCAGGGTCTGCATGCCAAGGCGGCCGGCGCCGATATGCTGCTGGTGCTGCCGCCCTTTGACGTGCGTCCCTACCGCATGCTGGCCCACGACCCGGTATCGGTGCGGCGGGTCTTCCAGCGGCTCAACGATGAAGTGGCGCTGCCGATGATCATCTTTCAGTATGGCGAGTCATCGGGCGTGGCCTATTCGGTTGAAGCCCTGAAGGCGGTAGCCGACCTGCCGCATGTGGTGGGCGTGAAGGTGGGCGCCACATCGCCCACCACCTTCGCCGAGATCATGAATGGCGTGGGCGATCGGCTCTCGGTGCTGGCCGCCTCGGACGCGCCGGCCCTGCTGGGCATGCTGCTGCACAAGGCGCATGGCGCGCTGATCGGCATCAGCGTGATCGGCACCCAGCGCTGGTCGGACCTGGTGCATGAGGCGACGCAGGGTTCAGCGCAGCGGGCCCAGGAAATCCACAGCGAATTTGCCATGCCCATCATGGATGCGGTGTTTGAAAACCAGCTCCACAAAACCTTCACCAGCTACTTCGCGGCCACCAAGGAAGCCCTGCACCAGATGGGGCAGCTCAAGTCAGCGGCCGCCAGAGCGCCGCTGGTGCTGCCCGATGCCAAGAAGAAGGCCGAAATCGCCGCTTGCCTGGCCAAGGTGGGCTTGCTGCCGTCCTGAGTCCAAAAACGGCTTGCAACAGCGCAGCAGCGGTGTTCCAAGCCACGCAGCACGTCACTTCGGGCCCGCGCCAGCGGCGGGCGCTGATGCGCCTGCCATCGGATTGCTGACGGACAGCACCGGCTTGCCCATCACGTCGAGCGTGCTGGCCTCACGGGGTTTGCCGATCGGGTTGGCGGCCAAGCCTCTTTGAACGGCCAGCAGATCTTCCTCGTTCGGGTAGTGGCCCAGCAGCACATAGTCGAACACCCGCCGTGCAATGGGCGCCGCATGGGCGGCGCCGAAGCCGGCGTTTTCGACCACCACCGCCAGCGCCACCTGCGGCGCATCGACGGGCGCAAACGCCATGTACAGCGAATGATCGCGCTGGTGCTCTTCGAGCTTGCCGGCGTTGTACTTGTCTTTTTGGCCAATGGTGACGGCCTGCGCGGTACCGGTTTTGCCGGCGCTCAGATAGCTGGCACCAGCGAATACCCGCGCCGAGGTCCCTTCCTGGGTGACCCCGGTCAGCGCCCGCTTGATCAAGGCCACATGCTCGCTCTTGAAGCCCAGCTGCGCGGGTTCGCCCGGGGCTAGCGGCTGCATGCGCTGCGACACGCTGTCCTGGGTGGCCACCACCAGGCGCGGCTTGTACTGCGCGCCGCCTTGGGCCAGGGTGGCAGTGGCCAGCGCCAGTTGCAGCATGGTGAAGGTGTTGTAGCCCTGGCCGATGCCCAGCGAGATGGTCTCGCCAGCAAACCATTTTTGCTGCTCGGGCCGCTTGTAGGTCTTGCGCTTCCACTCCTGGCTTGGAAGTACGCCGCGCACCTCGCCATGGATATCGATGCCGGTGATCTGGCCAAAGCCCAGCGGCTTCATGAAATCGTGAATGGTGTCGACACCGAGCTCGTTGGCGAGGCTGTAGTAGTACACATTGCTGGACTTGACGATGCTCTGGTGCATATCGACCGGGCCCAGGGCGTCGCCGTGGCTGCGGAACTGGTGGCCGCCAAAGTTCCATGCCCCGGTGTCGTTGATCACCACATTGGCCGCCCGCTTGCCCGTGCTCAGGGCGGCCATGGCCATGAAGGGCTTGTAGGTCGAGCCCGGTGGATAGGTGCCGCGCAGCGCGCGGTTGAGCAGGGGCTTGTCGATCGACTCGTTGAGCGTGGCCCAGCTTTCGCTGTCGATGCCTTCGACAAACAAATTGGGGTCAAACGTGGGCTTGCTCACAAAGGCCAGCACCTCGCCATTGCGCGGGTCTATGGCCACCAGCGCGCCGCGCCGGTCGCCGAACATGTCTTCCACCAGCTTTTGCAGCTTGATGTCAATCGCCAGCCGGACGGTATCGCCCGGCGTGGCCGGGCTGCTGGCCAGGCGCCGCACCGCGCGCCCGCCGGCCGAGGTCTCGACCTGCTCGACGCCGGTGATGCCGTGCAGCTGCTTTTCATAGCTTTGCTCGACACCGATCTTGCCGATGTAGTCGGTGCCGCGGTAATTACCCTGCTCGTCATCGTCTTCGATGCGCTCTTTTTCCTTCGGGCTGATGCGCCCGATGTAGCCGATCACATGGCTGGCCAGATCGCCATAGGGGTAGTTGCGAAACAGCCGCGCCTTGATGTCGACCCCAGGGAAGCGAAAGCGCTGCGCCGCAAAGCGGGCCACTTCCTCGTCGCTGAGCTTGGTGCGGATGGGCAGCGACTCAAAGCTCTTGAACTCCTCGCGCAAGCGTTTGAAGCGACGGCGGTCGCGCGCGCTGATCTCGACCACCTGCGCCAATTCATCGATGGTCTCCTCCAGGCGCTCGACCCGCGCGGGCGTGATCTCCAGCGTGTAGGCCGAGTAGTTGGTGGCCAACACCACGCCGTTGCGGTCGGTGATCAGGCCCCGGTTGGGCACGATGGGCACAATGGTGGTGCGGTTGCTTTCGGCCTGCTCCAGGTAGAACTCGTGCTTGATGACCTGCAGATAAATCAGGCGTGCAGCCAGCAGGCACAGGCACACCAGCACCACCACACTGGCCGCGATGATGCGGTCGCGAAATCGTATGAGCTCAATGTCAACGTCACGCAGGGCGGTCATGCGCACTCACAGGGGGCGGGTGGCGTCGGGGTCGGGCGCGCGGCGCTGGGGCATCAGCAAGAGCACGCTGACCAGCGGCCACAACAGCGCCTGCAGCAAGGGCGCGAGCCAGTAGGACCAATGCGGCCAGCCGGCCCCGCTGAGCAGCCGCACCAGCAATTCCAGCAGGTGCGCAGCCACCATCAGCGGCAGCACCTGCAAGGCCTGCGAGGGCACCGGAAACCACAGCACGCGGCGGTGGATCATGATGCCCAGAAAGCTCAGCGCGGTATAGGCCAGCGCGTGCTGGCCCAGCAGCCCCGCCTGCTGCACATCCATCACCAGCCCAAAGCAAAAAGCCAGGCCGATGCCCACCCGCAGTGGCTGGTGGATGGTCCAAAACACCAGGGTGAGCGCCATCACATCGGGTATCCAGGCTTGCTGGCTGAGCATGCTCAGCAGCAGCGCAGCCAACAGACTCGAGGCGATGAACAAGGGGCTGGCCGGCAGCAACAGCTGCTGGCCGCTGGGCATGATCATGGGCGCCTTCCTTTGCTGCGGCCGGCTTTGGCCGGGGGCGGTTCGGGGGCGGGCGCCAGCTGGGTTTTCAGCGGCTTGAGCACCAGCAGATGGCGGGCCGCACCGACCAGGGCCAGCGGCTTGCAATAGATGCGCGCAAAGGTGGACTCGGCCCGGCGCTGAATGTGGGTAACCCGGGCCACCGGCAGGCCGGCCGGGTAAACGCCGTCGACCCCGCTGGTGGTCAGCAGGTCACCTTCGGCAATATCGGCATTGCTGGCCATGAAGCGCAGCTCGATGGCCCCTTGCGCGGGTTCGCCATAGGCCACACTGCGCACGCCGGTGCGCGGATTGAGCACCGGAATGCTCAGCTCGCGGTCGATCACCAGCGTGACCTCGCTGACCAGGGGGTGCACTCGCGTGACCTGGCCGATCACCCCGCCCGCATCAATGACCGGCGAGCCGCCTTCGATGCCGTCGGCCAAGCCCTTGTCGATGATCACCTTGTGCGAGTAGGGGTCGGCCGCTTCATAAATGATTTCTGCCGCCTTGGCCGACGGGTCCATGCGCAGCTTGAGCTCAAGCAATTGCCGCAGCTGTTGGTTTTCCTGCCTGAGTTGCTCGACCTGGCCGCTGCGCAGCAACTGGCGCGACAGCTCCTTGCGCGCCTCCACCGCCTGCTCCTGCGCTTCGTCCAGGTCTTCAAAATGCTGGCCCACGGCCTTCACCGCGCGCCCGGGCTGCAGGCTCAGCCACTGCAGGGGCTGCAGCACGGTGAACAGGGCCGAGCGCAGCGGCCCGGTCATGCCCCAGCGGGCGTCAGCCACCATCAGGAACACGGCCAACGCGCTGAAGATGATCAGCTTGGACAGGGCCGACAGGCCTTGCCTGAAAAACGGCGGGGGTGACCGGTCTAGCGTACCGAGTGGCATGGGTCAGGCGGGCACCGAGCCGCCGGCCGCGGCGCGCGCCATCACTCCGTGGTGAAGATGGGGCCCAGGCGATCCATGCGCTCCAGGGCAATGCCGCAGCCGCGCACCACACAGGTCAGCGGGTCTTCGGCCACCAGCACCGGCAAGCCGGTTTCCTCGCTGAGCAGGCGGTCGAGGTCGCGCAGCAGGGCGCCGCCGCCGGTGAGCATCATGCCGCGGTCGGCGATGTCGGCGCCCAGCTCGGGCGGGGTCTGCTCCAGCGCGTTCTTGACGGCCGAGACGATGTTATTGAGCGGATCGGTCAGGGCTTCCAGGATCTCGTTGCTCGAGATGGTGAAGCTGCGCGGCACGCCTTCGGCCAGGTTGCGGCCCTTGACTTCCATCTCGCGCACTTCGCTGCCCGGAAAGGCCGAGCCGATGTTCTTCTTGATGGCCTCGGCCGTCGGCTCGCCAATCAGCATGCCGTAGTTGCGGCGGATGTAGTTGATGATGGCGTCGT
>JBAXEN010000245.1:0-6555 GCA_037140415.1 Betaproteobacteria bacterium | reverse complement strand
TCGGTGGGCATCACCTCGCCGCCTTCGTCTGCTTGCTGGGCCTCGCTGGCCCGTTCCCCCTGGCCAATTTCCGGGGAACGGGCTACAGAAAAGAATAGAAACATCGGAAGGGTATCTTTCGGTCCGCCCAGTAATCTGCGGCGTCCCGGAAGATGTCGAGCAACTGTTCGCGTGCTTCCTTGTCAAACTTGGCGTTGGCAGGAATATGCTCGAGCACGACGATGAAGCCCGGCTGCTGGCCCGACTTATGAACCAGATCGGTCATGCAGTCGTAGAGCGCATCAAAATTCTTGCCGAAGTGCGAGGGGAAGGTGTACTGCGCCGCGATCATGTCCAGCACGTCCTGCTTGCTCTGGGCGTTGGCCAGATTGGCATACAGGAAGTGATGGCCAAGTTCCGTGGCGGCCTCTTGCAAGTCCTGCACCCGAAAGGCGCGAATGGACTGAACAATGTTGGTCCTCACAGTACGAAGTGGTGTGTCCATCTCCGTGGTTCTTTCCATGAAAAGCTCAGGTTGAAAAGGCAAAAAACTCTTCGGGCCCCACAGTAATTACTGCACGATCCGTTTAAAACTCGCGTAATGGTCCTCGGTGTAGTAGCAGGCGTCCGGGACCTTTGCTTGGCCCCCGCAGACGATCCGGCGTGCACCCCGGTGACCGACCCCTGGCGTCCTCACGGTGTATTCGCGGTAGTAGCCGCGCGGGTGCTGGGGCAATATTCGCTCCCGGTTCCCGAACACCGTGCCGTCCTTGTCATGCTTGAAGGGCCCGCCCTGGTAAATCAAGGCCAACATCTGTTGACCTTGCTCAGGCAGCTGGGCCGTGGCAATCGTGGTTTCGGCCGGTTTGTCAGCTGCGTTCGGTGTTTTGGCAGCAGCCGGAAGACCGAATACGGTCGTCAGGGCCAGCAGAACCGAGGCCAGAGTGTGGCGCCAACCACCCCCTAATTTGCACAGCATGAAAAACCTTTCCTGAACTTCAGGGGCCAACCCGCGACGCTCGCACGGGTTAACCCTTAACTTTCAGTCATCTAGTGTGACGGATGTGCATGAAAAAAGCAAGGGCTAACCCGCATCGGCCTTGAGGCGATGCGGGTTTCCAGGCCGTGTAAGTTAGCCTTTGCTACTTCGCCAGCCCTTTTCCCTGCGGGCTTGGTCAGCGTGGACTGGCCGCCTTAGCGGCTTGCGTTGGCGTCGGCGATGGTCAGGGCCGTCATATTCACAATGCGCCTGACGGTGGTGCTGGCCGTCAGGATATGCACCGGCTTGGCAGCGCCGAGCAGCACCGGCCCGATGGCGATGTTGCCGCCGGCGGCTGTTTTGAGCAGGTTGTAGGAAATATTGGCCGCGTCGATATTGGGCAGCACCAAGAGATTGGCCTCGCCGGCCAGGGTGCTGTGCGGCATGACCGCTTGCCGCGCCTGGGCGTCGAGTGCGACATCGCCGTGCATCTCGCCATCGACTTCCAGCCACGGCGCTTGCTCGCGCAGCAATTGCAGTGTGCGGCGCATCTTGAGGGCGCTGGGCTGGTCCGACGAGCCAAAGTTGGAGTGCGACAGCAGCGCCGCCTTGGGCTTGAGGCCAAAGCGCATCATTTCCTCGGCGGCCATGGTGGTGATTTCAGCGAGTTGTTCGGCGCTGGGGTCGTAGTTCACATGGGTGTCGACCAGAAACACCTGACGACCCGGCAGCATCAGGCCGTTCATGCAGGCATAGGTGCTGACGCCGGCGCGTTTGCCCACCACCTGGTCGATGTGGTTGAGGTGGATCTGGGTGGTCCCCCAGGTGCCGACGATCAGGCCGTCCACGTCGCCCTTGTGCAGCAGCATGCTGCCGATCAGGGTCAGCCGGCGGCGCATCTCGATTTTGGCCATCTGCGCGGTCACACCGCGGCGCGCCATCATGCGGTGATAGGTCTGCCAGAAGTCGCGGTAGCGATCGTCGAGCTCGACGTTGACCACGTCATAGTCCAGCCCTTGCCGCAGGCGCAGGCCGAACTTGGCGATGCGCTGCTCGATCACCGCGGGCCGGCCAATCAGGGTGGGCCGCGCCAGCCCTTCGTCAACCACGATCTGGCAGGCGCGCAGCACCCGCTCTTCTTCGCCCTCGGCGTAGGCCACGCTCTTGCGGGTGGCCATCTTGGCCGCTGCGAAGATCGGCTTCATCGTGGTGCCCGAGGCATAGACAAAGCTCTGCAGCCGCTCCAGATAGGCGTCCATGTCGGTGATGGGGCGCTGGGCCACACCGCTGTCGGCAGCCGCTTTGGCCACCGCTGGCGCGATCTTCATCATCAGCCGCGGATCGAAGGGCTTGGGGATCAGGTACTCAGGGCCAAAGGCCAGCTTCTCGCCGACGTAGGCCGCTGCCACCACCTCGCTTTGCTCGGCCTGGGCCAGCTCGGCAATCGCGTGCACGGCGGCGATCTCCATCTCCAGCGTGATGGTTGAGGCGCCAGCGTCGAGTGCGCCGCGAAAGATGTAGGGAAAGCACAGGACGTTGTTGACCTGGTTGGGGTAGTCGGTGCGGCCGGTGGCCATGATCGCGTCGTCGCGCACCGCCTTCACATCCTCCGGCGCAATCTCTGGATTCGGATTGGCCAGCGCGAAGATGATGGGCCGAGCGGCCATGCTCTTGACCATATCGGGCTTGAGCACGCCGCCGGCCGACAGGCCCAGGAAAACATCGGCGCCGACGATCACCTCGCTGAGGTGGCGGGCCGCGGTTTTTTGGGCGAACTGGATCTTGTCTTCGTCCATCAACTCGGTGCGCCCTTCGTAGACCACGCCGGCCAGGTCGGTCACGAAAATATTTTCGCGCCGTATGCCCAGATGCAGCAGCAGGCTCAGGCAGGCCAGCGCCGCCGCGCCCGCGCCGGAGGTCACCAGCTTGACGTCTTGCGGCTTTTTGCCAGCGATCTTGAGTGCGTTGATCATGGCTGCACCCACGGTGATCGCGGTGCCATGCTGGTCATCATGAAACACCGGAATCTTCAAGCGCTTGCGCAGCTCGCGCTCCACATAAAAGCAGTCAGGCGCCTTGATGTCTTCCAGGTTGATGGCGCCAAAGGTAGGCTCGAGTGCAGCGATCACCTCCACCAAGCGGGCCGGGTCCTGTTCATTGATCTCGATGTCGAACACATCGACACCGGCAAACTTCTTGAA
Organism: Betaproteobacteria bacterium; assembly: GCA_037140415.1. Classification (GTDB taxonomy): domain Bacteria; phylum Pseudomonadota; class Gammaproteobacteria; order Burkholderiales; family Burkholderiaceae_C; genus Polaromonas. Next base: position 3,396 of record JBAXEN010000245.1, on the reverse strand, counting down.
CAGCACCGCCTTGCCTTCCATCACAGGCTTGGAGGCCAGCGGGCCGATGTTGCCCAGGCCGAGCACCGCGGTGCCATTGCTGATCACCGCCACCAGATTGCCCCGGCTGGTGTATTTGTAGGCGTTGTTGGGATCCTTGACGATCTCTTCGCAGGGCGCGGCCACGCCCGGTGAGTAGGCCAGGGCCAGATCGCGCTGATTGGTCAGTTGCTTGGTGGCCGAGATCGCCAGCTTGCCGGGGGTTGGCAGCTCGTGATAAATCAGCGCTGCCCGGCGCAGATCCTCCCTCCGGTTGTTTTGCTTGTCGGCCTGGGTGGGGGGCATGTCTACTCCTGCGTTAAGACTTGGCGGTGCACGGGCGTGTCGCTGCTGCGACTGTGCTCAGATTGTAGGTGGGGGTCCCGAGCGCCAGAGCTGCGCCCTCTTGTGCTTTAGGGTTGGATGGCTTTTACTTTGGCGCAAAGATCACCCTGGGTGGCACAGGCTCAGCGCAGCCACCGGGCCGTCTTGCGCGCCAATTTAGCGGGCCACGCCCAGCAGGCTGTCGAGCAGATCGGGCTGGGCCTGCAGCTGTGCGGCCGTCCCTTGGTGAACCACCGTGCCGCGATCGAGCACCACCGCTTGGTGTGAGATGGCCAAAATGGCTTGGGGATGCTGCTCCACGATGATGGCGCTCAGGCCCTCTTCGCGGGTGATGCGCGCGATCGCGCGCAGCAGCTCCTCGACGATGATCGGCGCCAGCCCCTCCAGCGGCTCGTCGAGCAGCAGCAGGCGTGGGTTGAGCACCAGCGCTCGGCCAACAGCGAGCATCTGCTGCTCGCCGCCTGACAGCTGTGTGCCCAAATTGCCCTTGCGTTCGGCCAGGCGCGGAAACATCTGATAAACCGATGCCGGGCTCCAGGGGCCGGGCCTGGCCACGGCGCTCAGGTTCTCGTGCACCGTCAGCGACTTGAAGATGTTGCGCTCCTGCGGCACCCAGCCTATGCCAGCAGCGGCCCGCTCGAAGGATGGCAGCCGCGAGAGCTCGACCCGCTGCGCACCGGTGCCCAGGCTGATGCGTCCGCCGTGCTGGCGCGTGGCCCCGGCCAGGGTGTTGATCAGTGTGGTTTTGCCGGTGCCGTTGCGCCCGAGCAGGGCCAGGGTCTGGCCCTGCTCCAGCGCCAGGCTCACGCCTTGAAGCACCACCGCCTCGCCGTAGCCGGCGCGCAAATCTTCGACCCGCAGCAGCTCAGCCATGGCCTGCCTCCGTGCTCGCATCGGTGCCGTGGCCCAGATACACCGCCTTGACCCGCTCGTCGTTGGCAATTTGCTCGGGCTCGCCCTCGGTGAGCACTGCGCCATTGACCAGCACCGTCATGTATTTGGCAAAGCTAAAGACCAGGTCCATGTCGTGCTCGATCAGCAGCACCGACACATCGGCCGGCAGCGCCGCTACCGTTTGTAAAAGCTCCTCGCGCTCGCCGGCGGGCACGCCGGCCACCGGTTCATCGAGCAGCAGCACCCGGGGCTCGCAGGCCAGGGCGATGGCGATCTCCAGCAAGCGCCGCTTGCCATAGGGCAAGACCCGTGTGGGCTGGCTCATCACCTCGCTCAGGTGAAAGCGCTCGAGCAGCTGCTCGCAGCGCGCCATCACCTGCGTGTTGTGGCCGAGCTTTTGCCACCAGCGCGCCCCCAGCCCCTGCTGGTGCGAGACGGTCAGCGCCAGCGTTTGCAAGGGCGTCAGGCTGTCAAACAGCTGGTTGATCTGAAAGGTGCGCACCATGCCGCGCTGCACCCTTTGGTGCGGGGCCAGGTCGGTGATGTCCTGGCCGTCAAGAACAATGCGGCCTTCGGTGGGCGGCAGTACCCCGGTCAGCAGGTTGATCAAGGTGGTTTTGCCCGCGCCATTGGGCCCAATGAGCGCATGGCGAGCGCCCTTCTTGAGCTCCAGCGTCACATGGTCGGTGGCGGTAATACCGCCAAAGCGCTTGACCAGGCTCTGGGCCTGCAGCACGGTGGTTTGGGCCTGCCGCTCGCTCATCGCGCCTCCTGCACCTTGGTGCGCGCAAACCAGCGGCGCGGATGGATCAGCCGCTCGCGGCCCACCAGCACCAGCACCACCAGGAACAGGCCCAGCCAGAAGGTCCAGTACTGCGGCGTGATGTTCGACAGCACGTCCTGCATCACCTTGAACACCGCTGCACCGAAGATGCCGCCGTACAGCCAGCCGGTGCCGCCGATCACCAGCATCAGCATCACATCGGCCGAGCGATGAATATCAAACAAGTCCAGCGAGGCAAAGCCGGTGGTCTGCGTCAGCAGCGCACCGGCCAGCCCGGCAACCCCCGCGGCCAGGGTGTAGACCGAGGCCAGGCGAGAGGCCACCGGGATGCCAATGGCCATGGCGCGCAGCCGGTTGTCCCGAATGGCCATCAAAGTGGCGCCATAGGGCGAGTGCACCACGCGGCGCAAGACCATGAAAACCAGCAGCAATACCGACAAGGAATACAGCGCCGCAGTGCGGCCGAACAGATCGAACTCGAAGCGACCGAGCAGCGGCCCCATGGTCACGCCTTGCAGGCCATCGGCGCCGCCGGTCAGCCAGTCCAGTTTGTTGGCCAGCTCATAGAGGATGAGGGCAAAGCCCAGGGTGACCATCAGGCGCGTCAGGTCGTTGCCGCGCAGCACCGTCAGTGACATCACTGCACCGGCCAGCGCTGAGACGCCGGCGGCCAGCAGCAGCCCGGTCAGCGGATCGGCGCTGATGTGCTTGGCCAGCAGGCCGGCCGCATAGCCGCCCAGGCCGAAGAAAGCCGCATGGCCCAGAGAGACGATGCCGCCGTAGCCCAGGATCAGGTCCAGCGAGATTGCAAACAGCGCGACGATCGCGATCTCGTTGATGATCAGCGCGTGTGTGGGCAGGGCCAGTGGCGAGGCCAGCAAGGCCAGCCAGAGCGCCACCTCCCAGGCCTTCATGCGGCTGGCGCCCAGCAATGCGTCTTGCGCCTTCATCTCATTTGCTCCCTTGCCGCACGAACAGGCCTTGCGGCCGCCAGACCAGGATCACGATCATCAGCGTGTAGACGATGAAGGCGCCCAGCTTGGGGATGTAGTACTTGCCGGCCACGTCGGCAATGCCCAGCAGCAGCGCCGCCAGCAGCGGCCCGCTGATGGAGGAGGTGCCGCCGACGGCCACCACGATCAGAAAATACACCATGAATTTGAGCGGGAAGTTGGGGTCCAGCCCCAGCACCTCGGCGCCCAGCGCACCGCCCAGACCGGCCAAGCCCGAGCCGACCGCGAAGGTCGTCAGAAACACCCGGTTGACGTTGATGCCCAGTCCGGCCGCCACGCGCTGATCGTCGACCGAGGCGCGCAGCCGGCTGCCAAAGCGGGTGCGCGAAAGGATGAACTGCA
>JBAXEN010000244.1:0-6560 GCA_037140415.1 Betaproteobacteria bacterium | reverse complement strand
TGAAGGTCACATTGTTGGTAAAAAACAGGCCTTGGCAGGCCACCAGCAGCCACAGGTTTGCATTCATAAGGGCTCGTTTATACAGCCTGGGCTTGCGCCGCCCTGCGCCTTGCGGGAACGGCCCGCGCGTGTGATGCGGCGCCGGCTCAGTCGCTCAAGCCGAGCACGGCAAGGCTCAAAGCGGTCAGGGCAGCGGTTTCAGCGCGCAGCACCCGCGCGCCCAGGCTCACCGGGATAAAGCCTGCGGCCTGCGCCTGTGCCTCTTCTGCGGGCGACAGGCCGCCTTCGGGGCCGCTGAGAAACAGCACCTCGGCCTGCGGGCCCGCCTGCGCGAGCACCCGATGCAGTGGCTGGGCCTTTGCATCGAGCGAGAGCAGGCAGCGAAGCGGTGCTTTTGGGGCGCTGGCGAGCCAGTGGGGCAGATCGCTGATGGGTCCGACCTCGGGCAGGCGGTTGCCGCCACACTGCTCGCAGGCCGCGGTCGCGACGGCCTGCCAGTGCTGACGCTTTTTCTGAGCCCGCTCGCCGCTCAGACGCAGCACGCTGTGCGCGGTCTGCAGGGGCCAGAGGCTGGCCGCGCCCAGCTCGGTGGCTTTTTCCACCAGCCAGTCCATGCGTTCATTGGCCGGCATGCCCAGGCCCAGATGCACCTTGCGCTGCGGCTCGCGCTCAGCCGCCTGCCATTGCAGCAACTGCACCTGCACATCGCTGCGCCCCATGTGGGTGATGCGCGCCTGCCACTGGCCGCCCTCGCCATTGAACAGGGTGATCTCCTGCCCGGGCTGCAGGCGCAGCACCTGCACATGGCGGGCGGCACTGCTGGGCAGCGCCAGGCTTTGTTCGGCGGCCAGCGCGCTGGGGACAAAAAAGCGCGGCATGCTCAGAAGGTATAGCCGGCCTGCACCGCGCCGCCTTCGATCTGCTCGAGCAGCCGCAGCAGCGGCGCGAGCAATCGGTAACGCGAGGCGCTCTGGCGCACATAAGCGATGAAGCGCGGCGTATCGGCCAGGTACTGCGGCTTGCCGTCGCGCAGCGTCAGGCGGGCGAAGATGCCCAGGATCTTGAGGTGGCGCTGCAGCCCCATCCATTCGACCGCTTCATAGAACTCCCCAAAGTCCGCCCCCACCGGCAGCCCCGCTTGGCGAGCCTGTTGCCAGTAACGCACCGTGATGTCGATCACGAATTCTTCGTCCCAGCTGATGAAGGCATCGCGCATCAGGCTGGCGATGTCATAGGTGATAGGGCCATAGACCGCGTCCTGAAAGTCCAGCACGCCCAAGGCGTCGCCCGCAACGCCCGCCATGAGATTGCGCGGCATGAAGTCCCGGTGGACATAGACCCGCGCCCCGCCCAGGGCCTGCAGGTTGTGCTGGCGTATGAGTTCAAAGGACGATTGCAGCGTTTGCTGCTGCCCCGCGTCGAGCGTGAACTGCCGGTGGCGGCCCACATACCACTCGGGGAACAAGCCGAGCTCGCGTGTCAGCAGCGCGTCGTCATAGGGCGCCAGCACATCGGGCTGCGAGGCGCATTGCCAGCGCACCAGAGTGTCGATCGCGGCCAGGAACAGATCGTGGGTGGGCTGGCCGCGCAGAGGCAGGGGCAGGGCCTGCGCCGGCCCGGCGGTGATGACCTGCATCATGGTCTGCGCCCCCAGATCGCTCAGCAGCATGAAGCCCTGGCCTTCATCCCAGGCCAGCACCTGCGGCACCCGCAGGCCGGCTTGCTGCATCAAGCCGGCTACCTTCACAAAGGGACGGCAGTCCTCTTTGTCCGGCGGGGCGTCCATGATGATCAAGCTGCTGCCGGCTGCGCCATCGATGCGCAGGTAGCGCCGAAAGCTGGCGTCGGCCGATGCGGGCCGCAGGCTCGCTGGGTGCAGTCCATGCGCCGCAGTTTGAGCCTGCAACCATTGCTCAAAAGCGTGCTGACGGCCCGGGTCGGCCCAAGTCACTGTGGCATGGCTGGGGGGGGCGGGCTCAGGCCTGGCACCGAGGGAGGCGGGATGGGTCATGGATAATTGATCAACGAGGACAGACTCGACAGACGGGTTTATCTCATATTCACGATGCGCCCAGCTTTTTGCATGCGGTTTTTTCATCGGGCTGGCGCATGCCTAGCCTTGGGCTGGGTGCTGGGCGCCGCTGCCCAGGAGGGCGCTGCTGGCCTGCGGCTGTCGCCGATGCTGATTGAAAAACCCACGCCCGAGAGCGAGCAGCAGGCGCCTGCTTTTGTGTCGGGTGAGCGCATCAGTGGTCAGACCGATGTGCGCCTGAGCGTGGAAGGTCAAGCTCAGCTGCGCCGCGGGCCAACGGCTGTGCGCGCCGAGCGCATTGATCTGGAGCAGGGGACCCAAAACCTGAAGGCCACCGGGCCGGTGCGCCTGAGCCGCTCAGGGCACGTGTTTGTCGGCGATGAGCTCCAGCTGCGCATGGACAGCTTTGAGGGCTTTTTCTCCAAGCCACAGTTTCGTTTTTTGAGTGGCGGCCAGGGGCGGGCCGAGCGCTTCGAGTTTTTGGGTGATCAGCACATGAGCGCGGTCTCGGCCAGCTACACCACCTGCGAGCGTGACAACGAAGCGAGCTGGCGGCCCGCCTGGGAGTTCACGGCCGAGCGCTTTGATTTTGATTTCGACGCCGAGGTCGGCCAGGCCCAGCACATGCGGCTGCGCTTTCATGACACCACCATTTTGTCTTGGCCCGGCACGGTGAGTTTTCCGCTGAGCGACAAACGCAAGTCAGGCGTGTTGCCGCCCACCTACGCCCTCGACACCAGCGGCGGCCTGACGCTGAGCGCGCCGTATTACTTCAATATCGCGCCCAACTACGATGCCACGCTCACGCCCACCTTCATGAGCAAGCGCGGCCTGGATCTGGGCACAGAACTGCGCTACCTAGAACGCAGCGATCGGGGCAGCCTGCGCCTGAACCTCATGCCCGATGACCGCATCAACCAGCAGCAACGCTGGTCCTACGCCTTGCAGCACAACGGGCGCTGGAGCGAGGGCTTGCCTGGTTCGGTGGCATACAGCCTGAACCTCAACCGCGTCAGTGACGACGATTACTGGCGCGACTTTCCCCGCCAGGGCAAGGCCCTGACCCAGCGCCTGTTGCCGGCCGATCTGAGCCTGAACTGGGCGGCCGATCAATTTCAGGCCAGTTTTCGGGCCCTGCAGTGGCAAACCCTGCAGGATCCGCTCTCGCCCATCGTGCCGCCCTACGACCGCCTGCCGCAGCTGACGATGCGCCACGGTAGCAACATGGCCACCGCGCTGGGGCCGCTGGAGACGGTGCTGGAGACCGACTTCACCCGCTTTTCCGCTCTGCGCAGCCTGACCAGCCAGACCAATGCGGACCGGCTGTATGCGCGCGCTCAGGTGGCCAGCCCTTGGGTCTGGCCGGCTGGCTACTTCACGCCCAAGCTGCAGATCCATGCCACCCAGTACAGCTTTACCGAGAACTGGCGCGGCGCCAGCTCGGCCGGCCGCGCGCTGCCCACCTTCAGCCTAGACTCGGGCCTGGTATTCGAGCGGCAGGCGCAGTGGTTCGGCAGCAACTTTGTGCAAACGCTCGAGCCGCGCGCGTTTTATGTGCATACGCCCTACCGCGACCAAAGCCGGCTGCCCAACTACGACAGCGCCGAGAACAGCTTCAGCTTTGCCACCTTGTTTGCAGAGAACAATTTTGTCGGCAATGACCGGATCGCTGACGCCAATTTGGTGACCCTGGGCCTGACCTCCAGGCTGCTGGTGCCCGAAACAGGGGCCGAGACCCTGCGCTTGGGCATGGCCCAAAGGATTCGTTTTGCCGATCAGCGGGTGACGCTCGACGGCAGCGCGCCACCGGTCAATGCCGAGCGCATCAGTGACCTGATGGTTGGCGCCACCGTCAATGCCTCGCAGGTCTGGGCGCTCGATTTGATAACCCAGTACAACCCCAAGCTGGGCCAGACCCAGCGCTCGGCCATCTCCAGCCGCTACCACCCCAGCGCCTATCGGGTGGTGAGCGCCGCCTACCGGGTGCAACGGCCGGTGACCACTGGCGACAGCGGCAGCCAGCAATTTGACATTGGCTGGCAATGGCCCATCAATGACCTGTGGGGCGACCGCGGTCAGGACCTGGGCCCGGGGCGGGGTCAAGGCGGGCAACGCTGGTACAGCGTCGGGCGCCTCAATTACAGTGCAACGGACGGGCGTCTGGTCGACGGTGTGCTCGGTCTGGAATACGATGGCTGCTGCTGGATCGCTCGGGCGGTGCTGCAGCGCTCCTTCAGCGGCCTGGCGCGGGCCAATACCCAGATCATGCTGCAGTTGGAACTGGTGGGCTTTTCGCGCATCGGCAACAATCCACTGGGCACCCTAAAGAACAACATTGCCCGCTATCAATTTCTGCGTGATCAGGTGACGCCACCGAGCCGCTACTCGAACTATGAATAATTTCTTTTCCCGGCGCCCCCGCCTCGTCTGGGCGGCCTGCCTGATGGGCATGGTGCTGGCTGCCGTGGCTCAATCGGTGCAGGCCCAATCGAGCGACGCCGCGGCGGGTGCCGAACCGCAGGCGAGCACGCCGGTCGACTTCATCGTGGCCATCGTCAATTCCGAGCCCATCACCAACCAGGATGTGCGCAACCGCATGCAGCGCCTGGCTGCCCGCAGCGAGCGTGCACTGGCCGCAGCCGAGTTGGGTCGGCTGGCGCTGGACAGCCTGATTGCAGAGCGGGTGCAGGTGCAGGCGGCGGCTGATCTGGGCATCCGGGTCGACGACGCGTCGGTCGAGCAGGCCCTGGCCGACGTGGCCCGGCAAAACCAGGTCAGTGCGAGTGAATTGCGCCAACGGCTGGCGGCTGACGGCATCAATTTCGAGCGCTATCGGCGCGAATTGCGTGACGAGATCGCTGTGATGCGCTTGCGCGACCGCGAGCTGGAATCGCGGGTGCGGGTGAACGAGCAAGACATCGACCGCCATCTGATCGAGCGCCAGGCCGCTGCCGCCTCGGCCGAGCCCACTCAAATTCACCTGGCCCAGATTTTGGTCGAGGTGCCTGAGGCCAGCACTCCCGAGCAGGAGCGCGCTTTGCAGGCCAAGGCTGAACAGTTGCGCCGTCAGCTCGATGCCGGCGCTGACTTTGCGGCATTGGCCCTGCAGGCCTCCGATGCGCCGGACAAAGCCAATGGCGGCCAACTCGGCGCGCGCAGCCCGGACCGGTATCCGCCCTTGTTTGTCGATGCCACGCGCACGCTGGCCGTCGGCGCCGTCACTGGCCCTGTGCGCAGCGGCGCCGGTTTTCACCTGCTCAAGTTGCTCGAGCGGCAGATGCCAGGTGACGATCTGAACTCGGTGGTGCAAACCCGGGCGCGGCACATTTTGCTCAAGCCTGGTCCGCGCCTGACGGAGGCGGCAGCGCGGGCGCGGCTGGCCGAGTTCGGCAAGCGGGTGCGTTCGCAGCAGGCCGATTTTGCCCAGCTCGCCCGTGAATTCAGTGAAGACGGCAGCGCCCGAGCCGGTGGTGATTTGGGCTGGGTCTCGCCCGGTATGTTGGTGCCTGAGTTTGAGCAGGTCATGGACGCGCTGGCGCCGGGGGAGGTTTCCCAGCCGCTGGTCTCGCGCTTTGGTGTGCACCTGATTGAAGTGCTTGAACGCCGCGAGGTACCGCTGTCGGACAAGGAAAGACGCGATCTTGCACGCCGCGAGTTGCGCGAACGCAAGACCGAGGAGGCGCTGCGCACCTGGCTGCAGGACCTGCGCGGACGCGCTTATGTTGAATACCGCGAGCCACCGGCGTCGTAGAGGCTGCAGGTCTTGAAACACATCGCGCGCAAGCGCTTCGGGCAGCACTTCCTGGCCGACGACGCGATCATCCATGAGATCGTGCGTGCCATTGATCCCAGGCCCGGTCAGTCCATGGTGGAGATCGGCCCTGGCCTGGCTGCGCTGACCCAGCCTCTGGTCGAGCGCCTGGGCCGCCTGGTGGTGGTCGAACTCGACCGTGATCTGGCGGCCCGCTTGCGTGCCCATCCGCAGCTCGAGGTGATTGAGTCAGACGTGCTCGCGCTCGACTGGCGCGAACTGGCGGCCCGATGGGCTGGCTCCGATGGCGCCGCACGGTTGCGGGTGGTGGGCAATTTGCCCTACAACATTTCCTCGCCCATCTTGTTTGGTTTGCTGGCTGTGGCCGACCTGGTGCAAGACCAGCACTTCATGCTGCAAAAAGAGGTGGTCGACCGCATGGTGGCACCGCCTTCGGGCAGCGACTACGGCCGCCTGAGCGTCATGCTGCAGTGGCGCTATGAGATGGAGCAGGTGCTGTTTGTCGGGCCTGAGAGCTTTGATCCGCCGCCACGTGTTGACAGTGCGGTGGTGCGCATGCGTCCTCTGGCCGACCCCCCTGCGCTCGATGCGGCGCTGCTCAGCGAGCTGGTGCAGGTGGCCTTTAGTCAGCGGCGCAAGCTGCTGCGTCATACCCTGGGGCCCTGGCTGGAGCAGCGCGGTTGCGAGCGGCCATTTGATCTGCAGCGCCGCGCGCAGGAGGTGCCGGTGGCCGAGTATGTGGCACTGGCGCAAAGC
>JBAXEN010000243.1:0-6563 GCA_037140415.1 Betaproteobacteria bacterium | reverse complement strand
CCTGCCGCACGACATGGCGATCACGCCCAACTACAGCGTGGTGCATGACCTCCCCCTGTTTTATGACATGGAAGCTTTCGCTGCCGGGCGCCACAAGCTCAAGTTCTATCACGAGACGCCCTCGCGCTTCGGCGTCATACCGCGCCACGGCACGCCTGAACAAATACGCTGGTTCGAGGCCTCGCCCACCTACATGTACCACGTCTCCAATGCCTGGGAGGAGGACGATGGCCAAGGCGGTACCGAGATCGTGATGACCGGCACGCCCTTCAGACTGCCGCGCGACTGGCGCGGCAATGTGGATGTGGACCGCTTTCCCAAGATGCTGGCGAATCTGGAACATGACTTCATGTTCTACGAATGGCGTTTCAATCTGCGCACCGGCCAAACCCGCGAGCGCGTCATCGACGACATCATCAACCAGGAGTTCCCGGTCATCAATTCCTGGATGCAGGGCTACAAGACGCGCTACACCTGGAATGTGCTGATGGGCCGCAGCAACCAGCCTGAAGATCCGCGCTTTTGCGGCTTCGTGCGCTACGACCTGCAAAAAGACAGTTGCACCACCTACCACGAGGGCGTGCACAAATGGTTCAGCGAAGCGCCGTTTGCGCCGGCTGACAACTGGAAGAACGAGGACGACGGCTATCTGGTCGGCTTCATGTGGGACGACCTGGCCCAGGCTTCCTTCGTCACCGTCTTCGATGCGCGCGATATCAGTCGCGGGCCGGTGGCCCGCATACGGCTGCCGCAGCGGGTGCCCAACGGCTTTCATGCCACTTGGGTCAGCGGCGAGCGTCTGAAGCGCGGTTGGTAAGCCACCAGCGCCCATGATCCTGGTCGATCCGCAGAAAATTGCCGCCTACACCCAGGCGGGCTGGTGGGGCGAGCGCACGCTGTGGGACCTGTTTTGCGAGCAACTGCGGCTCAAGCCGCAGGCCGAGGCGGTGGTCGATGCCTGCAACCGGGGCGACTTCGCCCACGGCCAAGCCCGGCGCATGAGCTGGGCTGAGCTGGCCCACGAGGTTGACCGCATGAGCGAACTGCTGCTGGACCTGGGTCTTGCGCGCGACGATGTGGTGCTGGCGCAAATGCCCAACAGCGTCGAGCAGTTTGTGGTCTACCTCAGCTGCGCGCGCTTGGGCCTGCTGCTCTCGCCGGTGCCCATCCAGTACCGCGAGCATGAACTCGCTCACATCCTCAAGCTCACGCAAGCCCGTGCGGTGGTGACCTTCGCCCATATCGGGGCGCCAGGCAAGGCCCACGCCAGCGCCGCCATGTGGCTGGCGCTGCAGCAACAGCATCCTCACCTGGCCCATGTGCTCAGCTGGGGCCCCCAAGCACCCGCCGCTGCGCTGAACATCGAGGCCATGTGGCCAGCCCAAAGCAACCCCGAGCGACTGCGCGAGGCCGAAGCCCGGGCGGCGGTGAGCGCCAATGATGTATTCACCGTGTGCTGGACTTCGGGCACCGAGGCCAGCCCCAAGGGCGTGCCGCGCAGCCATAACGAGTGGCTGGTGGTGGCGCCCTCGATCATCGAAGCAGCCCAGCTGCAGCCGGGCGCGCGCCTGCTCAACCCCTTTCCGCTGATCAATATGGCGGGCCTGTCCTCCTGCTTTGCGACCTGGCTGGCCCTGGGCGCCACCGTGGTGCAGCATCAGCCCTTTTCCCTGCCGGTCTTTCTGCAGCAGCTGCGCACCGAGAAGATTGACTACACCGTGGCGCCGCCAGCCATCCTCAATACCCTGCTGCAGCAGGAAGCGTTGCTGGAGGGCATCGACTTCAAGCGCCTGAACCGCATCGGCTCGGGCTCGGCGCCGCTGTCGCAATGGATGGTGCAAGGCTTCGAGGCCCGTCACGGGGTGCGTATCGTCAACTACTTCGGCTCCAACGAAGGTGCGGCCCTGAGCAGCAGCGATGTGGACGTGCCCGACGCGGCGCTGCGGGCGCAGTTTTTCCCGCGCGCCGGGGTCGATGGCCACCAGTGGAAGATCTCCACCACGCGCAAAATCCGCACCCGACTGGTGGATCTGCAAAACGGGCAGGACATCCATCAAGCCGGCTGCCCGGGCGAGCTGCGCTTTGCCGGGCCCACCATTTTCAGCGGCTACTTTCGCGCGCCCGAACTCAATGAGCGCGCTTTCGACGCACAAGGCTATTACTGCACCGGCGACCTGTTTGAAATCGCCGGCGAGCAGCAGCAGTACTACCGCTATGTCGGCCGCAGCAAAGACCTGGTGATACGCGGCGGGGTCAATATTTCGTCGGAAGAAGTTGAGAGCCTGCTGATGGCCTGCCCCGGCGTGCAGGATGTGGCGGTGGTGGCTGTGCCCGACGCCATCCTGGGCGAAAAGCTCTGCGCCTGCATCGTCGCCCGCCCCGGCAGCAGTCCCAGCCTGGCTGAACTTCAGCGTTTTCTCAGGGATGAGCGCAAGGTGGCGGTCTACAAGCTGCCCGAATACCTGCTGCCCCTGGACAGCCTGCCGCGCAATGCGGTGGGCAAGATTCTCAAACGTGAGTTGCGCGAACGCGCACGCGCTCTCGCCCCTCAGGAGATCGCCGCATGAAACCCACGGTCGTGCTGCTGGCCGGCATGCTCAACAACGACAAGGTCTGGCAGCCGGTCGCCCACGGTCTGTCCGAGCAGGCCGAGGTCCGCATCGTGCATTTCGCCGACCAGGACACCATGGCCGCTATGGCCGAGCATGCCTGGCAGGCCCTGGCCGATGTGCCGGCTGCGCAGACCCTGGCACTGGTCGGTTTCTCCATGGGCGGCTATGTGCTGGCGCAGATGCTGGCCGAAGCCCGGCGGCCGGTGCAGGCGGTGGCCCTGGTGGACTCGGCCATACGGCCCGAGACCGAGGCCAGCCGCATCAACCGCCTAAAAACCGTCAAGGCGATCGAGCGCGACTTTCCAGCCCTGATCGAGCAGGTCGCTCCCTGGAGCGTGCACCCGAATCGGCATGCCGACGCCAAATTCATGGCCGAGCTCAAAGCCATGCTGCTTGAAGTCGGGGCCGCGACGGCGGTGCGCCAGACCCGCGCGATTGCCAGCCGGCCCGACCACCAGGCGCTGATGGCCGGCCTGCGCATTCCGGTGCAGATCGTCTGCGGCCGGCAAGACAAGGTCACGCCGCCTGAACTCTCACAGGAGGCGGCCGAGCAGATACCGACCGCGCAGCTGAGCTGGCTGGACGACACCGGCCACATGAGCCCGCTCGAACAGACACCGGCGCTGACCCAGATCCTGCTGGGCTGGCTGGCACGGATGAACGCCCCCTGAGATCGGTCAAGGAGATCGCTGATGAAGCCCAGACTGCACCGACGCCTTTTTCTGGCTCGCTGCGCGCTCGCGCTGGCCGGCGCGGCCCAGGGCCAGAGCCTGTCATCAGGGGCTTCGGCTTGGCCCGAGCGGCCGGTGCGCATCGTCGTGCCCTTTGCCGCTGGCAACACCCTCGATACCGCTGTGCGGGTGGTGGCCGAGGAGTTTCGCAAAAGCACCGGCCAGCCCCTGCTGGTCGAGGCCAGGCCCGGCGGCTCGGGCATCGTGGCGGCGCAGGCGGTGGCCCAGGCGGCGCCCGATGGCTACACCCTGCTGCTGTCCAACACCAGCATGCTGACCATCAATCCGCACACCTTCAGCAAGCTGCCCTACGACGCCGAGAAAAGCTTCAAGCCGGTGAGTAATTTTCTGGGTACCGCGATGGTCATGGCGGTTCATGCCAGCGTGCCGGCCACCACCGTGCGTGAGTTTGTCGACTGGGCCAGGCCCCAGGGTGGCAAGGTCGCCTATGCCTCCTTCACCGCCGGTAATTCCTCGCACTTTGCCGGTGTGATCTTCAACCAGAAAACCGGCCTGAACATGGTGCATGTGCCTTTCAATGGCACGCCGCCAGCGGTGCAGAACCTGGTGGGTGGTCAGGTGCAAGCGGCTTTTTTGCCGCTGCTGGCGGTCAAGCCACACCTGGAGGCAGGCAGGGTCAAGGTGCTGGCCGTCACCAGTCCGCAGCGCTCGGCGCTGATGCCAGCGGTCGCCACCTTCACCGAGCAAGGCTATCCAGAGCTGGAGATCTACATCTGGGCGGCGGTATCGGCGCCGGCCGGCACGCCCGATGCGGTGATTGCCAGCGTCAACCGCGAACTGGTCAAGGCCCTGCGCACGCAGGAGGTCAAGGACAAGTGGCGGAGCATGGATTTTGAAACCCTGCCGTCCACCCCCGAAGAACTGGCCCGCTTTGTAGCGGCGGATTACAAACGCTGGGGCGACGCCGTGCGCATCTCCGGCTTCAAGGCAAGCGAATGAACCGATTTCCTTTTCCGTTGCGACTGCCCGTGGTGGCCGCGCCCATGTTTCTGATCTCCGGGCCCGAGCTGGTGCTGGCCGCCTGCAAGGCCGGCATCGTCGGCGCCTTCCCCACGCCCAATGCCAGGCCCATCGAGCAGCTCGAAGTCTGGATGAAGCAGATCACCGAAGGCCTGGCCGCAGCCCGCGACAGCCAGCCGGGGCACACCATCGGGCCCTGGTGTGCCAATTTGGTGACCCACTCGTCCAACACCCGGCTGGCCGAGGACCTGGCGCTGATCGCCAAGTACAAACCGCCGCTGGTGGTCACCGCCCTGGGCAGCCCCAAGCCTGCGATCGAGGTGGTGCATGGCTACGGCGGGCTGGTACTGGCCGATGTGATCAACCTGGGTCTGGCGCGCAAGGCGGTGGCCGCCGGCGCCGACGGTCTGGCCTGCGTGTGCAGCGGCGCGGGCGGCCACACCGGCTTTCTCTCGCCCTTTGCCTTTGTCAGCGCGGTGCGGCAGTTTTTCGACGGCCTGATCGCGGTCGGCGGCGGCATCAGCGACGGCTGGGGCGTAGCCGGTGCGGTGGCCTGCGGCGCCGATCTGGTCTATATGGGCACCCGCTTCATCCCGGTGGCCGAGAGCATGGCACCGCAGGCCTATCAACAAATGGTAGTGGACTCGAACGTCGACGACTTGCTGGTCAGCGCGGGCGTCACCGGCACCTTGGCCAGCTGGCTCAAACCATCACTGCGTGCCAACGGCTTCGACCCCGACCATATGCCGGCCGCGCCCGAGCGCCACTATGACAGCCAGCAGTCTTTTGCGGGCAAGAAGTGGCTCAATGTGTGGGCCGCTGGTCAGGGCCTGGGCACCATAGGGGCCATTGAGCCGGTGGCCCAGGTGGTTGATCGGCTTGAGCAGGAATGGCGCGCAGCAGGCGCGCGTTGGCAGGCCCTGCAGCCCAGCGCCGCCCAGCCCTAGGCCCAGCGAACGCCCATGAGCACCTACGCCCTTCCTGCAGCCGCCTGGATCCCCCTGTGGTTCGTGCTCTGGCTACCGCTGGCCGGCTTCTGGCTGTGGCAGCAGCCGCGCGGCAAGGTGCGCTGGCTGGATCGGGCCTATCCACTGCTGCCGCTGGCCATGGCCGTGTACTACATGAGCTCGGCCTGGCGCTGGCCGCCTGCGCTGGCCGCAGCTTTTGTGCAATGGCTGGCCTTGGGTGTATGGCTGTGGCTGATGCTCACCCTGGTCTGGCTGATCAGCCTGCTCAAGCGCGACAGCAGCATCATGGACTGGGCCTATGGCTATCTGCTGGTGGCCGCGCCCTGGTGGCTGTGGAATCAGCTGCCGGCTGAGCGCAGCAGTGCCCAAATGCTGCTGCCGGTGCTGGCGGCCATAGGCTTTGGCCGCTACGCCCTGTATCTGACCTGGCGAAATCTGCCCCATGGCGAAGATCCGCGTTACGCACGATGGCGCGAACGCTCGGGCCCGCGCTGGTGGTGGTGGAGCTATTTCCAGGTCTTCCTGCTGCAGGGCGTGGTGATGTGGCTTTGGGCCATTCCCATGGTGCTGGCGACCCGACCCGAGGCCGGCTGGAGCTTGTGGCACGGACTGGGCGCTGTGGTCTGGCTGACCGGCCTGGTGTTCGAGGCCGGCGCCGACTGGCAATTGCAGCGCTTCAAGCGCCAGCGCTCAAGCTCAGCGCAATTGCTCGACAGCGGCCTGTGGTCGCTGTGCCGCCATCCCAATTATTTCGGTCAGACCTGCATGTGGTGGGGCTATGCGCTGATCGCTCTGGCCCATCCCTGGGGCTGGTTGGCCCTGCCGAGCGCCGCCTATGTGACCTGGTTCATGCACCGCGGTTCGGCCACCTCGCTGATGGAGCGCCACATGATGAAGACCAAACCCGGCTACCCGCAGTATTGCGCGCGGGTGCCGGCCTTTTTTCCACGCTGGTCGGTCAAGGCCGCCGTTTCCAGGGAGCCCCAGGCATGACCCAAGCACTGATCATCGAGGCCCTGCGCAGTCCGCGCGGGCGCGGCAATGACAAGGGCGCGCTGCGGGCCCTGCGGCCACTCGATCTGCTGGCCAGCCAGTTGCACGCCTTGACTGAGCAGAGCGGCGTAGGCAGCGCGGCCATCGAAGACGTGGTGATCGGCTGCGTCAGCCAAACCGGCGAGCAAGGCGCCAACATCGCCAAGATGGCGCTGCTGCAAGCACGCTGGAGCGATGCGGTACCCGCGATGAGCATCAACCGCTACTGCGCCTCAGGC
>JBAXEN010000242.1:0-6601 GCA_037140415.1 Betaproteobacteria bacterium | reverse complement strand
GCATAGCGGTCGCCGGTCTGCGAGACCCACTCCTTGGCCTTAGCCGCCGTCACGCCGGGCAAACAGAGCAAGGCCTGGGCCGACCGGAAACGCACCCACCATTCATGATCGGTCGTCAAACGCACCAACAAGGGCGCGTTGTCGACCTCACCCAAATAGGACAAAGCCCGTGCCACCTGGGCACGTACCCGCCAATCCGAGTGCTCGGCCAACTTCAACAACGGTGCCACCCCCTGCTCGGCCTGAAACAGACGGATGGCTGCAATCAAAGCCTCCAAGTCGACACCTTCTTCAAGCATGGGGGCCAACCAGGCACTGGGCAGCTGCAACTGCAAAGCCCTGGCCAGGCGCAACCAACGAACGCGCCAGGGCGCATCGTGGCCCGCCTCGCGGGCGGCCGAAGTGGACCAGAGGGTCAGCATCGCCGGCGACAAGCAGGCACGATAGGGCTTGAACATGACGGCCGTCAACGACAGGTCAAGCTCGGTTTTATCAAGCAGGGCCCGTGCCACGCCCCACGCGTGAACATCGGCATCCAATTCGAGCATGGCCCGGCCCGCATGAATGGCCGTGTGCGAATGCCCTTGTTGCAAACGACTTTGCAACCACTCCAAGCGATCGGTCTGACGCAAGAAGCCCATGCTCAACAGAGCCACCATGCGGCGGGCGTAATGCGTGCTATCGGCCTGCGCCCAGGCCCAATCCTGCAAACGCAGCCGGCGTCCCAGTTCGCACAGCCTGTCGCTCGCCTGGCCCCTGAGGACCATCTGCATCTGCAACCAAAGCAGGAGCAACAGGCGGCGCTCGCCGGCCCGGACCGCAAATGCCGACAAAGGCAGCTCGTCCCCCAAAGCAACTTGCAGCAGGGCTTGAGTCAATCGCTCGGTCAGTGCTTGTCGCGCCGGCTCTCGCCAGCGCCGATACAGCCGCAACAACCACAAAGTCAGCAACATGCCGACAATCCACACCACCAGCACCATGGCCAACCACCAGGCCATGCGCTGCAGCAATCCAGGGTCTACCAGGTGGATGTCGCTCACAAGACGCCCTGTTGAGGCCGCAAACGACGCGCCAGTCGCGCCAGCAATTCATCCGGATTGAAAGGCTTGGTCACAAAGTCATCGGCACCTGCGCGAAACGCTCGTGCAATCTCTTCGCCCTTGTCCAGATCCGAGACGATCAGCACCGGCACATCAGACCACCCCGGCGTCTGGCGCATGCGCGCCAGCACCTCCATGCCCCCATGAAACGGCAACAGCAAGTCCAAGAGCACGGCGTCAAAAACGCAAGCTTGCTCTAAACGCTCCATGGCTTCGATACCATCCTTGGCGTATTCGATGGCCGCACCTTGTCGCTGCAAGACAAAACCGAGCAAGCGAGCCATGAAGGCATCGTCTTCGATGATCAGCACCGAACGGTGCTTCAGGTAGGGTTGGGAATGGATCACGGCTCAGGGCTTGAAAACGATGGGAGCGTGCTCTGCACGGTGCTCGCGCAACCAGCGCAGGTAGGTGCCGTAGTGGTGGATCACGATGCCCCCAAAAGCGGGCTCGTTCGCCAAGGCCTGCTTGACCAGCCGCAACTCTCGGCGGGCATGGTCTATGGTTTGCCCGTGAAATGTCAGCTTGGCCATCTCGTTGGGCGAAAACTCCAGCCCCAGCCAGACCGATTTGCCGATGCGTCGACCATAGGCTATCTCCTGCTGGCCATGGCTGAGGATGCCATCGGGCCCAAGGGCCCGGTTGCGGTAATCCATCAGCACCACATGGTCGTAAATATCTTGCATGTGCTCACTGGCCGCCTTGGTCACACCGGCGTGCTCGACACGAATACCATCGAGCCAAAACACAATGGCGGGTGAAACGATCAGGCGCTGCCCGGACTGACGTTTCATCGCCATCCACATCTCTGAAACCTGCAACCACATGCGGATGTACTCTTCGCGCCTGCTGGACCAGTCATCGAGCACATGGGGTTCGATATCCAGGTGGATTCCGGTGAACCATTCGCCCACCGAAGCGCGCTGGTTGTAATCCAAGACCCTTTGCACCATGAGACGGGCCCGCTCGCGGTTTTCCGGCAGCACGTATTTTTCCGTCCTTAAGTAGCCCGATCCCAAGAGCGCGTGCACTTCCAGGCCAACGCGGTGCAAGGTCTTGAGCAATTCGGCATAGGCCTGGGGGCTCTCCACCAAGGGGTCTTGATCCACATGGGCGCCGGCGTACAGGTAGACGACGGTGATGCCTTGCCCCCGCATCCATTGGGCAGCTTTTACGGCTTGCGGCGGGGCTTTAAGCCAATCGAGCGTATCTTGCTCCCACACCCAAATCGCCTGACGGGCTCCAGCCCAAGCCGGTGCCAGACACAGCCCGATCATGGCCCAACGGGCCCATTTAAGGACGCAGTGCCACATGGTATTGCCCCCTGCCGATGGATTTACCGGTATCTGGGTGTGAGACCACCATCGATGCAAACAATTCCCCGCCCGCCTGCTCAGGCACAGACAACTCCAACTCCACCTCGACACTTTCGCCGGCTTTCAGACGCAAGAATTTCCCCGAGCGCTCGGCCACCTCCTGCCCTCGTGCGTTGGTGATGACCAACAGCGGTACGAACCCTGCTGAGGGTCGATCAGCGGAGTGTGTGTAGCGGCTGCGAACCCGCCAGGTGCCCTGACTGCGCCACTCGGTTTGGACATCGGTCACCGAGACCCCCTGGTAGCGCGCCAGTTTCTGCCCCTGTTGCAGGGATCGCCCGGTGGCATCAAAGGCCACCCAAGGAACGTCTGGCGCCGATTCAACCCAAGAAGCCTGGCCGACGGCGCGCTGCAGCCTGGCCTGAAAACCGCCCAAAGCCTGGCGCAGCTGCGTTCTGATGTCGGGCATATCCTCAGGCTCGGTGAGGATGCCGTCGCGCAAGGACAACAAGCGGTCGCGGTGCAAGACATATTCACCGGAGACGAAATCCACCAACTCCGTCTTGGTCTGCTTCAGTGGGATCGCATGCAGGTTGCGAAACTGAGGGTGCACGTCCAGGCCCGAGCCCATCCAATGCACGATTTGAGGCGTGGTCCATCCGTATTGGCGGGCCAGCAAAGCCTGCAATGAAGGGGCGATGTCGAAGTGAGTCGAGACCGATTTGATGCGCCGAGGCTCGGTGTGCAAGGGCCCCTGGATGATCAGCGGCACATGAAAGCGTTCCAAATGCGCCTGCATCGCAATTTCCGGCAGGCGATGGTCCCCGGTGATCACGAGCAAGGCATTGCGGGCCTGCGCCATTTTTTGCCAGCGTTGGTAAAAAAGGCGCAACTGTTCGTCGGTGTACAAAATACTGGCATACACATCGAGATGCCGCTCGGCCTGCGCCTTTTGCTCGGCGCTCAAGCCCAAAGTGCCCATGCGGGCACGGGCCAGTGCCCGGTATTCGTCCATGCGAGGCACCTGAAACGGCGAATGCATGCTCATGGTTTGCACCAGGGTCAGACTCGGTTGGGTGGGCCAGGGTTGGGACAACACCATCGACAGCAAATCACCGTCGGGGTAGCCCCATTCACCGATCCGGGTGCCCACCCCGACCAGATCTTTGTCGCTGTGGAGGGACTCAAAACCCACTGAGCGCAAGAAGTCGCCCTGATGATCAAAAGTCAGATCGGTCCCGGTGAAATACCGCAAGGCATACCCATTTCTTTTGAGCCAGCTCGGCAGGTTGTGGTGGGGCTTGGGATGTTCACCGTGATCGGCAAAAGGCAGAGACGACAACACGCTGGGCAGCACGCCAAACGTGCGCCCCTGGGGCGCCAGAAAGTTCTCCCAGTACAGGGAACCTTGTGCCAATTCGTCCAAAAACGGCGTGAAGCTGCCCAGACGCGCGTCCGGCCCGGAAAAACTGCGGCCCAAGCCCTCCACGATCACCAGCACCACATGCGGTGGCTTCTGGGGGTCCAGTCCCAACATGGGCCCCAGGGTATCGGGCGTGGATTCGGGATGCTCAAAAGGGTAAGGCTGCTCCGCCTCGGCCACGGTCGAGGCTTGACCGGCATGGCGCACCAGCTCGGCCAACAGATAGGCCAGCTTATTGCCGGTGCGGTGCTCGACACCCTCGGCCGCATGGGTGAATTGCCACGGCAAAACCCAGCAAGCCATGGCCACAACAGCCAGACCCCAGCGCAAAGTCGGCAAGCTGAGCGCCATGATGGACGGGCTCTTGAGCAAAAGCAGCCACCACACCCCAGCCGATGCGAGCCAAGCGGCCCACCAGACGGCAGAGACGGACAGCCCTGCCGCGGAGACCGTTTGCACGATCTCTGCCCCCGAATAGGCCAGCACATCGCTACCCAAGGGCACCCCAGCGAGCTCGTGATAAGTTTCCAGACCCACCAGCACGGTCCACACCAATGTGCCGCCCACACCCCAAATCAGCCCTTGCGTCCTCCGTGATGAACGACTCAGCAGCCAGGACAAGAGCATGGCCACAGCCAACAATCGCAAACCCATCAAAGCGTCGGCCAGCAGCATGGGTGCGGCATCGGCCCAAGGGGCCGGCGATTGCCAGCAACGCGCCAGCGCCAACAGCAGCATGCCCGCCAACAAGCCGGGCCAAGGCAACAGGGCCCGGCTGGCGCGAGCTTTGACGGGAGTCGTCATGTCCTACCAGCGGCGGGTCAGGCTGGCCGAAACATCTCGGGCACGGGCGTTGTAAGCGCTGCTGTCATGCGATTGGCTCAAGCCCAACTTAAAGCCCCAGTGGCGATTCAAGAAGTGATACCACACCACCCCACGGGAATCAGACCGGGCCGATTGCAACAGCGCACTGGAAAAATCGTCGCTGCGACCCTGTGAGAAATTGCCTTCAACATAATGGTCGGCGTCGCCTGTGTAGTAGTAACGAAGCAACAACCGGTCCCCCCGACTGCTCGACGAGTCCGACCTCACCGTCTGATGGCGCCAGCGGGCAAAGAAATTGCCCCAGTACTTGCCCACCGCGACGCCCTGGATGCGCACCCCCGAGCCGAAACCCAGCTCATCGTGGCTGGCGGCCAACTCCCAACCCGCACCGATGTTTTGGAACAACTCCAAACGCCATGAACGATGGGGATACAACTCAACCCGATCGGAAGCCTGATAGCGCACGTTGGCGTAGGCGCCCGACCACAGGCGCGGATAGGCGTCCACCGCCCAAGCCTGATCGACCAGGTCAAATCGACGCAGCGACATGCGCTCCAGCGCGATCGAGCCCCAATCGGTATATCGGCGCAGCGACACACTGTTGTCATCGGCGCTGGCCGAACCTGAAGTCGTGTGCGCGGCACCAACCGATAGCGCCCAGTCGTACTCTCGACCCGTAAGAGTCCCGGTGCTTTCCTGTGCTCTTTCCTGAGGGGTTTTGGCGTTCAACAGGGGCACATCGGCGGCATCGGCCCCCAATTCCAAGGCACGCCTTGCGGCCAGACGCGCGCCATCCGCATCCTGCAATTGCCACAGGCTGCGGGCACGCCAGACCTGCACCTGCGCGTCCTGGGGCCGCAACACCGCCAATCGTGCATAAGCATCGGCGGCAGCCGACCAGCGCTCATTCCAGCGGTAAACATCCGCCAAGGCCGACCAGGCCTCGGCATAAGCTGGAGCCAAAGCCACCGCCTGCTCCAAGTCTTGCATGGCAGCCTCCCAGCGCTGCAGGCGAGACCTGGCCAAACCGCGACCCAACCAATGATCCGGATCCTTGGGCGAGCGCTCGATGTCGCGCCCAAAAGCCTGCTCGGCAGCTGCGGCTTGGCCAGCGCGCAACAACTGCATGCCGCTGTCCGCTGCTTGAGCCCACCCACTGCCTACAGGAGTGATCAAGGCCAGCCACAGTACCGACCTCACACCCCAAAATTTCACCGCATCCATCTGCAAGTCACCCCTCGATGTTTATCTATAGTTTTATCAATTGTTTCAATTGTATTCAATATGTGAATAATTTAATTTGAGGGGATGCTTCGCTTGAACGCGGGGCGTGCCAAAAGGCCTGTCCTGGGCCGAGGCCGTGTTGTCGGTGCTGTTCCCGCTGGGGTCTTCGCCTGTGCTTGCCCGCCCACCGACAAGACCGGACCAGAGGCCGAAGGCCCTTTGTCGAAAATGCGTTCAAGCGCGGCCATGAGCGCGCTCTACAGCGACCAGCTCAGCGCCCAAGAGGTGGCGGCCGTGCACCGTGAGCTTTTTGCGCCTTTGGGGGCGGGTGGCCGCAGTGTGGCGAGCTTTGCCAACCCCCGGCAGCCGCACAAGCGCTTGCGCGTGGGCTTGGTGAGCGCCGATTTTCATCACCAGCATCCGGTCAACATCTTCATGCAGCCGGTGCTGGCGCGACTCGATCAAGCTCAGTTTGAGCTGACGGTGTATTTCACCGGGGTGTCGCACGACGACCAAACCCAGCAGGCGCGCTCGCGCGTGGCGCACTGAGTGGAGTGCACACACTGGACCGATGCGCAGATGGCAAAGCGCATTGAAAGCGATGGCATCAACATCTTGGTAGACCTGGCCGGTCACACCAGTTTGCAGCACATGAGCTTGTTTGCGCAAAGGGCCGCGCCTGTGCAGCTGACGTTTTTGGGCTACCCGGGCTC
>JBAXEN010000241.1:0-6742 GCA_037140415.1 Betaproteobacteria bacterium | reverse complement strand
GCGCCATGTCCACCTCCAGCACCCGCACCTTGACGATGTCGCCGGTCTTGACCACCTCGCGCGCGTCGCTCACGAATTTGTTGGCCAACTGGCTCACATGAACTAAACCGTCTTGGTGCACACCCAGGTCGATGAAAGCGCCAAACTGCGCCACGTTCGTGACCGTGCCTTCGAGCACCATGCCCTCCCTGAGGTCGGCCAGATCTTCCACACCCTCGGTAAAGCGCGCCACCTGAAAATCAGGGCGCGGGTCACGGCCAGGCTTTTCCAACTCGGCCAGGATGTCCTTGACCGTGATCACCCCGAATTGCTCATTGGCAAACAGCTCGGGCTTGAGCGACTTGAGCATCTCGGCGCGGCCCATCAACTCGGCCACCGGCTTGCCGGTGTGCGCCATGATTTTTTCGACCACTGGATAGGTCTCGGGGTGCACGCCCGTGACATCGAGCGGGTTGCTGCCGCTGCGGATGCGCAAGAAGCCTGCGCTTTGCTCGAAGGTCTTGGGGCCCAGGCCGGTGACCTTGAGCAAGTCAGCTCGGCTGGCAAAAGCTCCGTTGGCGTCGCGCCAGCGCACCACCGAACGGGCGGTGGTCTGCGACAGCCCCGAGACCCGCGCCAGCAAAGGCACGCTGGCGGTGTTGAGGTCCACCCCCACCCGGTTGACGCAGTCCTCGACCACCGCGTCCAGGCTGCGCGCGAGCTCGCTCTGGTTGACGTCGTGCTGGTACTGGCCCACGCCGATGGATTTGGGCTCGATCTTGACCAGCTCAGCCAGCGGGTCCTGCAAGCGCCGGGCGATGCTGGCCGCGCCGCGCAGACTCACATCCACGTCGGGCATCTCCTGTGAGGCAAATTCGCTGGCCGAATACACCGAGGCGCCGGCCTCACTGACCACCACCTTTTGCAAGGCCTGCTCGGGGTGCAGCTTGGCCAGCTGCTTGATCAAATCGCCAGCGAGCTTGTCGGTCTCGCGGCTGGCGGTGCCGTTGCCGATGGCGATCAGGTTGACGCCATGCTTTTCGCACAGCTTGGCCAGGGCAAACAGCGAGCCGTCCCAATCACGGCGCGGCTCATGCGGGAAGACGGTGGCGGTATCGACCAGCTTGCCGGTGGCATCGACCACGGCCACCTTGACGCCGGTGCGTATGCCCGGGTCCAGACCCATGACCACGCGCGGGCCGGCAGGAGCAGCCAAGAGCAGGTCGCGCAGGTTGTCGGCAAACACCTTGATGGCCACCTTCTCGGCCTCTTCGCGCAAGCGGCCGAACAAGTCGCGCTCGAGCGAGAGGCTGAGCTTGACCCGCCAGGTCCAGGCCACCGCCTTGCGAATCAGGTCATCGGCAGGCCGGGCCTTGTGACTCCAAGCCAGGTGCAGCGCGATCTTGCCTTCGGCCAGGGAGACGGTGGGCGGCTTGCCCTGCGCGTCCAGCACCTCAGGCAAGCTGAGTTTGGCATCGAGAATCTCTAAACCGCGCCCCCTGAATACGGCCAGCGCCCGGTGCGATGGCACCTGGCTGATCGGCTCGTCATAGTCAAAGTAGTCGCGGAACTTGGCATGGTCGGGGTTGTTCTCGTCCTTACCCGTCACCAGCTTGGATGCGAACAGGCCTTCGCTCCACAGCCAATGGCGCAGGGACTGCACCAGCGGCGCATCTTCGGCCCAGCGCTCCGACAGAATGTCGCGCACGCCGTCGAGCACCGCCTGCACCGTGGTGAAGTCGTCACCGGCCTCGGTTTTGTCCTTAAGCACATAGGCCTGGGCTTCGTCCAGAGGCACCCGCTGGGGTTCATTGAAGAGCAAATCAGCCAAAGGCTCGATGCCGGCTTCACGGGCGATCTGGCCTTTGGTGCGGCGCTTGGGCTTGAAGGGCAGGTAGAGGTCTTCCAGGTCCTGCTTGGTGGCGGCGGCCGCGATGGCAGCCTGCAACTCAGGCGTGAGCTTGCCCTGCTCTTCAATGCTTTTAAGAATGGCAGTGCGCCGCTCATCTAACTCGCGCAGATAACCCAGACGGTATTGCAGCTCGCGCAACTGAATATCGTCGAGTCCGCCGGTGGCTTCTTTGCGGTAGCGGGCGATAAAGGGGACTGTGGCGCCACCGTCGAGCAGATCGGCAGCAGCCTCAACTTGTGCGGGCCGAACCTTGAGCTCGGTCGCAATTTGGGCAAGGATGTGATTCATGAAAAAAGCTGACAAGCCGTGCGGGATCGGGCAAAAAGGCGCCGGCTTGCGCAGGGCTGCAGGATTCTGCCACAGGGCAGGTTTAAGACGGGCTGACGCATTTGTTCTGGGAGCCGCGCCCTCGCGGCGATGGGGCGCTGGATCTAAAGCCGCATCGCGCCGAGGGCGGCGCTCCACCCTGAGTCGGACAGGACTCAGTCAGGTCCTATGCTCAATTGAGGGTGATCCGCGCCGCCTTGATGGTCTGCGACCAGCGGGCGTGTTCGGCTTGCAGGAAGCGGTTGAAAGCCTCGGGGGTCGAAGCGGAAATTTCTGCCCCTTGGGCGCTGAGGGTCTCCACCACATCAGGCGCTTTGAGCGCTGCAGTGACCGCCTCGTTGAGCTTGCTGATCACCTCTTTGGGCGTGCCTGCCGGCGCTACGATGCCGAACCAGAAAGAAGCCTCATAGTCGGGCAAGCCCGCTTCGCGCGCGGTGGGCACCGCCGGCAGGTAGCTCAGGCGCTGCGGCGCGGCCACGCCAAGAACGGCGAGCTTGCCGCTGCGCACATGGGGCATGACCTCCAGCGGGCCGGTGAAGGTCAGATCAATTTGGCCGCCTAACAAATCGCTGACGACAGGCGCTGCGCCCTTGTAGGGCACATGCAGGGCATCAACCCCGGTTTGCATGCGAAACAGCTCAAAGGCCAGGTGCGAATGGCTGCCGTTGCCCGGCGAGCCCATGGAAAAACGACCGGGCTGGGCCTTCATCGCGGCGATCAGGGCTGGCAGGCTGCGGGCCTCGACCTTGGCCGGATTGACCGCGATCACCAATGGAATGGTGATCATCAGCGAGATCGGAGCAAAGTCGCGGCGGCTGTCATAGCCCAGCTTGGGAAAGGTGTACTGCGCAGTCACAAAAGGCACGGGTACCAGCAGCAGGGTATGGCCGTCCGGCGCCGCACGGGCCACGAAATCGGTGCCGATGGTGGTGGCCGCGCCAGCCTTGTTGTCGATCACCACCGGCTGACCAAGACGTTCGCTCATTTTTTGGCTGACCGCGCGGGCGATGATGTCGGTCGAGCCGCCCGGGGCAAACGGAACCACCAGCCGGATGGGCCGGCTCGGGAATTCCTGCGCCCACAGCGCGGCAGGCGCAGCGCCCAGGGCCAGCAAGCTAAGGAAGGCCGCGCGGCGGAGAAATGGAACGCTCATAAAGTTCAATGCTAAGAGGTGGGCAGGCAGGACGCGTCAAGCTGCAGAAAGCGCGCTGCGTTGCGCCAGAGGATATGGTCTTTGTCCTCGTCGGAGAAGATCGCCTGCTGGCGTATCCAGGGCACAGCCCCGCCGATGATGTTGCCGCTGGCCGGGTGGTCGGTGCCGATCATCAGCTTGTCGCGGCCGCAGCGCTTGAACAGCAGCGCCAGCGCATCGTCGTCGTGCACCAGGCAGTCAAAATACATCTGCGAGAGGTAGTCCACCGGCGGTCGGGCCATGGTGTTGCCGTCGCGGCCTTGCTGATAGCGCAGGTTGAAACGGCCGACCCCAAAATGAATCCAGCCACCGCCCTGGGTGAACATGATGCGCAGGTCCGGGTGGCGATCGAGCAGGCCGCTATAGACCACAGACATGGCCGCCAGGCTGGACTCCAGGGGCGCGCCGAAGGAGTTCTCGAAGTGGTAACGCGGGAAGCGCTCCTCGCCGGGCTTGCCCCAGTACACCGGATGCACCACGATGGACAGGTCCATGGCGGCTGCCGCTTCGAGCAGCGGCAGCACTTGCGGGTCGTCGAGGTTGCGGCCGTTGACATTGGAGGCAATCACGATCGCGCGCAGGCCGAGTCGGCCGACCGCGTCTTCCATCATCTCTCGGGCCAGGTGGGGATGCTGCATCGGCAGCATCGCCAGGCCGCGGTAGCTGCGGGGATGGGAGCGCTGCACCTCGGCGATTTCTTCGTTGAGCTCCAGGGTGAAGCGGCGGGCCTGCGCCTCATCCAGGTGGTAATTCCAGAAGATACCCGTTGGGATCGGGCACTGCATGGCTATGCCTTCATGGATGCGCCGGTCCTCGGCACGGGCGGCCGGATCGGTCAGCAGAGAGCGGCTGACCGCAAAAGTCAGGGCATGCTCGCCCATGCTGACCCGCTCACGGCCCTGCGCGTCGCGGTCCAAGCGCCAGCCGTACCAGTCCTGCCCCGCCGCGCACGCCGCCAGGCCCCGCGGCGTCCAATGAGAGTGCATGTCAATGACCATGAAATCAGTCTAACAGGCACCCACAGGCAGTTGCCTCAGCCCCCACGCAGCGCGCTCTGCAACTGCTCACGCACCTGCGGCCGGCCGGCAAAAGGGTCGCTGGGTGTGCGCCCTTGCAGGATGTCTTCCATCCGGGTCTGCACAGAAGCCAGGGCCTGCGGATGGCTGTAAATGTAGAACTGGCCAGAGGAAATCGCTGCAAAGGTGCGCTCGGCCACCTCAGCGGCGCTGACCTTGCCGGCCTGCACCGCCTTGTCAATCATGGCCAGGCCGACCCGCTGGCTGGTGGTGGCCTTCTGAGCGCCGGCAGGCCGGTTGCGGTGGCTCTGACTGATGCCGGTGGCCACAAAGTAGGGGCAGAGCAGCGATACGCCGATCTGATCGCTCACCAGGCTGAGGTCATGGTGCAGGGTTTCAGTCAGCGATACCACCGCATGCTTGCTGACGTTATAGACGCCCATATTGGGCGGGTTGAGCAGGCCCGCCATGCTGGCGGTGTTGACGATATGCCCGCGCCAATCTGGGTCGGCCTCGGCGGCGGCCAGCATCATCGGGGTGAACAGCCTGATCCCATGAACCACGCCCATCAGGTTGACGCCGAGCACCCACTGCCAGTCTTCCAGCGTGTTTTCCCAGATCAGGCCGCCTGCTCCGACGCCGGCGTTGTTGAACAGCAGGTGGGGCGCGCCCCATTGCTGTTGGACCTGCTCGGCCATGGCCTGCATGGCGCTGGCATCAGCCACGCTCAGCTCAAAGGGCAGCACCTGAGCACCCGCCGCGCGCTGCTCGGCCACAGCGGCGGCCAAGGCGTCGGTCTGCACATCCACCAGCACCAGCCGCATACCGGCCCGCGCTGCGATACGCGCCAACTCCAGGCCAAAACCCGAGCCGGCCCCGGTGATCAAGGCGGTCTTGCCTTGCCAGTCGGACGCGCTCATGGCTTGACCGCCCGCAGCGCGTAGCCGATGCGGGGAAAGTGCACATGCACCCGGCCAGCCCGATCATCCTCGCGGGCCAGGGTGTAGCGACTGGCGGTGGCCGCCAGCAGCGTGCCTTCGGTGGGCTCCAGGCCAAAGCTCTCGGCGGCCACGCTGACGCGGCTGCCCAGGGCAATGCCGTGGTCGTCTTGGAATACCTCGCCGTCCACCGGCTTGGGCACACTGCTGCGCGCCAGCTCTAAGGCTTGGTCTGCGCTGTAGCGCTCGACCGTGCCATGGCCGATGGCCGCCATGCGGTCCATCCAGGCCAGCACCGTGGGAGCTGCATCCAAAATCCCGGCCAGCGCCGGCGTCTGGCTGCGGGTGAACCACAGCGGGTGATAGGCCGAAAAGTCGGCCACACTGGGCTGCGCGCCGAGCAGATAAGGGCCGGCCTGCAGCATCTGCGCCAGGCGCTGCAGGTAGGTTTTGTAGGCGCCGGTGGCATCGAGCGGGCGCGGTCGCGGCATGCCGGCGCCCATGGCCTTGCGGTCTTCGGCAAAGGACTGCATCGCCTGCGGCGTCGCCTTGGCAAACATCTGCGCCATGCCGGCCGCTTGGGTGCTGTAGGACATGGAGGCCCAGAACAAGGTGGCGTCGGCCCACTGCGCCAGCGGGCCGGCCAGGCCTTGCACCGCCAGAGGCAGCAGCGCGGGCTCGGGCAACAGCTCATCGAGGGCCTGAGCCATCAAGGAGGTGTCGCAGTAGATATCGGCCCCGACCTGCAAAATCGGCGTCTTGCGGTAGCCGCCGGTCAGCGCCAGAACATCGGGCTTGGGCATGACCATGGGGATGAACACCGACTTCCATGCCAGGCCTTTGTAGCCCAGCATCAGTCGGGCTTTTTCTGCAAACGGCGACGCGGGGTAGTGGTGCAGCACGATGTTGTTCATGGGGTCTCCTTGGTTTTGATCGAGAGCCCGCATCGGGCTCGGAATGGCGCCGCTCAGGGCATGGCGCGCGCGAGGATGGCGTCGACATCGGCCTGCGGGCCCAGGGTGCCGAAACTCTGGCCCCAGTGGCCGGCCAGGCGTGAATCGCAAAAGGCCTGCCACACCGCAGGCGGCGCGGTCTGCACCAACAAGGCCGCCTGTATCAGCAGGGCCAATTCCTGGGCGAGTCGCCGCGCCTGCTCAGGGGTGGCCCATTCCTGAAGGACGGTGGGCAGGCGCTCGATGGCTCGGTCGAGGGCAGCATTGCGGCCGCGCACCGGCGCGTGCTCACGCCGCAGGCAGGCCAGCGCGTCGCCCTGGCGCAGACCGCGCAGCAGGTCCAGCGCCATGATGTTGCCCGCGCCCTCCCAGATCGAGTTCAGGGGCATCTCGCGTTAAATGCGCGCCATCAGGCCCTGGCCGCC
>JBAXEN010000240.1:0-6790 GCA_037140415.1 Betaproteobacteria bacterium | reverse complement strand
TGCTGGAGAACGCACCTGAGTTTGCTTTGGGCACCGACATCAGTGGCGGTGCGCAGGGCA
Source organism: Betaproteobacteria bacterium (assembly GCA_037140415.1). GTDB lineage: Bacteria > Pseudomonadota > Gammaproteobacteria > Burkholderiales > Burkholderiaceae_C > Polaromonas. The sequence continues at coordinate 6,730 of JBAXEN010000240.1, read as the reverse complement.
CGCCCATGTACGCGCAGGGCACGGTGCGCGACGTCGACGGCAAGCCGCTGGCCAATGCCAAGATCGACGTCTGGCACTCGGATGACCGGGGTCTGTATGACGTGCAACAAGACCTGGAGACCAACGGCCCCTGGGCGCGCGCGGTGCTGACCACCGACGCCAATGGCCAGTACCGTTTCTGGTCGGTGATGCCGGTGGACTATCCGGTGCCGCAAGAGGGCACGGCCATCATCATGCTGAGCAACACCACCGGACGCAGCTGGCGCCCTGCCCATTTGCACTTCCGGATTCAGGCCGAAGGCCAGCGAGCCTTGGTCACCCATATCTTTGATCGCAACAGCAAGAATCTCGATGCTGACGCGGTGTTTGGCGTGCGCCCCTCCTTGATTGCCGATTTTGTGCATCAGCAAGCCGGTACCGCTCCCGACGGCAAGGTGATGGATCGTGACTTCTTCACGCTGGACTACGACTTCGTGATGGTGCCGGCCTGAGCCTGAACGGCGGCTTGGCTGCCGCTCAAGCGACCGCTGCGCCCCGGTGGCAGGCCCTGCCTGCTCCGCGGTCGCAGCGGTTTTTTTATGGGGGCCTCGACGCGCCCGCCTGCAAGCCTTGTCAACTTGAGAGGTCTTTTGGTATATTTGGCTTTCGATTTTGTGTATATCTTTTCGATATTTCGAAAATTAATCCAGGCTTCCCCATGACCCTATTGATCAAACAGTCCGCCCGCCGCAGCTTGTTGGCCACCTGCCTGGCCCTGTGCGCAGCGTTGCCCCTGACGGCGCAGGCGCAAACCACCTACCCTGAGCGGCCGGTGCGCCTGGTGGTTGGCTTTGCGCCAGGTGGCTCGGATATTTCGGGTCGCATCATTGCGCAAAAACTCTCCGGCCTTTGGGGTCAGAACATTGTGGTGGACAACAAACCGGGCGCGGGCGGCAATATTGGGGCCGATATCGTCTCCAAAGCCGCCCCCGATGGCTACACCCTGCTGCTGACGGTCAATTCCTACACCATCAACACCGTGGTCTACCGCAACCTGAGCTGGGACCTGCTGCGCGATTTCGAGCCTATGGGCCGCTATGCGATCTCGCCCATGGTGGTGGTGGTCAACGATCAACTGCCGGTCAAAACCATGGGCGAATTGCTGGCCTATGCCAAGGCCAATCCGGGCAAGCTCAACTACGGCACGGCCGGCCCCGGATCGGCACCGCACCTGTCGACCGAGCAGTTTGCCCATCAGCTGGGCCTGTCGATGACGCACATCCCCTACAAGGGCTCGGCGCCCTCGGTGCAGGCTTTGCTGGCCAATGAGGTGCAGCTGTCGTTTGGCGCGCAGTCGGCGTTTGACGCCTTTATCAAGACCGGCAAGCTGCGCTCGCTGGCGGTGACCACCGCCAAGCGGCAGGACGGCCTGCCGGGCCTGCCCACCATCAAGGAGTCGCTGGGCATCGATTTCGACACCGACATCTGGTACGGGCTGATGGCGCCGGCTAAAACGCCACCAGCCATTGTCAAGAAAGTCAGCGAAGACCTGCAAAAGGTGCTGGCCGATCCGGACACCCAAAACCGGCTGCGCAATGCCGGTGTGGTGCCTGACTACATGAACGCCCAGGACATGGGCCGGCTGATTCAGCGTGATGTGGCGCGCTGGCGCGAGGTGGCCCAGCGCATCAAGCTGACGCTCGATTGAGTCGGGCTGCGGTGGCCCTTTTCAGCTTAAGCCACCGACACCTGTAATTCCTGAGCGCCGCTCAGGCGCCAGCTCACCTCACTGGCGCTGTTGGGAAACTGGGTCTTGACCAGGCTGCCGGTGGTGATGATGTCGCCCTGGCGCAGTTGCAGACCGCGTGCTTGCAAGTGATTGGCCAGCCAGGCCAGCGCATCGAGCGGATGGCCGAGTACGTCGCTGCCTCTGCCGCGTCCTACCTCTTGGCCGTCGATCAGGGCCACGCCGCTGATCTCGCCCAGCCGCTGCAGATCGATCCCTGCCAGAGGCTCGCCCAGCACCAGCCCAGCGTTCCAGGCGTTGTCGGCGATCAGGGTCAGGATGTCGTGCCGCAGCGTGTTGTAGTCGGCCTTGCGGTCGTCCACCAGTTCCAGCGCCGGCCGCGCCTCTTTCACATGCGCTGCAATGCGCCGGTCCCAGGGCTGCTTGGTCTGCGGCAGGTCGCTCGCCATGACAAAGGCAATTTCGAATTCCAGCGCCAGCCGGCCATAGTGCTGCGTCTGCAGCGTGCAGGGGCCGGGCTGCACCAAGGCGCCGATCAAACGGCCGCTGATGCTGTCGGCATAACCGACCATGGTCTGCATGGCCTGTGTGGTCAGGGCGATTTTGTAGCCGACGCAGGCGCTCGACAGCTCATGGCATCGGCGCTCGACCCAGGCAGCCTGGACCGCATAGGCGGTTTCGGCATGGCCTAATTCGGCGGGGTGCTTCAGACCCTCGAAACGCTCGCGCTGGTGGTGCTGGCGCAGCAGTTCGGCGGCTGCACGGCGGCAAGCGTCTTCGGTCCAAACCATGGCGCTGCCGATCAGCCTGCTGCGGCGATCTGCCGCAGCGCCCGCTCAAAGACCGCACTGGGCTGGCCCCCCGAGATCAGGTGGCGGTCGTTGATGATGACCGCTGGCACTGAATGAATGCCGGCCGCGTGGTAGCGCGCTTGGCTGTCGCGTACTTCTTGGGCGTACGTACCGCTGCTGAGCACCTGCTCGGCGGCGGTGCGGTCCAGCCCGGCCTTGTCGGCCGCAGCCAGCAGCGTCTGCGCCTGGTCCATGGCCGCCCGCTCCCCGTGGCAGGCTTCGAGCAGGGCCCGCTTGAGCGCTGCTTGCTGCTCAGGCTGCTCGAGGCCGGCCCACATCAGCAGACGGTGGGCGTCAAAGGTGTTGTAGATGCGTGCACGGCCCTGGTTGTTGAACTCAAAGCCGACCTCTACCCCGCGCAGGCGAATGTTTTCACGGATTTGGGCCTGCTGTTCGGGCGTCGATCCGTATTTTTCAGTGAGGTGCTCGCCCATATCTTGGCCGCCTGGACCCATCTGGGGGTTGAGCTCGAAGGGCAAGAAATGCACCGTGGCGCTGATCTCGGGCTGCACCTGCACCAGGGCCTGTTGCAGTGCGCCCAGGCCGACGGCACACCAGGGGCAGGAGATGTCAGAAACAAAGTCGATTTTCAGGGCAGTCGTCATGGCGGTCGGTGAACGGGGAGGTGTCACAAGAGGGGCTGGGTATCGATGGTAGCGCCTGAGCCGCCAGCGCCTAGAGATCGGGGCCTTCCCGGTGTTGGCCCCTGGCCCCTACAGGCTCGGTGGTCATGGCTTGAGCTCGCAGGCCTGTCAAGAAAATCCGGCCCCGTCACAGGCGGTCTGCCCCCTGGTGCGGCCCTTAGCCCTGGCGCAGGGCTCAAAGCGAGAGGATGTCGCGCGTCTCGCGCAGGTAGAGGCGGCCGTCGCTCACGTCGGTCACATGCACCTCATGGCGCACATAGCGCCGTTCGCGTTTGATGAATTTATCGATCGCCCGGGTGGTGATGCGCACCGTGGCGCCAACGGGAATCGGCTCGATGACTTCCGAGTCATGGAAGGTGTGGATCGAGCCAACGGCAAAGGGCTTGGTGTGGTCAAACTGCACCGACAGCACGAAATGCGAGACCAGCAGCGGCGGCACGATGGCAGGCCCGAAGGGCGATTCGCCTTCGATGTTCCAGGTGTTCATGCGCCAGCCCTCGTACCAGGGGTTGTAGTCTTCCACCGCATCGGCATAGAGAATGACCAATTCTGGCGTGATGTGCAGGTCGCGCGAGAGCTCATCGCCAATGTTGACCATGTCCCAGTAGGTTTGCGACTTCGAATCGAGCCCGTCGACAAAGTCGCGCACCTGCTGGATCTGGATGTCGGTCATGGGCATCAGATCATCGGTGCGGGCGGTGCTTGGGGTCATGGTCTGTCCTTTTCAATATTGGGCTGCAGGGCGCTGATCAGACGCCGACGTCGACTTCGATCCAGCCGACGGTCTTCTTGTCGCCCGCTTCGTTGTCGGCCCAGACGTCGACCTTGAAGCGAAAGCCCTTGCCTTTGGGGGTCTTCTCGCTGACCACGCCATGGGTGGTGATCACTTCGTTGGCCAGGGTGGAGCCTACATATTTGCAGACGATGCGGGCGTCTCTGAATACGCTGGCGCCGAAGTGGTTGACGCACATCTCGGCGATGTAGGCGCTGGACATCTCGCCGGTCTGTATCGGTGCCTTCAGGCCGGTTTTGGCGGCATACACCGGGTCCCAATGGTTGGGGTTGAAGCGGCCCCACAGGCGCGAGCCCATGAGTTGAATCGCGGCTTTCTTCTTGACGCCGATCAGACGGTGCCCGACCGGGGTGTCGATGGTGATCAGCCCTTGTGCGGGCCGGCCCTGGATGAGGCTGTGAGTCTGTGTCATGGCTTGTGGATAGGTCAGTGATTCGCGCTGGGCAGCACAGCAGTTGGGCGGGATCAGGCCGCTCGCTCGAGTGATTGCGCGGCGATTTGCGCAAGCAGGAATTTGCGGGCCCGGCCCGAGGGCGTGGCGGGAATATCCTGGGCGAGGATGCGCAGCACATGGCGAGGAACTTTGAAACGGGCTACGCGTTCACTGCAAAAATCAATCAGTTCCTGATCAGTAACGGATATCCCGTCGCGCAGGACCACGAACACCACACCGATCTCGCCCATGCGTTCGTCGGGCAGGGGCACCACATGGGCCTGCAGCACCGCCGGGTGGGTGACCAGCAGGTCTTCCACCTCGGTGGGCATGACCAACTCGCCGCCGCAGCGGTAGGACTCCTTGCGCCGGCCGACCAGCAGCAGGTAGTCGTCGGCGTCGATCCGCCCGAGGTCGCCGGTGCGCAGCCAGCCGTCTTCTGTGAAGGCTTCGGCGGTGGCATCGGGCTTGTTGTAGTAGCCACGGGTCACGCCCGGCCCCTTGGCCAGCAACTCACCGACTTCGCCGCGCGGCAGGTCCTGCCCGCTATCAGGGTCCACCACCCGATACACCACCAGCCGACCGCCCAGAGCCGGATCGCCGGCGGGTCCGACATCGCGCAGCCGGCCATTGGTATTGAGCAGGCGCTCGAAGGGGTCGTCAGGCCGGGTCACGGTGCTCGAGGCGGTGACTTCGGTCATGCCGTAGCCGGTGGTCAGTTCCTGGGGTGCAAATTGTTCGTAGATCTCTTTCCAGATGTAGGCCGGTGATCGGCCGCCTGAGGAAATCATGGAATGCAAGCTGGGCAGGGCTCGCCTGCGTTTTTTTTGCTCGTCGATCAGCGCCAGCGTCATGGTTGGAATGAGCAGCACGTCGGTGGCCTGGTGGCGCTCGATGCCATCGAGCGTATCGGCCGCGTCAAATTTGAGCTGAGGCACGATGGAGCCGCCGACAAACAGCGCCGCCAGCATGCCTTCCACATAGCCGTAGACGTGGTACATCGGCAGTGAAAACAGGATGCGCCGGCCGTCTTCGAAGGCGCGGGCCCAGGTGCTGCCGAAGGCGGTGCGCAGCATCATGTCGTGGCTGATGATCACGCCCTTGGGCGAGCCGGTGGTGCCCGAGGTGTAGATGATGTCGCAGGGGCTGTGGGGTCCGGGGTGATTGAAGGCTGGCACAGCCGGGGCCTTGCGGCCGAAGTCGGCCAGCGCGGTGGCCTGCGCCGGCAGGATCTGACCGTCGGTGGGCAGCACCACCACCTGTTTGAGCCGTGGGAAGGCCGTGCCGCCGCCGTGCTCGGCCCATCCGGGCGCCAGCTCGTCCAGGCTCTGCAGATAGTCCAGCCCGCGAAAGCGGTTCATGGTGATCAGCAGCACCGCGTCGGATTGCTTGAGCACATAGCCGATTTCGTCGCGGCGATTGAGAAAGTTGATTGGCACGGTGACCGCGCCGACGCGGGCAATCGCGATCTTGCAGGCCACGAACTCGCATTGGTTACCCAGCAGCAGCGCCACATGGTCGCCGGGCTTAACGCCTGCAGCCCACAGACCTGCAGCCAGACGCTCAGACCAGGCTTTGATGTCGCTGTACGTCCAGCTGCGCTCGTCGGTGACCACGAAGGGGCGCTCTGGGAAGTGGGTGCAGATGTGGTCGAACAACTGATCGAGGCTGCGCTCTTGCCAGGGCGCAAAGCGCTGCTGCAGGAAGGCCTGCCGCTGGCCCACGCTGGGCAAGCCTGCAAGGTTCTGCGGGGTGGTGTCGGGCGACGTCATGGCAGGGTGATCCGAGTCGGGTGGGGCACGGGGTACGCAGTATACTACTGGCCAGTAGAAACCGCTACTTGTCTGTAAGTTGCTGGCATTTTCGCGACTCGGCTGACGGGTTTGATGGCCCTGACGCTCGTTCACAGGCCGATGGCCGGCATAAAATTGAAGCGGTCCAGTTTGAGTCTGGGCAGCGTCCACGCCCTGGCTTAGAGTGTCTGCGGCGTCGCTGCGCTGGAGTGGGTGCGCTCGGTCGAGCGCCTATTTTTTGTACAGGTCGTCAAAGGAGGCCAGGAATGGCAATCAATCGTGTGGGGGTGATCGGTTCAGGCACCATGGGCAACGGCATCGCGCAAATTTGCGCGGCATCTGGCCTGGGTGTGGTGATGGTCGATGTGTCCCAGGCCGCGCTCGAGCGCGGCGTCAAAACCATCAGTGGCAGCCTGGACCGGCAGGTGCGCAAGGGCACCCTGGACGAGTTGGGCAAGAAGGCGGTGCTCGATCGCATCACCAGCACCAC
>JBAXEN010000239.1:0-6799 GCA_037140415.1 Betaproteobacteria bacterium | reverse complement strand
CCAAGGGCTCGCTCAAGCTCAACGAGACCAAGCTGGCGATGAAGACCATCAGCGCATTTGCGTCCAGCGATGCCCACGTGATTTACGGCACCGCCTACGACGAGTCGCTGGGCGACGACATCCGGGTCACGGTGGTGGCCACCGGCCTGAACCGCCAGGGCGCGCGTCGCGCGGCCCCGCCCCTGCAGGTGATTCAGCGCACCGGCACCGACAACCTGCCCATTCAGCCTGCAGCCCTGGGTGGCGCGGCTGGCAACGGCGTCGGGCTCGGTGGCTACCAGGGTCTTGAGGTGCCCAGCGTCTGGCGTAACAACCGCAGCCAGGCGGCGGCCAAGGTCGATGCCCTGGCTGCGGGCGGCATGGACGATCTGGAGATCCCGGCCTTTCTGCGCCGTCAGGCAGACTGAGCCTAGAAACGGCGGGGCCGCTTGCGGCCCGGGTGCTCATACAGCGCTATCGCGGCAACAGATGCCGCGATAGCGCTTTTCAAGAAGCGGTCAGCCTAAAATCTGCCCATGTTGGCCCAGCGCACCCTTCGTTCCTTGACCCGCGCCGTCGGTGTGGGGCTGCACAGCGGCCAAAGGGTCGAACTGACTTTAAGGCCAGCCCCCCCCGATACCGGCATTGTGTTTCGGCGCGTCGATCTGCCGCAGCCGGTGGACATTGCGGTTTCTGCTACCGCGGTGACCGACACCCGGCTGGCCTCGACCATCTCTAGCGGTCAGGCGCGGGTCTTCACCGTCGAGCACCTGATGTCGGCCTGCGCTGGGCTCGGGCTGGATAACCTGTACATCGATATCACCGCCGAAGAGGTGCCGATCCTCGACGGCTCGGCCGCCTCCTTCGTGTTCCTGCTGCAGTCGGCCGGCATTGCGCTGCAGCAGGCGCCCAAGCGCTTTGTGCGCATCCTCGACACGGTGCGTGTGAGCGAAGGCGAAGGCGCTCATCTGAAGTGGGCCCAACTGGCGCCTTACGCGGGCTACAAACTGAGCTTCGAAATCGACTTCGACCACCCGGCGGTCGACTCGACCGGACAGCGGGTGGAGTTTGACATGGGGCTGAACTCCTATGTGCGCGACATCGCCCGCGCCCGCACCTTTGGCTTTACCAAAGATGTCGAGATGATGCGCGCCAACGGTCTGGCCCTGGGGGGTGGGCTCGATAACGCCATCGTGATGGACGACTACAAGGTGCTCAATGCCGAGGGCCTGCGCTACAACGACGAATTCGTCAAACACAAGATTCTCGACGCCATGGGCGACCTGTACCTGCTGGGCAAGCCCCTGATCGGCGCCTACAGCGCGTTTCGCTCAGGCCACGCCCTCAACAACAAGCTGCTGCGGCAACTGCTCGAGCAGCCGCAGGCCTGGGAGGTGGTGAGCTTTGAGGATGAGCGCCAGGCCCCGCGCGGTCTGGCCCAACTGGCCCCGGCCTGGTAAGGGCGGCGGCCGTGCTGCTGTTTCGCTGGCTCATCTTTCTGCTGCTGCTGGCCGCTGGCGTGTGCTTTGTGTTTTTCATCGCCACCGGCCACAGCCGCTACAGACGCTGGGGTTTGGTCGTGCTCAAGTGGACGCTGATCGCGGGTCTGGGCTTTTTTGGCGTCCTCATCCTCGAGCGGGTGCTGTGAGCGCCTGCCGGTCGTCACCGCCCAATCAGCGCAGCCGACTGTCTCTGTAGCGGCGCTGATCGCTGTCGGTCCCTGCGCCTGCGGATACCCGGGCGCGCTGCAGCCGCTCCAGTGAGGCGCCGACTTGCGCATGGGTGATGGCCAAGCCCAGCGCGTCAGCGGCGTCGGGTCCGGGAAGGCCGGGCAGTTTGAGCAGGCGCATCACCATCTGCTGCACCTCGGCCTTGCCGGCCCGGCCATGGCCGGCCACCGCTTTTTTCAGCTGCAAGGCGGTGTACTCATGCACCGGCAGCTCGCTGTGGACCAGGGCGGTCACGCAGGCCCCGCGCGCTTGTCCCAGTTTGAGGGTCGCCTGCGGGTTGTTGTTGACAAACACAATTTCCACCACTGCCACCTCGGGCTGGTAGCGCTCACTGACGCCGCGTACCCCGTCAAACAGCACCTTCAGGCGCTCGGGCAGGCTGCGCCCGGCCTCGGTGCGCACCGTGCCGCTGGCCACATAGCTCAGCTGCTGGCCCTGAACCTCAATCACGCCAAAGCCGGTGACCTGCAGGCCCGGGTCTATGCCCAAGATGCGCAGGGGCGGGTTCATGGCAGGTCCACCCGGTTCATGCGCACCGTGATCACCTGGGCGCGTTCAGCCAGGTAGCCCGAACTGGCGCGCTTTTCAAAATAGCGCGGCCGCGGCAGCATCACCGCCAGCCGCGCAGCCTCGTAGTTTGTCAGCCGCGCTGCGCTCTTGCGGTAGTAATGCTGCGCTGCCGCCTCTGCACCGAACACGCCTTCGCCCCATTCGACGCTGTTGAGGTAGATTTCCAGGATGCGGCGCTTGCTCAGACTCGCTTCGAGCATAAAGGTCAGCACCAGCTCCTGCGCCTTGCGGGGCAGGGTGCGCTCGCCCGATAGGAACAGGTTTTTGGCCAGTTGCTGGGTGATGGTCGAGCCGCCGATGATTTTGGGTGCGGGTGCAGGCGGGGGTGTTTTGGCCGCAGTGTCTGGCCGACCCGCCTTGCGCCTGGCCTGCTCGGCCCGGCGGGCCGCCTCTTGCTCGGCCTTTTGATTTTTTTCCCAGGCCTTCTCCAAGGCCTCGAGGTCCACCCCGTCATGCTCAGTGAAAGTGGCATCTTCCGAGGCGATGACGGCGCGCTTGAGCGACTCAGCGATTTTGTCGTAGGGCACCCATTCCTGGCGCCACATCAGCTGGCCTGTGCTTTGCACCAGCCGGTGCGCTTCGGCGCGCTCAAAGCTGGTGGACTCGGGGTCTATCCAGCGCATCAGCACAATGCGGCCCGCAAAGTACAGTTGCAAGGCCAGCAGCGCCAGCAGCAGCACGCTCAGCAGTCGCAGCACGATCCTCATGGCGCTGGTGCAGCTCAGCTCGCCGGGGGCTGCGGCGCTGGAGCGCCACCGGCGGGCGGGTCCTCGCCGTCGGCCGGGCTGAGGTCGACCGCGATCGAGATCGGGCCGGCCGCAAATTCTGATTCGCTGCCTTCGAGCTCTTCTTCGTCGATGCCGGCCCCAGCAGCCTGGTCCAGTCTTTCGATGACGGTGCCGGTGACGCTGAGCGTGATCTCATCGATATCGCCCAGTCGCACCCGTACCGGCGCGCCGCGGGCCAGACCCTGGGCGCCGGCGGCCGGCAGCACCAGCGGCAGGCTGTCGGCGCGCACCAGGTCGTCCTTGACGACGGTGGCCGTCAATTCTTTGATGCCCTGCTGCTGGACATGGCGCAGGGTCCAGTAGCGTTCGATGCTGGCCTGGTAGGCGTTGTAGGCGCCGTAGGCCGCATCAAAGGCCGAGATGATGGAAAACAGCTCCACGTCCTTGGGCTTGAAGGGGGCGGCCAGTGCGGCGGTGGCGCCGTGGCGGGCGCAGGCGATGATCTGCCACTGGTTGACCAGATCCACATAGCGCCGCAGCGGCGAGGTGCTCCAGGCATAAGCGGGCACGCCCAGTCCTGCGTGCGGCAAGGCCTTGGTGCCCATGCGCACCTTCACGCCGGGCGCCATGCTGGCTTGGCTGCGGTAAATGCCGGGCACGCCCAAATCCGACAGCCACAGGCCCCAACTGCGGTTGGCCAAGATCATGGCCTCGGCCACGATCAGATCAAGCGGCGCGCCGCGCTGGCGCAGGCCTATGCTCACCACCTCCTGGCCGCTGGGCTCCTGGCCCTCGGGCTGGTCGAGGCGGAAGGTGTAGTCGGGTCGGTTGAAGGTTTCTGGCTTGCCGCGCACCTGCTCGCGATCGAGCTTGAGTTGTTTGGCCAGTCGGTGCAAAAAGCGCAGCTCGGCGCCCCACGCGGGCTCACCGCCTGCGGCCGGACGGGCAAAGAAATCTTCATTGAAGACGCCATCGAGCTGGTCGTGCCGCAGGTTCTCGGCAATCGGCACCCGCTCGATGCGGGTCTGGCTGCCCAGCACCTGCAAGCTGGCTTCATCCAGGCTGACATAGAGCGAGACGGCTGGGCAGTCGCGGCCGGCTTGCAGGGTGTAGCTTTGCACCACAGCGTCGGGCAGCATCGTGAGCTTGTGGCCGGGCATGTAGACGGTCGACAGCCGCGTGCGGCCGAGCTGATCGATCGCGTCGCCGGGCTGCAGCGCCAGCGCCGGTGCGGCAATGTGTATGCCCAGCTCGATGCGCCCCGAGCCCAGGCCGCGTACCGACAGCGCGTCATCGATCTCGGTGGTGCTGGAATCGTCGATGGAGAAGGCGCGCACCGGCGCCAGCGGCAGATCCTGCCCCGCGCTGGGCGCTTGCAGCGGCGGGAACTGGGTGCCCTTGGGAAAATTGTCGAACAGAAAGCGGCGCCAGTGAAACTGGTAGGCTGAGGTGATCGCCCCGGCCTGTTGCAGCAGGTCCAGCGGTGCCTTATGCGATTGCTGCGCCGCCAGCACCACGGCCTTGTATTCGGGGCTGTTCTTGTCGGGCTTGAACAAGATCTTGTAGAGCTGCTCCTGGATGGGCGCCGGGCAGCGGCCAGCGGCCAGCTCGCCGGCCCAGGTTTCAATCTGCGCAGCAATCTGTTTGCGCTTTTCGATAGCGGCCAGGGCTTGCTGCAAGATCTCGGCCGATGCCTTCTTGAAGCGGCCCTTGCCGGCGCGGCGAAAGTAGTGCGGCGCCTCATACAAGGCCAGCAAGGCAGCGGCCTGCTCGGTGGGAGCAGGCTCGCCCACCGGCCCGAAGTACTCGCGCGCCAGATCGGCAAAGCCGAATTCATCCTCACTGGCAAACTCCCAGGCCAGGTTCAGATCGATCTCGCGGGCCAGCTCGGTGCCGGCGCGCAGCAGCTCGGCCGGCGCCGGTTTGTCAAAGCGAATCAGCGCCTGCGCCGCCTTGACTTTGACCCGCTTGCCCGAGTCCAGCTCCACCTGCATCGACGCCTCGGCCTCGGACAGGATGCGGCCGGCCAAAAACTTGCCGGCGTCTTCAAACAGTATGTACAAATCAGCACCCTCTAGTGAGGGGCTAGTGTAGTGGTGGGGGACGGATGCCTCTGCCATGAGCGCGCGCCATTTGTCTACACATCTGTGTAGAGTTTTGCCGTGCCCATCGATGGCTTTGATGGGGACGAAGGCAACTGGCCCGAGTGCGGCAAGCATGGCGTTTCACCCGCCGAGATCGAATCGGTATTTCTGGGCTCGCCGGCAGTCATGGCCGACCCCCATCCCGACGAGCCGCGCTTGCGGGCCATCGGTCGGACCGTCTCGGGGCCTTATGTGTTTCTTGTCTTCATGATCCGGCAGATCCGTTCCCAAACCGTTTTACGACCCATCAGCGCCCGTTTCATGAATCAGTAGGAAATCGATCACTATGAAAACCAAGGCTAAGACCATCCCGTCTTTGCGCAGTGATGCCTCGGCCGAGGCATTTGTGGCCACTGCCGACCTCAGCGCCTATGACTTGTCCGGTTTCAAGCCCATGCGGTTTGAAATGCAAGCCAAATCAGCCGCTTTGCACATGCGCTTGCCCGCCCCTTTGCTTGAGGCTCTCAAAGCCAAAGCAAAATCCAAGGGCGTGCCGTACACGCGCTATGTGCGGATGTTGTTAGAAGCCGACGTGACACATTGATCGGCCTGGACTTAGGCTCAGGCGTTGAGCCCCAAGTGATGGAGGATCGATGGCAGATGAACCTCAAAGTCGCTGAGCGCATGGTCGCTGCCCTCGACGATGCGCACATGGGCACCGGCGTAGCGCGAGCGCATCTCGCGCCAGTCCAGCACCTCGTCGCCGGTGGCCATCACCGCCATCAGCTGCTCGGGGTGGCTTAAAGGCCCCGCCTCCAGGGCGCGCAGCTCGTCCACGAAATGCGGCTCGAAGAAAAAGCGCTCGGCCGGGTCGTGCCAAGCCGTTTGCTCGCCGATGTATCGCGCCAGGTCGCGCGCCGGGTCGACTGCCGGGTTGAGCAGCACCGCGCGGCAGCCGCGCCGCTGGGCCAACCAGGTGGCATAAAACCCGCCCAGCGAGGAGCCGATGACGGCCATGGTGGCGCTAGGCCAGGCGCGAGTGCCCTCATCAATCAGCGCGGCCGCCTGCGCTGGCGAGGGCGGCAGCTGCGGGCACCACCAGTGCACATGGGCAAAGCGCTCGGTCACCAGCGTGGCCATCTTGCGGGCCTTCATGGACTGGGGCGAGGAGCGAAAGCCGTGCAGGTAGAGCAGGTGGGTGAGGCAGTGCGGCGATGGCATGGGTCCGATTGTGCGCTGGCAGGCAAGCACTGATCCGCGCGTCCAAGCTGGTCGAGGTGTCGCAAGTATTTCCCATTCGCTGAGCTGCCTCGCTTGTTGAGCGCTTTAGCGGCAGCCTCACGCAGAGATAATCCCTCGATGTCCTCAGTCCTCGAAAACCCCTCACTCTGGCGGCGCATCTCGCCGCTGTGGAACGGACTCGATCCGACTTTGATGGTCACCGCTGCCGTGCTGGCCTTGGCGGGCATGGTGATCATGTATTCCTCGGGCTATGACCACGGCACCCGCTTTGTTGACCATGGTCGCAACATGGTGCTGGCGGGCATCATCATGCTGGCGGTGGCGCAGGTGCCGCCGCAGCGTTTGATGAGCCTGGCTTTGCCCTTGTATGGCCTGGGGGTGGCCCTGCTGGTGGCGGTGGCTTTGTTTGGGATCACCAAGAAGGGCGCGACCCGCTGGATCAATGTGGGGGTGGTGATTCAGCCCA
>JBAXEN010000238.1:0-6813 GCA_037140415.1 Betaproteobacteria bacterium | reverse complement strand
TGCTTTGGCTGCTCTGGCAGCTACCGGCGCCTTCGCTCAGTCGACCGTCACCATCTATGGCCGCGCACACGTGGCTTTTGACGGTGCGTACTCTGCTACTGGCGGCACCAACACCGCTGGCACCGCCGCCTACGACATCAAGAGCCGCCAGCGCGTGTCTGACGACGGTTCGCGCATCGGCCTGCGTATCAGCGAAGACCTCGGTGGCGGCCTGCGTGCCTTCTCCGTGATCGAGACCGGTATCAACATCGACACCGCCACCAACAACGCCCAATCTGGCGTTGCCAACAGCGGCACCGGCTTCTTCGGCACCCGCGAAGCCCACGTCGGCATCGGCAACAACATGGCTGAACTGCGTCTGGGTCGCCAGAACGTGTTCTGGGGCATGGGCCCGACCGAAGACGTGTCGGCCAACCGCATCAGCGGTGGCGTCGGCTCCAGCTACTCTGCTCCTTCGTCAGGCTACACCGTCGCTCCGGCCGCTCGCCTGGAAAACACCGTGCAAGTCGTCGCTGGCTCTGACCTGGGTGGCTTTGCAGGTTCTGCGGTTTGGTTCGCCAAGCCCGTCGCTGCTGAAACCGCTCTGCCCCTGGCTACCAACACTGGCAACACCCTTGGTGAAGTCAAGGCTGCTGCTCAAGGCTTTACCCTGCGCTACATCACTGGCCCCTTCGGCGTTCAGTATGACTACGCGCAAGTCAAGAACGCTGGCAATGGCATCACCACCGCCAGCTCCTTTGACGCCACCAACACCGGCAGCAAGCTGGGCCTGTCGTACTCCTACGCTCCTGGCAGCAAGGTGTACTTCGCCAATGCCGTGTTCTCTACCTCGTTCACAGACGCCGCCGTCAACAACGTGGCACCGGTCAGCATCGTCGGCACTGCCGCCACTGGCAACTACAACGTGGGCTACCGCAAGCAGGCCAGCAACCAGTTCGGCGTTCAGCACGTCGTCGGTGGCGGTCTGGAACTGCACGCTCAGTACGTGATTCAGGGCAAGGTCAAGAACTTCGCTGGCGCCGATGTGGCTGCTACTGGTTCCAAGGCTTATGCCGTGGGCGCCCGTTACGAGCTGAGCAAGCGCACCGCGCTGACCGCCTCGTACAACGTGATCGACAACGAAGCTAAAAACAACATCAACCTCTCCGGTGGCGGTCAGTCTTCGACCCCCAACATCGGTCTGGGCGCGACCCTCAAGGTCGTGCGCGCTTCGATCCAGCACCTGTTCTGATCTGACGCTGGCCTAGCGCCAGTTGATGAACAGTCTTGTAAAAACCCCGCCTGGGCAACCCGGCGGGGTTTTTTGATGGGTGCCAGCGCCGCAAGGGTGAGGCTGCCCACAGTGCTCTTTGGGTCCTTTCAGCCTGGCCAGGCCACGCCTTCCTCGCTGAGGATGGCATCGAGCGGCACATCATGGGACTCGGGCACAAGCCCCGGCAGCCAACCCAGGCTGTACCCCAAACCCACTGTGACCGGTTTGGGCTTGAAGTCGGCCAGGGTGCGGTCGTAAAAGCCGCCGCCGTAGCCCAGCCTGTAGCCCCCAGGGCCCCAACCCACGCACGGCACCAGCAGCAGCGTAGGCACCACCTGCTCGGTGTCTTTGGGTTTGGGAATGCCATAGGCGTCTTCTTCCATCGGGCAGCCGGGGTACCAGGCATGAAAGCTCAAGGTCCGGGTGGCCTTGTTGACCACCGGCAGCCCCACCTTGCGAGGCAGGCGCTGGGCCAGGCTTTCACTGGCCAGCTGCGCATCGGCAGTCGCCGGCCAGCCCCCGAGCGATGGCGCAAGCAGCGCGTCTTCCTGCCAGCGGTAGAGTGCGGGCAGGGGGTCGAACTCACCTTTGATGGGCCAATAGGCACCGATCACCGTGTCGGGGCGGCCCACCAGCCAGATGCGCAGCACCCGCTGCAGCAGCTCGGCGCGTTGCAGCCGGTCAGGCAGGTTGAGCCTTTGCTCGATAAGGGCTTTGCGCGCGCTTTGTTTGTCCATAATCTGCCCATGCTACCTAAATTTTTCTTCAGCGCCGTTTTGATCTGCCTGTCGATGCTGGGGCGCAGCGCCATTGCACAAGGTGCGGCCACCGCCAGCCCCGGTGACCAGGCCATGCTCGAGATCAAGCAGGCCTTTGAGCGCAGCGACAAGGCCAGGTTGCAAACCCTGCTGCCGCAAGTGCGCGGACATGGCTTGGAGCCCTGGGCCGCCTACTGGGATCTGCGGCTGCGTCTGTGGCAAGCGCCGGCAGCTGAGGTCCAGGCCTTTTTTGTCCGCTGGGCAGGCAGCTACCAGGAAGACCGCCTACGCAACGACTGGCTGCTGCTGCTGGGACAGCGGCGCGACTGGACCGCTTTTCAAAACGAGCTGACTCAATTTCGCATGAACGACGACCCCGAGGTGCGTTGCTACGCCCTGTGGGTCGAGCATCTACGGGCCTCAGGCGCTGCCGCGCCGCGCCTGGCCGATGAGGTCAATCGTCTGTGGCACAACCAGCGCGATTCGGAAGACGGCTGCAAGGGTGCGGCTCGCCAGCTTTATGAAGACAAGCAGCTGCCTGCACTGGAGGTCTGGCGCAAGGCCCGCCTGGCCATGGAGGCCAATCGCCCGCGTGGGCTGCGCGAGGCCACCGACATCGTGGCGCCCGACGCCGTTGCCCTTTTGAGCCAAATCTCGGCCGACCCGGCGCGCTTTCTGCGCGAAAAATCGCTGGCTCTGAGCCGCCAGCGCAAGGAGTTGATCACCCTGGCGCTGGTCCGCCTGGCCACCAATGAGCCGGAGGCAGCCGCCGAGCAGCTTGGCAAGAAATGGGGCTTGCAGCTCACCAGCGAGGAGCGCAACTGGGTCTGGGGCGTGATCGGCAAGCGAGCGGCCCTGCGGCTCGATGCGCAAGCAGCAGCGTATTTCGCCCAGATCAGCCGTGATGCCGACCTCAATGACGACTTACTGGCCTGGAAGGTGCGCGCGGCCCTGCGCGCCGGCCCGCAGCCGCTGTGGGCCCAGGTGGCGGCCGCCACCGCCGCCATGAGCGAGGGCGCGGCCAAAGACTCCGCGTGGGTCTATTGGCGCGCCAAGGCGCTGATGGCCACCGCCGGCACTGCGCCAGTCTCCGCGCCTTCTGTACCCTCCGGGCCTTCTGCGCAAGCAGGAGTGCACAGCGGGCCGCTGTCGACCGCGCCTGGCTCCACCGCAGCGGGTACACCGCCGCAGCGCGCCCAGGCCCTGGTGCTGCTGCAGTCCATCGCCTCCATGCGGGGCTTTTACGAGCAACTCGCGCTTGAAGAACTGGGCCAGCGCATCAGTTTGCCGGGCCGGCCTGCTCCGCTGACGGCGGCCGAGCGTGAGACAGCGCGCCAGAACCCGGGCCTGCAGCGCGCCTTGCAGGCCATCGCCATCGGCCTGCGCAGCGAAGGCGTGCGCGAATGGAATTACAGCGTCAGCCTGCACCGCCCCGGCGGCCTGCCCGAGCGCGAGCTGCTGGCGGCCGCCCAACTGGCCTGCGAGCGCGCGGTCTGGGACCGCTGCATCAACACCAGCGAGCGCACCCGTGGGGAGATTGACGTCGAGCAGCGTTTCCCGATGCCGCTGCGCGAATCGGTGCTCAAGCGCAGCCGCGATATCGGGCTCGATCCAGCCTATGTTTATGGCCTGATTCGGCAAGAGAGCCGCTTTGTCATGGACGCGCGCTCGCATGTGGGCGCCTCGGGCCTGATGCAGATCATGCCGGCCACCGCACGTGAGACCGCCAAGCACATCGGCCTGCAAGGCTTTACCCCCAGCCAACTCAACGACCGCGAGGTCAACATCACCCTTGGCACCGCCTACCTCAAACGCGCGCTTGACGACTTCGGCGGCTCGATGGCGCTGGCCGCTGCCGCCTACAACGCCGGCCCGGGCCGGCCGCGCGTCTGGCGCAATGGCCCCTTGATTGAGGGCGCCATCTGGGCCGAAAACGTCCCCTTCGACGAAACCCGCGACTACGTCAAGAAGGTGCTCTCCAACGCCACGATTTATGCGGCGGTGCTGACCGGCCAGCCGCAGTCGCTGCGCGAGCGTCTGGGCAACATTGGGCCGCGCGAAGTCAACGCACCGCCGGTTGACAGCAAGATGCCCTGAGAGCGATCGCCCACTGAGTCAGCGCTAGGGGCACCGCGCCTGACTGGTGCTGGTGCCGGCCTGAGCTTATGGGGAGTGGGAGCCTCCACCCTGCCGGGCGGAACTTGTGCAATGGACGTGGGAGCCGCGCCCTCGCGGCGATGCGGCGCCTGATCCGACAAGCCGCTGCGCTGGAGGCCTATGCCCTAGCGCGAGCAGGGGCCAGCAGCCAGCGTCACAATCAAATCATGGCAAGCAAAGTTCTCGTTCTCGGCGGCACTGGCTTTGTCGGCCGGCATGTGTGCGAAAAGCTCACCCGACTGGGCATTGGACTGACCGTGCCCACCCGGCGCCGCCGCAACGCGGGCTCACTGGCGACCTTGCCTACGCTGGATCTGATCGAGACCGACATCCACGACAGTGCCCGCCTGGCCGCCCTGCTGCCCGGCCATGACGCGGTGGTCAACCTGGTGGCCATCTTGCAGGGCGATGAGGCTGCTTTTGAGCGCGCCCATGTGCAGCTGCCTCAAAAGCTCGCTCAGGCCTGCCAGCAGACGGGTGTGCGCCGGGTGGTCCACGTCAGCGCCCTCGGCGCTGATATGCGCAACCCGGCCGGCCTGCCCTCGATGTACCTGCGCAGCAAGTCGCGCGGCGAGCAGGTGCTGCATCAGGCAGACCTGGCGCTCACCCTGATTCGGCCCAGCGTCATCTTCGGCGCCGAAGATCGCTTTCTCAACACCTTTGCTGACCTGCAGCGCTTCGCGCCCTTTGTGCCGCTGGCCGGCGCCCAGGCCCGTCTGCAGCCGGTGTGGGTGGAAGACGTGGCGGCGGCCGTGGTTGCCTGCCTGAGTGGGCCGTACGAGCGCGACAGTGTGGGGCAGATCTACGAAGCCTTTGGGCCCGAGGTCTACACCCTGGCCGAATTGGTGCAGTTGGCCGGCCGCACCAGCGGTGTGGCCCATGGCCAGGGCCGACCGGTGCTGGCCTTGCCGCCTGCGCTGGCTTGGCTGCAGGCCCGTCTGATGGAGCTGATGCCGGGCGAGCCCTTGCTCAGCCGCGACAACTTGCAGTCCCTGAGCGTGCCCAATGTGGCCACCGGCCTCCATCCCGGGCTCCAGGCCCTGGGCATCACCCCGGCATCGCTGCAGGTCATCGCACCGACCTACCTGGGCCACCGGGGCTGGCGCAGCCCGCTGATGGCCCGGCGACAGGGCCGCTGAGCCTGCTTCGGGTTCAAGGCCAACGCCGAGCTGGTGGGGGCGCCGCCCTCGGCGCGATAAGGCCTTGGGTCATAAGCCTTATCTCATCTGCCGCCCTGTCCCAGCCGGGGCACAGCTGCCACCGCGCACCCCCAGCTGTGAGCCGGCCTGGATGCCACGCCTACACTCGGTGCCCATGAAGATCTATCAGGTCGGCGGTGCGGTGCGCGATGCCCTGTTGGGCCTGGCTGTGCACGACCGCGACTGGGTGGTGGTCGGCGCCACGCCCGACGATCTGTTGGCGCAAGGCTATCGGCCGGTGGGCAAGGACTTCCCGGTCTTTCTGCATCCGCAGACCCAAGAGGAATATGCGCTGGCCCGCACCGAGCGCAAGACCGCCCCCGGCTACCGCGGCTTTGCGGTGCATGCGGCGCCCGGCGTCACGCTGGAGCAAGACCTGGCGCGGCGCGACCTGACCATCAACGCGATCGCACAGGACGAGTCGGGCCACATTATCGATCCCTACCAGGGCCGGGCAGATCTGCAATCCAGGGTGTTGCGCCATGTGACAGCGGCCTTTGCCGAAGACCCGGTGCGAATTCTGCGGGTGGCGCGTTTCGCTGCGCGTTTTGTCGACTTTTCGGTGGCGCCCGAAACCCAGGCCCTGATGCGGCAGATGGTGCAGGCCGGCGAGGTCGACCACCTCGTGCCAGAGCGAGTCTGGCAAGAGCTCTCGCGCGGACTGGTGCAGGCCAGGCCCTCGCGTTTTTTTCAGGTGCTGCGCGACTGCGGCGCCCTGCAGCGCTTACTGCCCGAGGTCGACGCCCTGTGGGGCATACCGCAAACGCCTGAGCACCACCCCGAAATCGATACTGGCGTGCACCTGATGATGGTGCTCGACCGTTCGGCCGCGCTGCACGCGCCACTGGCGGTGCGCTTTGCCTGCCTGGCGCACGACCTGGGCAAGGGCAACACTCCGGCCGACATGCTGCCGCGCCACATCGGCCATGAGGAGCGCGGCGTGCGTTTGCTGCGCGGACTGTCCGAGCGACTGCGTGTGCCCACCGACTGCCGGGAACTGGCCGAGGTGGTCACCCGCGAGCATGGGAACATTCACCAGAGCCTGGGCTTTGGCGCCGCCGCTCTGGTGCGCCTGCTCGAGCGCTGCGATGCCTTGCGCAAGCCCGAGCGCTTTGAGCAGGCACTGCTGGCTTGCCTGTGCGATGCGCAGGGCCGGCTGGGCAAGGAAGCTGAGCCCTACCGCCAGGGCGAGCGCCTGCTGCGTGCTCTTAAGGCCGCGCAAGAGGTCGACAGCGCCGCCATCGCTGTGCAAGCCCAGGCCGAGGGCCTGAGTGGTCCGCGCATTGGCGAGCTGCTGCGCAAAGCGCGCGCCGAGGCAGTCGCGCAGATCGTTCCAAAGCGCGACGGCGAGCCCTGCCTGTAGGAGGGCCGCCCTCGGCCCGATGGGGCCTATGCATAAGCCGCACGGCCTGATCGAGCGCCGCATCGCTGCGAGGGCGCAGCTCCC
>JBAXEN010000237.1:0-6831 GCA_037140415.1 Betaproteobacteria bacterium | reverse complement strand
CGCTGGTCGACTCTTCGGCCACATCCATTCGGCAAAGCCTGCAAGATCTCAACGAACTCAGCCAATCGCTCAGTGCGTCCTTGACCACCTTGATGGATTTGACACGGCTGGACGCTGGTTTGGTCGAGCCGCGCGCGGTGGCGGTGAGTCTGGCCCCACTGCTGGAGCGGCTTCAAAGCGAATTTGAGCCGGCAGCGCGCAGCAAAGGCCTGCGCCTGCTGGTGCGGCCATCTTCAGCCTGGGTGCGCTCAGATCCGGTGCTGCTTTATGGCTTGCTGGCCAATCTGGTATCGAACGCGGTCAAGTACACCGCCCATGGCATGGTGGAACTGGCGGTCACGCCCATCGACAAGCTGGTGTGCCTGTCGGTGGTGGATACCGGCATGGGCATACACCAAGACAGGCTGGACCTGATCTTCAAAGAATTCGTTCGCCTTGACGCCCGCGAGTCGGGCAATGAGGGCCTGGGATTGGGCCTGTCCATTGTGAGGCGTTATGCGATGCTGCTCGGACACCGCCTGGCCGTGGAGTCCACGCCAGAGCGCGGTTCGCGGTTTTCACTGTGGCTGCCTCAGAGCGAGGCGAGTGAGCCTGATGCAGCGGTGGCGTCGCCCGCAGCGCAGCAGCGGTTGCTCGGCCTGCGGGTGATGGTGGTCGACAATGTGGATCTGCTGCTCAGCAGCATGGTCAAGACCTTGTCGGCCTGGGGCTGCCAGGTCTGCGCTGCGCGCAATCTGGTCGAGGCCATCGACGCCAGCGCCAACCTGTCGATCGATCTGCTGATCAGTGACTACCACCTTGGCGATTTTGAGCCCAACGGCTTGCAGCTGATTCAGACCATGCGCTCGCGCGCGGGCAACCTTGTGCCTGCTTTGTTGATGACGGGCGACGTATCGGTGCAATTACAGGCTGAAGCCGAATTGCAGGGCGTGTTCGTGCTGCACAAGCCGGTGCGCCCGCCGGTGCTGCGCGAGCAGATTCAGGCCTTACTCACGCCCCTGACGAACCCCGCCGGTCCGTCTGCAGGGGCTCAGCCGGCCAAGCGCGGCTGAGCGGGGCGCTGCTGCACGGTCAGTCTTTGTCCTTGCCCAGGAATTGGCGCAGTGCGCGCAGGCTCTCAGCCACCCGCTCCAGTTCAAGCTCGCTGGGCTCACTTTGCCTGCGGGCGGTGGCAAAAAAATAGTGCTTGAGGTAGTCGCCCAGGGCGTATAGGCCGTCTTTGGCCTGTTCGGTATCGCTGTCGCACAAGATAATGGCCCGCGATACGGCGTTGAGGACGGTGTGGTGCTCGATCTGCATGGCTCAGTCCGCAATGTAGTGGTAAAGCATTATCTGCGATGAACCACTGGCCGTTCAGGGACTGGGGGCTCTCGGGCCATAATTGCTACTGCTGAGCGGCGGTCCAGGCTCGGGTCGGGCGTTCGGCTCATGGTTTTCAATCGCTGCCCGGTAAGCTGCCCCGTTAGGGCCTTCAAAATTAGAGCTGTCTGTGCGTCTTAATTCCATCAAGCTTTCGGGCTTCAAGTCCTTCGCAGAGCCGACCCATTTCATGTTGCCCGGCCAGCTGGTGGGCGTGGTCGGCCCCAACGGCTGCGGCAAATCCAACATTATGGATGCCGTGCGCTGGGTGCTCGGTGAAAGCCGTGCCAGCGAATTGCGTGGCGAGTCCATGCAGGATGTGATTTTCAACGGCACCACCAGCCGCAAGGCGGCCGGCCGTGCCAGCGTCGAACTGATCTTCGACAACAGCGACCACCGAGCTGGCGGCCAGTGGGGGCAGTACGCTGAAATTGCGGTCAAGCGGGTGCTCAGCCGTGACGGCACATCGAGTTACTACATCAACAACCAGCCAGTGCGTCGGCGTGATGTGCAGGATGTGTTTTTGGGGACCGGCCTGGGGCCGCGCGCCTACGCCATCATCGGTCAGGGCACCATCAGTCGCATCATTGAATCAAAACCTGAAGAGCTGCGCCTGTTTCTAGAGGAGGCCGCTGGCGTCTCCAAGTACAAGGAGCGTCGCCGGGAAACCGCCAACCGCTTGCAGGATACCCGCGAGAACCTGACCCGCGTTGATGATATTTTGCGTGAGCTCGGTAGCCAGCTTGAGCGCCTGGAGGCTCAGGCTGAGGTGGCCATGCGCTACAAGGAGTGGCAAGCCCAGGTCACGCTCAAGCAGCAGCAGCTGTGGTTCATCAAGCGCGCCGAAAGCCAGGCTGACCAACAGCGTTTGCAGTCGGACTCAGACCAGGCCAGCAATGCATTGCAAAGCCGGATGGCCGACCTGCGCCAGATCGAGGCTGAGCTCGAAACGGTGCGCCAGGGCCATTACGCCGCGGGCGACCAGGTCAACCAGGCGCAGGGCCGGATGTACGAGGCCAGCGCCGAGGTGGCCAGGCTGGAGGCCGAGATTCGCTATGTGGTCGAAGGCCGGCAGCGGGTTGAGCAGCGCCTGGCTCAGTTGCGCGAGCAGGCCACGCAGTGGGCCACCCGCAAGCAAGATGCTGACGCCGAGCTTGAGTCGCTGGCCGGCGAGAGCGAGCAGGCGCAGGAAAACGCGGAGTTGCTGCTGGCCCAAAGCCAGGAGCATGGCGAGCAGGTGCCTACGCTCGAAGAGGCACTGCGCAGCGCGCAGGCGCAGGCCAGCCAGCAGCGCTCGGCGGTCGCGCAGGTGCAGCAGCAGATTCAGGTATTGGCGGCCGAACAGCGCAATATTGAAGAGATCTCGCGCAGTCTCGGTGGCCGGCGAGACCGCCTGAGCCTGGACCGCAATGCGCTGGGTGCGCCTGATGAAGCCCGGCTGCTCAATGTGCAGCAGCAGCTGCAAGAAGCCAGCGAGCAGCAGGCCGCGCTGCAGGCGCAACTCGAGGAGCTGGGCTCCAGCGTGCCCGAGTTTGACCAGCAGCGGCGCGATAAACAGCTGTCGAACAATCAGGAATTGGCGCGCCAAGCGGAGCTGTCGGCGCGCTTGCAGGCCTTGCGTGCTTTGCAGGAAAAAGTCAAAACCGACGGCCGCCTCAGCCCCTGGCTGGCCAAGCATGGCCTGGACAGTCTGCAGGGCTTGTGGAGCCGCCTGCAGGTTGAGCCCGGCTGGGAGACGGCCATGGAGGCGGCCCTGCGTGAGCGCTTGGGTGCTTTGGAGGTAAGCCGGCTTGAGATGGTGCGCGGTTTTGCCGGCGTCGATGGGCGCGATGGCCCGCCGGCCAAGTTGGCTTTCTACAGTCCGCCGGCAGGCGCGGCTGTTGTGCGCGAGGGCGGAACACTCAGGCCCTTGACAGCAGTGCTGCGCCAGCATGACGCGGCGCAAGCGGCCTTGCTGGCGGATTGGCTGCATGGTGCTTTTGCTGCCGACAGCCTGGAGCAGGCGCTGGCCCAGCGCGAGCAATTGCAGCCCGGTCAGGTCTTGTATGTGCGCGCCGGGCATGCGGTCAGCCGCCACGGGGTGAGCTTTTTCGCCCAGGACTCAGAGCAAGCCGGTCTGCTGGCGCGGGCGCAGGAGATCGATAACCTCGACAAACAGGTGCGCGCGCAGACCCTCATCGTCGAGCAGGTCCGCAGTGAGCTGGCCCGCGCCGAGGCTGCCTATGCCGACGTCTCGCAGCGCCTGGCCAGCGTGCGCCGTGACAGCGCGGTGGGGCAGGAGCAGGTGCATGCCTTGCAGGTGGAGACGCTGCGGCTGGAACAAATGGCCGAGCAAACCCGCCAGCGCAGCCAGCAGTTGGCCGAAGAGATGCAGGACATCGATGCGCAGCTCGAGCAGTTGCAGGAGCGGCGTCTGACGGCCGAGGCTCGCTTCGAGGAACTCGATCTGCAATTGGCCGACACCCAAGAGCGTGCTGCGCAGATCGATGACCGGGTGATTGCTGCCGAACGCGCACTGAGCCAGGCCCGTGAGCAGCAGCGCGCGCTCGAGCGGCAGGCTCAGGAGGCGCAGTTTTCTCTGCGTGCACTGTCGGCCCGCCGCGATGAATTGAGCCGCAGCATCGAGATGGCCGCTCAGCAGGCCGGCGCCCTGGTCGACGAAGAGGCCCGTGCGCGCGAGGAGTTGGCCCGCCTGTCGGACGCCGCAGCGCAAGCGGGCTTGCAGGATGCGTTGGCCCTCAAGCTCGAGCGCGAGGCCGAGCTCGGCGCTAAGCGCAGCCAGTATGACGACCTGACGGCCAAGCTGCGCGCCAGTGACGAGCGGCGCCTGCAGATTGAGCGTGAGCTCGAGCCGCTGCGCCAGCGCATCACCGACTTGCAGCTCAAACAACAGGCCAGTCGCCTCGGCTTTGAGCAGTACGAGCAATTGCTCGCCGACGCGCAGGCCGATCTGGCGGCGTTGCAAGCGAGTATTGAGGAAGGTGGTGTGCGGCTGCACGGCCTGCAGACCGAGATTGACCGGCTGCAGCGCGAAATTACGGCGCTGGGCGCGGTCAACCTGGCCGCGCTCGACGAGTTGAGCTCGGCGCGCGAGCGCAAGGGTTTTCTCGACGCACAAATGCGCGATTTGACCGACGCCATGACCACGCTGGAAGATGCGATTCATAAGATCGACATCGAGACGCGCGAGTTGCTGTCGAGTACCTTCGAGACGGTCAATGGGCATTTTGGTCGCATGTTCCCGCAGCTCTTTGGCGGTGGCAATGCGCGCCTGATCATGACCGGAGGAGAGATCCTCGATGCCGGTGTGCAGGTCATGGCGCAACCACCGGGGAAAAAGAACCAGACGATTCACCTGCTCTCCGGCGGCGAGAAGGCCTTGACCGCCATTGCACTGGTGTTTGCCATCTTTCAGCTCAATCCGGCGCCGTTTTGCCTGCTCGACGAGGTCGACGCGCCGCTGGACGATTCCAATACCGAACGGTATGCCAAGCTGGTCAGCGCCATGGCCAGCGAGACCCAGTTCCTGTTCATCTCGCACAACAAGATCGCAATGGAGATGGCCCAGCAACTCATCGGTGTGACCATGCAGGAGCAGGGCGTCTCACGCATCGTGGCGGTGGACATGGAATCGGCCCTCAACCTGGCGGAAGCAACTCTCACATGAACAACCTGCATCTCGCTTTGGCCGTGCTTGGCGCGGTCGTGCTGGCCGCCGTGGTGGCCCATGGCGCTTGGACCTCTCGTAAAAACCGACCCAAGCAGGCCGAGGCCGGGCTGCAGCCGGCCAGCCCTGTTGAACCTGCGCTTGATGCGCAGGCCGATGGTGAGCGTCGAGAGCCTGTGCTGGACGGATTGGCTCCTGCGCCTGACGAGTTCGGATCCCTTCCGGCGCCTCGGCGGGAGGCCGAACTCGACAGCCTGATCGATGTCATCGCCCCCATCTCCATCGATACAGTGGTCTCTGGCGAAGCCGCCTTGGCAGCATTGCCGCCGACCCGGCGGGTGGGCACCAAGCCGTTTGCGGTCGAAGGTCTGAGCGCCGAGACCGGTTTGTGGGAGCCGCCGGTGGCCGGCCAGCGCTACAGCGCTTTTCAGGCGGGCATCCAACTGGCGAACCGCATTGGCGCCATGAACCAGATCGAGTACTCCGAGTTTGTCACCAAGGCCAGGCATTTCGCCGACGCCGTCGGGGGCGAACCGCAGTTTCCCGAGATGCTCGAAGAAGTGGCGCGGGCCCGTGAACTGGACCAGTTTGCTGGTGAGCATGATGCGCAACTGAGCTTTACCCTGCGCGCGCGCAACGCCGCCTGGAGCCCCGGTTATGTGCAGCAGCATGCAGCGCGCTTGGGTTTTGTGGCGGGTGTGATTCCCGGGCGCATGGTCTTGCCCGGCGCGGTCGATGGGCAGCCACCCATCCTCGGGCTGTCTTTCGATCCTCAGGCCGCCTTGGCCGATGAACCCGATAAGACCGCACTGCGTGAAATCACGCTGTCCCTGGATGTGCCCCAGGTCGACCGTGAGGACAAGCCGTTTGAGCGCATGTGTGAGGCCGCGCTGAGCCTGGCTACCAGCATGGAGGGGGCGATCACCGACGACAACGGCAATGCCATCCGTGCCGACACCATGGAAACCATCCATGCCGACCTGCAAAAACTCTACAACACGTTGCAGGCGCGCGATCTGCCGGCCGGCTCGGCCCTGTGCCGCCGATTGTTTTCCTGAGTGAGGCCGGCTTGTGTCCGGCATTTTTGAACACGAGCAGGCCATGAGTGAAGAACTGCCGATATCGGCCGCACCTGCCGAGCGCGGGCGCTGGCTGTGCGAGCAACTGCACCACCACGCCCACCGCTACTACGTGCTCGACGCGCCGGAGATTCCGGACGCCGAGTACGACAAGCTGTTCCAAGAGTTGCAGGCGCTGGAAGCGGCGCATCCCGAGCTCGCCAGCGCCGATTCGCCCACCCGTCGGGTCGGCGGCGCGGCCCTCGACCACTTTGCCTCGGTGCGCCATGCCCTGCCCATGCTCAGCATCCGCACCGAGACCGACACCGAGGCCACCGGCGCCCAGGCCTTTGACGCGCGCATCCGCCGCGAGCTGGGCCTGGCCGAGGGCGACGCGCCGGTGGAATATGTGGCCGAGCTCAAGTTCGATGGCCTGGCCATCAACCTGCGCTATGAGCACGGCACCTTGGTGCAGGCTGCCACCCGTGGTGACGGCGAGCTGGGCGAGGATGTGACGCAAAACATCCGCACCATCGGTCAAATCCCGCTCAAACTGCAGACCACGCCGCCGCCGGTGCTCGAAGTGCGCGGTGAGGTTTACATGCGCCGCGATGACTTCGAAGCCCTCAACGAACGCCAGCGTGAAAAAATCGCCCTGGGCGCCAAAAACGAAAAAACCTTTGTCAACCCGCGCAACGCCGCCGCCGGGGCGGTGCGCCAGCTCGACCCAGCGATTGCGGCGCAGCG
>JBAXEN010000236.1:0-6845 GCA_037140415.1 Betaproteobacteria bacterium | reverse complement strand
CGGGCCCTGGCCCTCTTGGGCGACTCGGTCACCACCGACCACATCAGCCCGGGCGGCGAGATCGGCGCCGACTCCGACGCGGGCCGCTTCCTGGCCACGCTGGGCGTCAAGCCGCGCGACTTCAACAGCTACATCGCCCGCCGCGCGCATGATGGCGTGATGATGCGCGGCACCTTTGCCAGCACCCGTTTGAAAAACCAGATGCTGCCCGGTGTCGAAGGCGGCGTCACGCTGCACCAGCCCAGCGGCCAGCGCATGAGCATCCATGATGCCGCCATGGCCTATCAAAGCGAGGGCGTGCCCAGCATCGTGATTGCCGGTGAGGAATATGGCACCGGCTCGAGCCGCGACTGGGCCGCCAAAGGCCCCAAGCTGCTGGGCGTGCGGGTGGTGATCGCGCGCAGCTTCGAGCGCATCCACCGCAGCAACCTGATCGGCATGGGCATCTTGCCGTGTCAGTTTCAGGGCCAGGACAGCTTGCAGTCGCTGCAGCTCGATGGCAGCGAAACCTTTGACATCGTGGGCCTGGAAAACGGCGTGCGGGCGCAGCAGACCATCGAGCTGCGCATCACGCGCGCCGATGGCAGCCAGCTATCGGTCACGCTGCTGGCCCGGGTCGACACGCCGATCGAAGAGCGCTACCTGCAGCATGGCGGCATCCTTCCCTTTGTGCTGCGCAAGCTGATCCACAGCAGTCAGGCCGCCCATGTCTGAGTCCAGCCAAACCCTTGAAGTCTGCCGCTACATCGCCGGCACCCGCCAGCGCACCTTCCCAGCCGATGTGCTGGACGAGGCCCGCAAATGCCTGCTTGACTGGACGGCCGTGTGTGTGGGTGCTTATGACGCCCCCGAGGCGGCCCGCCTGCACCAGGTGCTGCGCGCTTGGCGCAGCCAAGGTCAGGCACGGATGCTCTGGGGCGGCCAGAGCAGCGCAGCGGTGACCGCCCTGATCAACGGCAGCCTGTCGCACTGCCTGGACTATGACGACACCCATATTCCCTCGGTGATCCATGTCAGCGGCCCGCTGTGGGCGGCGCTGCTGGCCGTCGGCTCGGCCCAGGGCTGCGAGGAGGCGCTGCTGCTGCGCGCCTTCGTGACCGGCTTTGAGGTGGCCGCGCGCATCGGCGATCAGGGCGTGGGCATACGGCTGAACAACAGCGGCTGGCACTCCACTTCCACCTTGGGACGGCTGGCGGTGGCGGCGGGCGTGGCGGTGCTGCTCGACCTGGACGAGGCGCAAACCGCCCACGCGCTCGGCCTGGCCGCCACCCAGGCCAGCGGCCTGACCGCTTCGTTTGGCACCATGGCCAAACCGCTGCATGCGGGCAAGACCGCGATGGACGGCATTTTGGCCGCCGAGTTGGCGCAAGCCGGCTTTGAAGGCGCCACCGGCGTGCTCGACGTCCACAGCCCATTGCTGCGCACGCTCTTGCAAGACCCCGAGCTGGTGCTGCACATGGCGCCCTTTGATGCGGTCTGGGAAATCTGCCGCAACAGCTTCAAGCCTTACGCCGCCTGCCAACTCACCCATGGCGCGATCGACGCGGCTCGGCAGGCGCGCGCCAAGGTGGCCGGTCGGGCGATTGCCCGCATGCGGGCCGAGGTCAATCCGCTGGCCATCAAGATCGCCAACATCCGCAAAGCCAGCACGCCCACCGAGGGTCGGTTTTCCATGGGCTATTGCGTGGCCCTGGGCTTGCAGGGTCATGCGGTGACGGTGCAAGACTTTTTGCCCGCGCGCCTGCAAGAGCCCGAGTTGCAAGAGCTGGCCGATCGGCTCGAATCTGTGGCCGACGAGACGGTCAGCCGCACCGCCGCGCGCCTGCACCTTGAATTGGAAGATGGCAGTCACCTCACCGAGTGGGTCGAGCACGCTTTCGGCAGCATCGGCAATCCCCTGGGCTGGCCCGAGCTGGAGACCAAGTTCATGGCCCTGGTCGAGCCGGTCACCGGCCGCGCGGCCGAGTCGCTGCGCTATCTGCGCGCCTTCGGCGCCGGCCCGTCGGCGGCGCCTCTGTTTGATCTGACCGTGCCACGGGCAGGCCCACCGGCCTGAGCCGCCCACCCCTTTTTTGAACCAAGGACCACCGCCATGACACAGCCTCCTCGCATCCCATCGCCGGCCCGCCGCCGCCTGGCAGCACGCATCGCCGGCCTGGGCGCGGCGGCCCTGCTGCCCGGTGCCTGGGCCCAATCCGGCCCCTATCCCAATCGGGTGGTGAAAATCCAGCTCGGCTATGCGCCCGGCGGCAGCGCCGACATCATGGCGCGGCTGATCTGCGAATACCTGGGTAACAGCCTCAAGCAGTCCTTCATCGTGGAGAACCGGCCCGGGGCCAGCGGCAATATCGCGGTGCAGAACGTAGCCCGCGCGCCGGCCGACGGCTACACCTTGTTGTTTGGCAACCCGGCCGAGATGGTGGTCAACAAGATCCTGACCAAGGACCTGGGCTTTGACCCCGACGCCGACTTCGTGCCGGTGGTGCAGGTCTTCAACATTCCGCTGGGCCTGGTGGTGCCGGCCAAGTCGGCCTACAAGAGCTTGGCCGACCTGGTGGAAGACGCACGCCGCCAGCCCAAGAAGGTGACCTTTGCCTCCGCCGGCGGCGGCAGCCCGGGTCACCTGGCCGGCGAGGCGCTGGCCCTCAAGGGCAAGGCACCGATGACCCATGTGCCCTACAAGGGCGCGGCGCCGGCCCTGGTCGACGTGATCGGCGGCCATGTGGACTGCTATTTCTCCGGCCTGACCCCGGTCGCGCAGCACATCAAGTCGGGCGCAGTGCGCCTGCTGGCCCTGTCCTCGGCGCAGCGCTCGAGCCTGTTCCCCGACACGCCTACCGTGGCTGAAACCCTGATTCCTGGCTTTGACTTCACCCTCTGGGGCGGGCTGTTTGCCGCCACCAAAACCCCGCCGGAGATCGTGCGTCTGCTCAATGCCGAAGCCAACCAGGCTTATGCGCGAGCCGACTTCCAAACTCGCATCCAGCGCGAGCAGTCGGATGTGATCCGCAACACGCCCGAGCAGTTTGCCGCCTACATCAAGTCGCAGAGCGAAAAATACCGCCAGATCATCAAAGACATCGGCTACACCGGATGAACCGAGCAGCACCGATGGACAACCGAGGGTTGCAGCGCGGCATCGCCGCCTGCTATATGCGCGGCGGCACCAGCAAGGGGGTTTTCTTCCTGGCCGATGACCTGCCCGCCGACCCTGCCCTGCGCGACCGCCTGCTGCTGCGGGTGATCGGTAGCCCCGACGCCTATGGCAAGCAGATCGACGGCATGGGCGGGGCCAGCTCCAGCACCAGCAAGGTGGTGCTGATTGCCCGCTCAAGCCGGCCCGATTGCGATGTGGACTACCTGTTCGGCCAGGTCGCCATCGGCGAGCCGGTGATCGACTGGTCGGGCAACTGCGGCAACCTCACGGCGGCGGTCGGACCGTTTGCGATCCACCGCGGCCTGCTGCCGGTGCGCGGCCAGGGCGTGCAGCCGGTGCGGATCTGGCAGGCCAACATCGGCAAGCGCATCGTCTGCCATGTGCCAGTGCGCGGCGGTCTGGTGCTCGAAGACGGCGACTTTGAGCTCGACGGTGTGACCTTTCCCGCTGCTGAAATCCCGATCGACTTCATGGATCCGGCCGGCGGCGACGATATGGCGCTCCTGCCCACCGGCCGCGAGGTCGATGTGTTGCAGGTACCGGGCCAGGGCGATGTGCCCGCCACCCTGATCACCGCCGGCAACCCGACGGTGGTGATCCAGGCCGCCAGCCTGGGCCTGCAGGGCAGCGAGATGCCGGCCGACTTCAACCGCGATGCCCAGCTGCTCGCGCGCTGCGAGGCCATCCGCGCCTGCGGCGCAGTGGCCATGGGGCTGGCGGCCAGCATCGAAGAAGCCACCCGCCTGCGGCCGGCCACGCCCAAGCTGGCTTTTGTGTCGGCGCCGGCCAGCTATAGCAGTTCGGCCGGCAAGGCGGTGGCTGCCGGCGATATCGATCTGATGGTGCGCATCCTGTCCATGGGCCCGATGCACCACGCCCTGACCGGCACTGGCGCGATCGCGCTGGCGGTGGCCGCCGCCTTGCCGGGCACCTTGGTGCGCAAAACCATAGAAGCGGCGCGCAACCCACCGCAGCCCTTTGCGCCTGAGCAATTGCGCATTGGCCACCCCTCGGGCGTGCTCACTGTCGGCGCGCAGGCGCAATTTGACGGCCAGCAGTGGCAGGTGGCCAAGGCGGTGGTCAGCCGCAGCGCCCGCCGGCTGATGGACGGCCAGGTGTTTGTGCCGGCCAGCTACTGGCTGCCGGCTTGAGATCAACCCCAACCCTTGTGAACCCAATCAACCATGAATTCGAAACAAGTCCTGCGCGAACTCGTCAACCAACGCCGAGGCCTGCTGGTGCCTGGCGCCTTCAATGCGATGAGCGCGCGCACCATCGCCGACCTCGGCTTTGAGGCGGTCTACCTCAGCGGCGCCGGCCTGACGAACATGTACTACGGCCTGCCCGACCTGGCCTTCATCAGCCTGCGCGATGTGGTCGAGCACACCGCCGCCATCCGCGATGCGGTGGAGCTGCCGCTGATCGTCGACATCGACACCGGCTTTGGCAATGCGCTCAATGTGCGCCAGACCATGCGCGCGCTCGAGCGCGCCGGTGCCGATGCGGTGCAGATTGAAGACCAGACCTTTCCCAAGCGCTGCGGACACTTTGCCGGCAAGGACGTGGCGCCGACCGAAGACATGGTCTCCAAAATCAAGGCCGCGGTTGATGCCCGCATCGACGCCAACTTCCAGATCATCGCCCGCACCGACGCCCGCGCTACCCAGGGCTTTGATGCGGCCATCGAAAGAGCCCAGCGCTTTGCCGAGGCCGGTGCCGACATCTTGTTTGTCGAGGCCACCGAAAGCGCCGACGAGGTGCGCCGCCTGCCCCAGCTGCTGGACAAGCCACAGCTGATGAACATCGTCATCGGCGGCAAGACGCCGGCGCTGGATCAGGCCGAGCTGGCCCAGCTGGGCTTTGGCATCGTGCTCTACGCCAACGCGGCCCTGCAAGGCGCGGCCCTGGGCATGCAAAAGTCGCTCTCGCACCTCAAGGCCCACGGCCGGCTTGACGAAGACCCCACTGTGGTGGTGCCCTTCAAGGAGCGTCAGCGCATGGTCAACAAGCCCTTCTTCGACGCCCTGGAAAAAAAGTACATCCCCTGAAGACCGGGCCCAGGCTGCTGCCATGAACCATCCCGCGCCGCTCTATCTGCAGATCCAGCAATTTGTGCGGCTGGCCATCGAGCAGGGGCGTTTCCGCGCGGGCGACAAGCTGCCCTCAGAGCCGGAGCTGGCCGAGCGCTTTGGCACCACCCGCGCCACGGTGGCTCGGGCCCTGCAGCAGCTGGTGTTTGAGGGTCTGATCGCCCGGCGCGCGGGCAGCGGTACTTTTGTGAGCAGCCCGCGCATCGACGACCGGGTGGACACCAATTTGCTCGAGTCCTTTGAAGACCACATGATCGCTGCCGGCGAATCGCTGCAATACGAATTGCTGGCCTTTGAGTCGCAGTCGACCACGCCCGAGCTGAGCCAGGCGCTGGGCCTGCAGGCGGCCACGCTCTGGCGGCTGGAGCGCTTGCGCTTTGTCGGTGGGCGCAAGGTGGCACTCGAGGTCCGGCATATGCCCGAATCGTTGGCGCGCGGCATCGATGTGGGCTGGCTGCAGCAGCGCAGCGTGCAACAGGTTTTGCGTGAAGGCTTGGGCCTGCAGATTGGGCGGGTGGAAAACGCGGTCAGCGCCAGCGTGGCCAGCGCCGAGCAGGCGCGCATTCTCGGCGCGGCCAAGGGCGCAGCCCTGCTGGTGCGCGAGCACACCATTTTTGACACCAAGGGCCGCGCCCTGCTGCACGGCCGCACCTACTATGCCGGCAAGTTCAGCGTGCGCTACACCCTGGGGCCCGAGCCCGATCACGCCGGCCGATCTGCCGCGCTGGGCGAGCCGGCCGCAGCCCCAGCCCAGGCCTGGGGCACTTGAGACACAAGAAAGACGAGAAGGAAAGCCCCATGAATATCGTGATTGCCGACGACTACCAGAACTGCGTGCGCAAGCTCGACTGCTTTTCTCTGCTCGAAGGCCACTCGGTCACCATCCACCAGACACCGCCAGAGGACCGGGCGGCCTATGTCGAGCGGCTGCGCGATGCCGATGTGTTGGTGGTGGTGCGCGAGCGCGCCTATGTGGACGCCGAGCTGCTGGCGGCGCTGCCCCGCCTCAAACAAGTGGCGCTGGTCGGCCGCCACAGCCGCTACATAGACTACGCGGCCTGCACCCGGCATGGGGTGGCGGTCACGCATGGTGTGTTTGCCTCGCCGATCGCGCCGGCCGAGCTGACCGTCGCGCTCATCCTGGCCTCGCGCCGTCATGTGGTGTTCGAATCCAATCGCATGCGGGCCGGTCAGTGGCCCGCGACTTTTTCCAGTCGGCTCGACGGCTCCACCCTGGGCATCTATGGCTTGGGCGTGATCGGCACCCGCGTCGCGCGCGCCTGCGCGGCCCTGGGCATGAAGATCCTGGTCTGGGGCGGCGAAGGCTCGGCGCAACGTGCCCGGGAGCAGGGCTACGAGATGGCGCTGAGCAAACAAGACCTGTTTGCCCGCGCCGATGTGCTGAGCATTCACCTGCGCTATTCGGACCGCTCAGCGCGGGCGGTGACCCGGGCTGACCTGGACCTGATGAAGCCTTCAGCCCTGTTCGTCAACACCGCGCGGGCCGAGCTGGTGGAGTCTGACGCGCTCGAGCAGGCCCTGCTGGCTGGCCGGCCCGGCTTTGCTGCGGTCGACGTCTATGAGAACGAGCCCATCAT
>JBAXEN010000235.1:0-6850 GCA_037140415.1 Betaproteobacteria bacterium | reverse complement strand
GCGTTGACTTCCAGCGTGCCGCTGGCCTGCATGTACTCGCCCTTGGCGCCGTCCAGCGTCAGCGCCAAATCGGAGTTTGTGCCTGTGGCTACCCTCAGCGCGGTCTTGCCCGCGCCGTAGTCCACCACCGCATCACCTGCCCTGCTGGCCTGGTTGATGCCTACGACAAGGTTGGAGGCCTGCATCGTCAGGTCACTGCCCAAACCCACAAAGGCCACGCTGCCGGCCGTGGCCTGCAAGCTGGTCCAGCTGCGCGCAACGGTCAGAGGGTCGGCATCGGGCGTTTCGCTCAGAATGGCCATGCCAAAGCTGACATCTGCAAGTGCCAGACCCAGGCGATCTGAGCTGGCGCCGTTGAGTCCAGCAAAGGCCGACAGCCCACGGCCACCCACGGTGAGCTTGTCCACGACCAGGGACTCATTAGAGGCCAAAGTGATGGTCTGGGTGCTCTTTTCAAAGGCCAGCTCGCCTTGGACCTGCACGAAGCCGTCAACGTTGATGTCGATCTGGCCCGAGACCTTGAGCAGTTCGCCCTTGGCGCCGTCCATGGTGAGCGTGAGGCTGGTGGAGGCGCTGGTGGTCACCGAGAGCGCCGTCTTGCCGGCTGCGTAGTCGACCACCAGCAAACGCTGGGGCTGGGCGGCGATGACCACGGTGGAGCCGGTTTGCGCCAGCGTCAAACTGGGGCTGAAACTGCGCGCCACTGGCGTGACCTGCACGCTGGCCAGGTCCTGGCCCAGCAAGCTGCCACCAAAGCGCAGTTCAAGGGCCGCATCGCTGAAGAAGGTCACAGAGGCGCTGGCGCCTGCGATGCCAGCCATGGCCGTGTCCAGGAGGGCCTGTACTGCGGCCCGATCCATGCCGGCGCGGATTTCAGCGGTGCTGACGGTTTGGCCGCCGTGCGTGAGCGACAAGGTGTAGCCAAAGTCGCGGGCGATGGTGTTGACAGCGATCCGCTGCACCTCACCGCGGGCGCTCACGCCCTGGGTGATGTTGGAGGGCTGGACGACGGCCAGGCTCAGCTCGGCAAAGTGGCTGGTGATGTCGGCCACATCGACCTTGGCCAATGCGCCCTGGAAGCTCAGCACCAGGCCAGTCTGTCGCCCCACGCTGGCGGCACCATCCACCGTGACAAGCACATTGCCTGCGCCGATGGCGGACATGGCTTGCAGGGCCGCCTGCACGCGTGTGGCCAGCAGGGCCTTGTCGGTCGTGTAAACAATGGGCGCGCTGAACTCGTCGCCCAGGGAGATGCGAAAACTGCCGCTGGGCAGTTGCGAATCGACATTGAGCGCAGCGACCTGCATCTGGGGCAGGTCTGTGCCGGCCAGAGTGCCGTCAAAACTGACAAGGTAGGCGTCGGTGCCGTCGGCGGTGACGGCGACCGTGCCCAGACTCGACAGCGCCAAGCCGGTGCCGGTGGATGCGGCGCGCAGGGCCGCTTGCACGGCGGCCGGCGTGGCGCCCAGCGCAATGCCAGCGCTGATGTAGGTTTTACCTGCGTGCGTCAGGCTCAGGGCAAACTGCCCGGAGGTGCTGGCAGCGCGATCGATGGCGATGCGCTGGACCTCGAGCACCGGGGCGGCGCCGTTTTGCACCAGCGAGTATTTAAACGCTGTGCTGGAGAAGGTGATGGCCTTGCCGGCAATGTCGGTCTTGTCCAGGGCACCCACAAAGCTCACGACATAGCGCTGGCCACTGCTGTAGCTGGCGTCGTGGACCACGCTGATGTTGGCGGTGCTGGTCTGCAGCAGGTCGGCGTAGGCTTGCCGCAGAGCGCTGATGTTGAGCGCCACGCTGTTGGCCACGTTGCTCGAGACATAGCTGCCGCTGCCTTTTTGGGCAGGCGCGGTTTGCCCTTCAATCTGCAAGGCCAGCAAGTTGAGCGACTGTCCGGCCAAGCTGCCGCCCACGGTGACCGTGAAGCGGTTGCTGGCCAGGACCTGCACGCTGAACTGCGCGCCGGAAATGGCAAAAGCGCGTTGGAGTTCGGCCTGGATCTGCGCCTGAGTGGCGTCGCCGGCGATCTTGGCCGTGGTGTAGGTCTGCCCCTGGTGGCTCAGGCTGAGCTGGTAGCCCAGGCGCAAGGCCTCTGAGCCCAGGCTCACGCGCTGCGCTTGGCTGACCTGAGCCACTCCGCCTGTGACGGTACGCACGCTGGCCGAGGCCTGGCTCAGGCTGGATTCGGCCAGGCTGATCTCGGCCACGTTGGCCTGGGCCAGCTGTCCCACAAAGCGGATGTCCAGCCCGATCTGGCCGCTGTTGGATTGGGCTGCGTTATAGGCCACCTGCACATTGCCTGCGCCTATATTGGACAGGCGGGCCAACTCGGCCTGCACCCGTGCGGCCAGGCTGGCTCCGTCGGTGGAGTAGCTGATGCTGCGCGTGGTCTGACCCGCGAAACCGAGCTTGAAACTGCCCGTAGGCTGGGTCTGCGTGGTGCTCAGCTGAGCCGTCAGCGGGGCCAGGTTAACGCCGACCAGGGCGCCTCCAAAGGTGATTTGGTAGCTGCCCGGCACGGTGCTGGCCACCTCAACGCTGCCGTCACTGCCCAAAGCCGCATTGAGCGCATAACGCACCGCGGCGGCACTGGCGCCGAATTTCAGGGCGGTGGTGGTGTAGCTCTTGCCGCCATGGGCCAGGCTCAGGGTGAAGCTGCCGGCGCCGCTGGCCGTGACGTCCACTTTTTGGACCTCGGGCAGGGCCGACCCCGTGCTGAGCTGTTTGAATACGTAGCCGGTGCTGGACGAGGCTTTGCTGCCCAGATGAAACGAAAATCCCGCGGCCGGCAAGGCCCGTCCGGCCAGTTCGCCCACCAAGTGCACCTCATACCGGTCGCCCTTGCCGGTATAGCTGCTGTCCAGGCTCACCTGGACGTTGGCCACATTGACCACGCCACCGGTCAGCCCTTTGTAGAGCGTGGCATAGGCTGTGCGCATCTCGGCGATGGTGGCGGCCACCGCGCTGTCGCCTCGGTAGACCGCGCGCACCTTCTGGGCCGGGCTGTCCATCAAGAACAGCTCATACTCCTGGATGACCTTTTCTGCCTTGAAGATGATGCTGTAGGCGGCCGACGCCCCTGCCCCGCCGGCCTGCACCTGGCTGACCTCGGCGGTGGCCGGCACGGGCCCGGGGGTGGTGTCACCCACCAGGCTCAGGCGCTGGAGTTCGCCGAGCCCTGGCACGGCGGCGGTGTCGAGCTGGACCACGCCCTCGGTCATGAAGAAAACGTCGTAGCTGCCAGGCACCGTGGGGGCGGTGAAGACGATGTCGTTGATCTCGGTCAGCCCGGCCTGGCCCGCTTGCGGGGTGCTGATGTTCACGCTGACGGGCGCGGGCTCTTGCCGTAGGGCGCGCAGCGTGAGTTGCTTGATTTCAGCACTGCCGGCCTGGGCCGCCTCCAAGGTGCTCACGGTGGTGGACACCGGTGCAGCCTGGGCCGTGACCGTGATGTCGGTGACCGCCACGCCCGCCAGCGCTGCAACAAACTCGATCACAAAACCACTGTAGCGGTCGCCCGTGACCAAGACATTGCCCACGCCCACGCCGGGCAGTTGCTCGAAGGCTGCCTTGAGCGAAGCCAGCAGCTTGGCGGTGGTGGTGCTGTCGTCGATGGTGATCTGTACTGCGCCACCCCCCCGGGTCAGGGTGAGAGTGCCCACCAGGTCCAGCGGCACATCGAGCTTGAGCTCAGTGTTGACCTTGATGATTTGCTCGGCCTGCGGTGCCAGCGTCAGGCCTTTGTTGACATGGACCAGCATGTTGCTGGCCCGCACGGTGAGGTCTTGCAGGCCGACGAAACCGCCACTGACGGCCGTGGCTTGCAGACTGGTGAAGTGGCGTGTGGTGTCGTCTGGGTCACTGATCAGCGCCAGGCCAAAGTTCAAGCCGCCCAGGGACAGACCGATCTCATCGTCGGTTGCGGCATGGATGCCGGCAAAGGCCGACACGTTGTTGCCGCCTATCGTGACGAGTTGGGCCTCCTCAATGACCGAGCCATCCGACAGAGTCACCGCCTGGCTGCGTTGCTCGATGGCAAAGCCACCTTCCACACTGAAAAAGCCAAACAGGTTGATGTCGAGGTTGCCGGCGGCCTTGATCACCTCTCCCTCGGCGCCGGCCATGGACAGCGTCAAGGTCTGCCCTTCGCTGCCGGTGGCCACGGTCAGGCTGGTCTGGCGCGCGGTCAGGCTGCCGGCTTTCAAGGCGTAGTCGACCACCTTGTCATTGAGCTTGCCAGCCTGGTTGATGCTGACCTGCAGGGCCGTGCCTTCCAGGGTCAGGCCGTCGATGCCCATGAAGGCCATGGAATTAGCACTGGCCTGCAAGCTGGTCCAGGTGCGGCTGGCGTCGGCCTTGCTGCTGAGCAGCGCCAGGGCAAAGTCAGCATCGGCCAGCTGCAGACCAATGCGGTCCGGGCTGCCGCCATTGATGCCGACAAAGGCCGACATATCCCCGCCGCCCACCGTAAGGGCATCGACCTGAACCACTTCGCCGCCGGCCAAGGTGACACTTTGGCTCGATTTCTCCAGCGACAAAAAGCCTTGCAAAGTCACAAAATTGAAGGCGTTGATGCTCAGGTTGCCGCTGGCGCGGGTGAGCTCGCCCAAGCTGCCGTCGCTGTCCAATGCCAGGCTGCTACCCGGGCCGGTGAGCACATCCAGTTGACGCACGCCGTGGTCAATCACCACATCGGCCGCGCCGCCTGTGCCGGCCACGCCGCGGTTGATCTCCACGCTCAGCCCGGTGGCGTTGAGTTCAAAGTTGTCCACGCCGACAAAGCTCACAGAGCCCGCCGTGGCCTTGAGCGTGGTGAAGCTGCGACCGGCCGTCTGGTTGGGCAGGCGTTCAGTGGCCAGGGCCAGGCCGAAGTCCACGTCCTGGAGCTGCAAGCCGAGAGCGTTGGCGGTGCCGCCCTGGATGCCGGCAAAGGCGTCAATCCCGCTGCCACCCAAGGTGAGCAGGTCGGTATCAATGGCGGTGGGGGCCCGGGCCAGCAGCACGTCGTCCGAGTAGTTGCCGTCATTGAGGTAGAAGACCTCAGTGCGTTTTTCAATGGCAAAGGCGCCGCTGGCCTGGAAGAAGCCAAAGACATCCACATTCAGCTGACCGGATGCGCGCAGCAACTCGCCCTGTGCACCGTCCATGGTCAGCTCCACCAGGCGGCTGGCGCTGCTGGCCACCGACAGCGCGGTCTTGCGCACGCTGGTGTTTTGCCCGTTCGCGTCCTTGACAAAGCTGTAGTCCACCACCGCGCCCGATGGCGTGCCTGCCTGGTTGATTTCCACCGTGAGGGTATCGCCAGAGACCGTCAGGCCGTCCACGCCCACAAAGGCGGCGGCGTCGGCTGTGGCCCGCAAGCTGGTCCAGCTGCGCGGCGCCGTGGTGCTGGCGGCGGGCAAGGCTTCGCCCAGCAGAGCCAAGCCAAATTCGACACCACTGAGCTGCAGGCCGATGGCGCTGCCCGTGCCGCCATTGAGTCCGGCAAAGGCACTGAGCCCGCTGCCGCCTATGCGCAAGGCCGTAGCCTGGGCGGTGCTCGCGTCTGAAAGGGTCAGATCAAGGGGAGCGCTGGCTTTGTCAATGACCAGGTCGCCCTCGAGCTGCACAAAGCCAAAGAGGTCCACGCGCAGATGGCCATCGGCGCGCAGGAGTTCGCCGCGCGAGCCGTCCAGGCTCAGCCTCAGGTCGGTGGCCGGGCCAGTCAGCACTGTCAGAGCGGTCTTGCCCGCCGAGTAGTCCACCACCGAGCCGTCAGACCCTCGGTTGACTTGCAGGCTCAAACCGCTGATCTCCATGGTCAGCCCGTCCACCCCCACAAAGCCCGCGCTGCCCACTTCAGCTTGCAGGCTGGTCCATCGGCGCGCCACCTTGCCCGCGGTCAGATCGGCGGCACTGAGCGACTCGCCCATGACGGCCAAGGCCAGATTGACCTCGCTCATGCTCAGACCGATCGCGTTGGCCTGCCCGCCGTTGACGCCCGCAAAGGCCTGCAGCCCACTGGCGCCTATGAGCAGCATGTCCACGGCCACCGGGGTGCTGGACTCGTTGATGCTGCTCGTCGCTGCCACATCGGCCAGCGTGACGCTGCCGCTCTTTTTCTCAATGCCAAAGTCACCCGAAGTCTGCACAAAGCCGAACACGTCCAGCGTCAGCTGGCCAGTGGCCCTGAGCAGTTGGCCCTCGCCCGCGTCGAGGTTCAGGGTCAGGCTGCTGGGCGCGACCGTGGTGCCTGTATTGATGTCCAGGCCCTGCGCCATGTAGTCCGCCAAGCTGCCGTCTGCCGCTTGGCGATTGATCTGAACCTGCAGCGTGTCGGCGCTGACCGTCAGGCCCGCCACGCCGACAAAGGCCGCGCTGGTCGCGTTGGCTTGGAGCGTGGTCCAAGTGCGCGCCCGGGTGCCAGCCGCTTCAAGCCCGCTGAGTTTCTCGCCGGCCATCGCCAGGCCAAACTCCACCCCGGACAAACTCAAGCCGGTCAGGCTGCTCTTGAGGCTGCCATCGGCATTGAAGCCGCCATTCAATCCCGCATAGGCCCCCAGGCCAGAGCCGCCCAAGGTGAGCAGGTCCACCTGCACCTGGCTGGCCGGATGCAAAACGCTGCCGTCGCCCGCCAGTTGCGCATCGCCCAAAACAATGCTGTGGCTGCTCTTTTCAAAGGCCAAATTGCCTTTGACGCCAAAAAAGCCGAAGGCGTCGATGGTCAGAATGCCGCTGGCTCGGGTGACTTCCCCCAGGCTGCCCGCCAGGTCCAGCGTCATGGTGCTGGGGCTGGCCAGAGTGCCGGTTTGCACTGCCAGGCTTTGCGCGGCGTAGTCCACCAAGGTGCCGTCAGCCGCCTGGCGGGTGA
>JBAXEN010000234.1:0-6857 GCA_037140415.1 Betaproteobacteria bacterium | reverse complement strand
CTGGTCGACGGCGTGCAGGCCATCGTGCACCTGGGCGGCGTCTCGACCGAGCAGCCCTGGGCGCCGATTCTGGCGGCCAACATCATGGGCATGGTCAACCTCTACGAGGCGGCGCGCCTGCACAAGGTCAAGCGCATCGTGTTTGCCAGCTCCAACCATGTGATGGGCTTTTATCGGCAGGACCAGGTGGTCGACGCCCTCTCGCCGCCCAAGCCCGACGGCTTTTACGGCCTGTCCAAGGCCTTCGGTGAGGACGTGGCCCAGCTCTATTGGGACCGCTGGGGCATCGAGACGGTCAGCGTGCGCATAGGCTCTTCATTCCCCGAGCCCAAGGACAGGCGCATGCTCTCGACCTGGCTGAGCTATGACGACCTCGAGCGCCTGGTGCTGG
Organism: Betaproteobacteria bacterium; assembly: GCA_037140415.1. Classification (GTDB taxonomy): domain Bacteria; phylum Pseudomonadota; class Gammaproteobacteria; order Burkholderiales; family Burkholderiaceae_C; genus Polaromonas. The sequence continues at coordinate 6,466 of JBAXEN010000234.1, read as the reverse complement.
CCGCCTTGACCGCGCCGGTGGTGGGCCACAGCATCATCTACGGCACCTCCGACAACCGCAGCAGCTGGTACGACAACCGGCTGGCCAGGCACATCGGCTTTCGGCCCCAGGATTCCTCCGAGCCCTTCCGGGCGGCGGTCGAGGCCGGGCAGCCGGTGCTGGACCTGAGCGACCCGGCGGTGATTCATCAGGGCGGCGGCTTCGTCAAGACCGCGCCCCACGGCTGAAGAAGCCGCGATTTTCTGCAACTCACCGGCCGCCCGAGCGGGCTGCAGCGGGCTGCAGCGGGCTAAGCGCCGTCCAAAGCCGTGATGCCGCCAGGGCTTGCCCCCTGGCAATGTTAATTTTTGTGTTGCAGAATGGTTTGGACCTCAGGAAGGGCCCGCCATGCTAGATCGACTCGATGCCGTGCTTCCCGTGCGTTTCTGGGCTCTGGCCTTGTGCGCCATCGTTGCCGGCGCCAGCCTGTTCAGTGTGCTGCTGTTTCAGCAAGGCGGCTGGCTGCTGCTGATCTCGGGCCTGCTGACCGCGCGCGGCGTGCTCGATCTACGCCAGGCCCAGCATGCGATCACCCGCAATTACCCGGTGATTGGCCATCTGCGCTTTCTGCTCGAATTCATCCGGCCCGAAATCCGGCAGTACTTCATCGAGAGCGACCGCGAGGCAGCACCCTTCTCGCGCGCCCAGCGCTCGCTGGTCTACCAGCGCGCCAAAGGCGCACCCGATAACCGGCCCTTTGGCACCCAGCTCGATGTGGGCCTGGCCGGCTACGAATGGATCAACCATTCCATGCAGCCCAGCCACCTGGCCGATGCCAACTTTCGGGTCTGGATCGGCGGCGAGCCGGGCAAGCCGTCGGCATCGCGCTCGCCCTGCACCCAGCCCTACCAAGCCAGTGTGTTCAACATCTCGGCCATGAGCTTTGGCTCGCTGTCGGCCAACGCCATCCTGGCGCTCAACCAGGGCGCGAGGCTGGGCGGCTTTGCCCACGATACCGGCGAAGGCTCGATCTCGCGCCACCACCGGGTGCATGGCGGCGACCTGATCTGGGAGATCGGCTCAGGCTATTTCGGCTGCCGCCATCCGGACGGCAGCTTTAGCGCCGAGGGCTTTGAGGAAAACGCGCGCGACCCCCAGGTGAAGATGATCGAGATCAAGATCAGCCAGGGCGCCAAGCCCGGCCATGGCGGCGTGCTGCCCGGCGCCAAGGTCACGCCTGAAATCGCAGAGGCGCGCGGCGTGCCGGTGGGCGTGACCTGCGTTTCGCCGGCGGCGCACAGCGCGTTCTCCACACCGCTGGAGATGATGCACTTCATCGCCCGCCTGCGCGAACTCTCCGGCGGCAAGCCCACCGGCTTCAAGCTATGCATAGGCCATGCCTGGGAATGGTTTGCCATTGTTCGCGCCATGCTGGAGACCGGCATCACGCCCGACTTCATTGTGGTCGACGGCGCTGAGGGCGGCACCGGCGCGGCGCCGGTGGAATTCACCGACCATGTCGGCACCCCGGTGCAAGAAGGCCTGCTGCTGGTGCACAACACCCTGGTGGGCGTGGGCCTGCGCGAACACATTCGCGTGGGCGCGGCCGGCAAGGTCACCAGCGCCTTCGACATCGCCCGCCTGATGGCCCTGGGCGCCGACTGGTGCAATGCGGCGCGCGGCTTCATGATGGCGCTGGGCTGCGTCCAGGCGCAAACCTGTCACACCGGCCACTGCCCCACCGGCGTGACCACCCAAGACCCCCTGCGCCAACGCGCCCTGGTGCCGGCCAACAAATCCCAGCGGGTGCACCACTTCCACCACAGCACCCTGCACGCCCTGCAAGAACTGGTGCAAGCCGCCGGCCTGGCCCACCCGCGCCAGATCAGCGCCGAGCACATCATGCGCCGCATCAGCGACACCGAGGTGCGGCCCCTGAGCCAGCTCATCCCCCAGCTCGAACCCGGCACCTTGCTGGGCAGCAGCACCAAACTCACCGGCGTCTGGCGCGAACACTGGGAACGCTCTAGCGCTGCCAGCTTTGCGCTGCAGCCGGCGCCCGAGGGCAAGGTGCGTGCTGAAGGACGGCGCAAGGCAGTGGCGGTGGATGAGGTGCAGGTGCCTTTGCTGTGAGAGGCGATGGGAAGCGGTCAGCCTTTGAACCATGCGGCCAAGCGGTGCTGGTGATGCGCAAGCGTTTGCTCAAGCTCGGGGTTGCGTTGCAGTTGCCTGCGGGCGCTTGAGCGCGGGACAGCATCGGGACAGCGACATCCCAGACAGTGCCAACCGCGCTCGCCCGTGCTGGCGGATCAGGTCGAACGCTGGCCGCCCGTGAAATCAGTAGTGGAATCTCAGCTGCGCGATCTCTAGCGACTCACCCTCAACCCGGTACACCAAGCGGTGCTCTTCGGTGATTCGGCGCGACCAAAAGCCGGCGAGCGCATGCCTCAAAGGCTCCGGTTTACCTACACCCACAAAGGGGTCGCGCGAGCCAATCCGCACCGACTCCCTGGAACGACGTTCCTGCCTTGGGCGTCATGTCATATGGACTCAGCTTTGCGGTTTCGGCGCAGGCGGGTTGCCCCGGAAGCCAAAACGCCGCGCCAGCCGTGATGCAGCGCGGGCTCGCGCGAGATGATGTTGGGGTGCCCGCTTCTATGGCTCCCGCAGGTTAGCGGCTTGCTTACCGATGTCAGTCGGAAGAAGACTTCACATTGCAAAGGCAAATTTTCAATTTTCGAAATCTATAGTCGGAGTTAATCAACCTGATAACCTGTATGAACTGGCGGGGGATTCGATGCCTCTGGTGGTTCGACAACTTTTTCCGCTTGGTTACATCTGCTGCCTAATGCAGTATGGCAGCTGGGTGTTATGTCAGGCGATTTGTCGGATACATCAAGGTGAGGCTAAACAGGCGGCAGCCTCACCTCTACGAACAGGAGTAAGTATTTAAATGCCCAGCACACTTATTGAGGTTCGACGACAGTACACGCCGGACGAAGAAGTCAGGATCATTGAATCTGTTCAGCGGGCGCTCATCGAAGGCTTCAAGATTCCTGATGATGACCGTTGTGTGCGCCTCATCAGCCATGAGCCGCATCGATTCATCTGCCCGCAGGGGAAGCCCCAGCCCTCCTCGTATACCGTGGTGACCGTCTGCGCTTTCGCGGGAAGGTCGCTCGATGCCAAGCGAAATCTGTATCGGGCCATCGTTCGTAATCTGAGCGATCAAGGGATTCCGCCCGACCATGTCAAGATTTTGCTGGTTGAGATACCCCGTGAAAACTGGGGCCTCGCGGGCGGGCAAGTTGGCTCCGAAATCGACCTCGGTTTCAAGGTGGAGGTTTGACGGGCAGCCTAGCCTCCGGTCTAGGCAAGAGGCAGAGGTGTTTGCGCCAATTCGGACCTTAGCCCCGCAGGCCAGTCACTGCGACTCATCAGCGCTCGGAACTCCAAAAACAGCAGCCCCAGACGTCCATCCGTAGCTACAATTAAATCATGGCGCCCTGGGACGAGCCGAAGCGTATTAGCAACATCAGAGTCCACGGTTTGGATTTCGTGGGTTGCGAAGCAGTCTTCGATGGCCCGGTCGTCGCTTGGGAAGACGACCGTGAACCCTACGGCGAGCAGCGGATCAATCTGCTCGGCTGGTTAGGCGGCGTCGTTGTACATATGACCTACACAGAGCGAGGCGATGAGCCGCACATCATCAGTCTTCGTAAGGCAGAAAAGCATGAAATCCGTCGCTACGCGAAAGAAACTTCCGGCTACTCCCGCTGAGTGGGAGGGCGTGATTGCGACCGCGCCAGGCAAAGATCGCCCTTCGACTGCGAGGGAGCAGAGGGAGATGGCGGGGGCAGTCGTTGTCAAAGGTGGTGGCTACGCTGCTGTGCAGGCTGCACTGGCAGCCAAGCGCAAGCGCGGCGAGCGGGGCCAGCAGCTTGCGGCCACCAAGCAGTTGGTCAGCGTGCGCTACAGCCCTGAGGTTTTGCAGTACTTCAAGGCGAGCGGCTCAGGTTGGCAGACTCGTATGAATGAGGCCCTCCTTGAGTGGATCCACAAACGTCCTGTGCGCGGCCGCAGCAGGGCCTAAGCCTCGGCTCATTCATAGGGTGAGCCCAGACGAACTGCGGTAGTCCGTTGCAGGCACGCTTGAGCGACGGCTTAGACATCAAGCTCGGCGACGCCAGTACGTGGGCTTGCGGCGAAAGTGCGCTACTGCGAACACCACAAGCTCCGCTGGCTCAATGGGATAGACGAGCGAGAATTGAATCCCTTCAGAAAAACTCTGCGGGTCCGCAGTTTCCAAGGTGACCCCAATTTTGGATGGGTTGCAGCCAAGGTGGTTGCAGCCTGCACTGCGAAGCGAAAGCGTTCTCCCATTCCTGGTTCACGCTCCTCGTAGTAGGCGACCTGATCGAGGAACTCTTCCTGTGTCTCGACAAGGAAGCGAACGTCCATCGCTGCGTGAGCCGCCTCGCAGCTTCAAAGTCCTCAGATGCAGGGATCAGCTTGGCTTAACCGCGTTCGTATCTCGCGATCCGCGACGCGATCTCCGTCTCCCGTGCCTGCGCGACTCCGGGGTCGGACTCCTGGTCAATGGACTCCATCAATTCTTGCGCCAACTGAGCGCGCTCTTCCAGGGCCAGCGTTCTTGTCATCTTGGACAGTTCGTCGAGCAGGTCGGACATGGAAGTTCTCCGGAGGACTGTCCGATATTTTAGGCTGGACAGGCGTGGGGCACGGTCGGAAAGTGGCTCATCCGATGGCGGTTGATCATCGTCGCTGCAGCTGGGCAAATCCCGTTCAAGGCGCCTTCTTGTCCGCCCCAGGATTGAGCGCCACCCCGAGCCGCTCCAAGCGCTTGCGCATGGCCAGCACTGCCTTGTCCTTGCTCATCAATACCGCCTGATGGGCCACGGCGAGGTCAATGAATTTTTGGTCGTCGGGGTCTTTGCAGGTGCACGGTGCCTTGGCTGCGGCCGGGCATACGGTGACGCGGGCATCGAAGGCGGCCATCACTTGCTCGCGCGTGAGCCGGTAGAAGGTCAGCCGGGGCTGGAGTTGGGGATAGTCCAGGACGCGCAGGAGTTCTTCGCGCATGGCGGGGGTGGCCAGCCACTGCAGGGAGCCGCCCTCGAGTGCGGCGCGCAGTGCCTGCGTGGCTGGGTCCTGGAAGATGAAGAGGTCCAGCACGATGTTGGTGTCGAGCACCACGGGCAGGGGTGGCTGGGGGGCTGGCTGGTGCGCGGCGGATGCCTGTGTTTCGGACTGTGTTCCGGCTTCTGCACCAGGCTCTGCCCCCACCCCTGCCCTCCCCCAGAGGGGGAGGGAGTTGAGGGGGACGGCGTGGTGTGGCCCAAGCTGAGCACCGACTTCCATCCCCGAGAAAGGGAGGGAGTTTGAGGCACTAGGGTTTGATTCGGGGGGGCTCACTGAGGAGCTTGCCCAACGGGCGGGGCCTGCCCAGCAGGTGGTGATCCGGTCGCTGGGCTTTTGCGCGGCGAGCCGGCCACCAGGTCGAAGCGAAACAAGCGGCATTCGATCGGGCCGTTCCACATCGGCACCCGACGCGATTCTTTCAGGCGCATCTTGCCGGGCAACTTGAGGTCGGGCGTGAGCAGATAGGCGGTCCAGCCGGCGTATTGTTTTTTCCAGTGAGCAGCGAGTCGCTCAAAGAAATCATCGACCTGCTGGCCGGTTTCGGTCTGTGCGTGCTCGCGCCCGCCGGGCGCGCTGCGCGCTGGCACTGGCGCGGCGCTCAGGGGCTGACCGAATTCATCGACTGCGTGATCAAACGGCGCAGCGGCTGCGCCCCGCTGCGGCGCACGCCTACCGCCGCCGGGAGCGGCCACACCGGCGACCGCGATGCGCTCGCCATAGGGCGGGTTGAGCAGCATCACGCCGCTGGGCGCCGGCGGCGGGCGTTGCAGAGCGTCGCCGCCACGCAATTGCAGGGCATGGGCTACGCCGGCGCGCTCGGCATTGCGCTGTGCAAAGTCAACCATGCGAAAGGAGACATCGCTGCCGAACACCGGCGCCACCGGCGGAGTGACCAGGCTTTGCGCCTCGCTACGCAGGCCCTGCCAGACCGCATCCTGATAGGGCTTGAGCTTCTCAAAACCGAAGCGGCGCAGCAGGCCGGGCGCCATGTGGCAGGCGATCTGCGCGGCTTCAATGACGATGGTGCCCGAACCGCAGCAGGGGTCATACAGCGGCACGCCGTCCTGGCACTGCTGGTCCCAGCCGCTGGCAGCGATCATGGCTGCCGCCAGGGTTTCCTTCAGCGGTGCGTCGCCCTTGTCTTCGCGCCAGCCGCGCTTGAACAGCGGCTCGCCCGAGGTGTCGATGTGCAGGGTGACGGTATCCGTCGTCAGGTGGGCATGGATGCGCACGTCGGGCCAGCGGGTCTCCACACTGGGACGCTGGTCGTTGAACTTGGCGCGAAAGCGGTCGGCCACCGCGTCCTTGATGCGCAGGGTGGCAA
>JBAXEN010000233.1:0-6866 GCA_037140415.1 Betaproteobacteria bacterium | reverse complement strand
CGGGGGAGGAGCGTCACGCGCGAAAGCGAGCGGCACCAGGGCCACCAGGGTGAACACCCCCCCGATCCAGAAGATCGCCCTGCCCTGCAGCCCGACCCTTCCAGCAAGCCACGGTGCGATCACAGGCGCGAGCGCGATCAGAGACTCATGGATTCCGACCAGCCTGCCGCGTGCGTCGGCCGGAGCGATTCGGTAAAGCCAGGGCTCCAGGCCGATCCAGCGCAGCCCGAGGCCGAAGCCGGCGAGCGCGCCACCGAGCAGCCCACCGGGCCAGCCAGTCAGCGCGATGCAGGCCAGCGCGGCGACGCTGCACAGCAGGCCCGCAACGATCACCCACCTCGCACCGAATTGCTGGCTCAGCCTGGGCGCCAGACCCAGCCCGGGCAACTGTCCCAGCCAGAGCGATGCCGCAAACAGCCCCAGTTGCGTGGCATCGAGCCCCCGGTCGGCGAGCCAGACGGGCACCACCACATACGCGATGCCGAACTGCCCGACCTGGGCCAGAGTGGAGGCGGTGTTCAGCGCACCGATGGTCCGCCAGTCATGTCCTTGTCGTGCTGGTGTCTTGTGCATTCGCTTGCCTGGCAGCCGGGCCGTCGGGCCAGGGGGAGTGCGTGATTTCTTTTTCTGATGGCAACTCGCTGCCCAGCCATCCGACGGCGCATGCACAGGCAGTCCATTGGCGGACCAGCCCGCCCCGACTCATGCCTGCACGCACCAGTGGCGACGACTGGAGCAGTTTGCGACGCTTGTTCGTCAGTACACGACGACCGAGCGGATGCTCTCGCCACGCTCCATCAGCTCGAAGCCGTGGTTGATGTCTTCGAGCTTGAGGATGTGCGTGATCAGCGGGTCGATGCTGAGCTTGCCTTCCATGTACCAGTCGACGATCCGGGGCACATCGGTGCGGCCGCGCGCGCCGCCGAAGGCGCTGCCTTCCCACTTGCGACCGGTGACGAGCTGGAAGGGCCGCGTCGAAATCTCCTGCCCTGCCGCTGCCACGCCGATGATGATGCTGCGCCCCCAGCCCTTGTGGCAGCACTCCAGTGCCTGACGCATGGTGGTGGTGTTGCCGATGCATTCGAAGCTGTAGTCGGCACCGCCGTCGGTCAACTGCACGACGGCATCGACCACGTTGGGCACATCCTTGGGGTTGATGAAGTGCGTCATGCCGAACTGGCGCGCCATCGCCTCGCGCGCCGGGTTGATGTCGATGCCGATGATCTTGTCAGCACCCACCATCTTCGCGCCCTGGATCACGTTCAGCCCGATGCCGCCCAGGCCGAACACCACCACGTTGGCGCCGGCTTCCACCCCGGCCGTGAAGATGACCGCGCCCACGCCGGTGGTGACGCCGCAGCCGATGTAGCAGACCTTGTCGAAGGGCGCGTCAGGGCGGATCCTGGCCAGCGCGATCTCGGGTGCCACGATGTGGTTGGCGAAAGTGCTGGTGCCCATGTAGTGCAGGATCGGCTGCCCGTTCAGGCTGAAGCGGCTGCTGCCGTCGGGCATCAGGCCCTTGCCCTGCGTGCCGCGAATCAACTGGCACAGATTGGTCTTGCGGCTCAGGCAGAACTTGCACTGTCGGCACTCGGGCGTGTAAAGCGGAATGACGTGGTCGCCCGGCTTCAGGCTGGTGACGCCCGCGCCCACCTCCAGCACCACGCCCGCGCCTTCGTGGCCCAGGATGGCCGGGAACAGGCCTTCGGGGTCGGCACCCGAGAGCGTGTAATGGTCGGTGTGGCAGATGCCTGTGGCCTTGATCTCCACCAGCACCTCGCCGGCGCGCGGGCCTTCGAGGTCGACGGTTTCGATGGTCAGCGGGGCGCCGGCCTTCCAGGCCACGGCTGCGCGGGTTTTCATGGAGGCTCCTCGGTGGGGAAAGGCAAGTTGCAGGCGAATCTACACGAGCGGCTGGCAACGTTCGAACGTGTCAGCCACGCGAGCGCGCAGCGCGGCCTCGCGTGCCTGGCAGATACCCGGCCCGCCTGATGGCGCGGGCGGCGCGGCGGTGCAAGCTACAGTCCGTGGGTAAATGATGCGGCCTGCCCCCTGGCTGAGTGCTCCCGTCCAGCCCTCGAAGACGCTTGGTCACATCGTGAGGAATTCAATGTTCTCTGGCGCCCGCGGCCTTGTCCGCTCCAGCAACATACGATTTTCGAGCGATCATTTGGCAGTGTGCCGCTGCGAAGCAGGTAAGGCTGCGCCATCTGCGCACGCCACATGGCCTCAAGGGATCGAAAATGAAATCACTCCACAGAAAGACGCTGCTGGCTGCGCTTCTTACTTCGGTTCTGCTCACGGCCTGCAGCAACCAATCCCCCGAACAACAGCTTCAGTCGGCGAAGGAGTTCATTCAGAAGAGCGATAACAGATCGGCGCAGATTCAATTGAAGAACGCGCTGCAGAAGAACCCCGATCTGGCGGAGGCGCGATTCCTGTTGGGGAAGCTACTTCTGGACCAAGGGGATGCAGCCGGCGCAGAAATTGAATTTCGCAAGGCACTCGCGGCCAAGCATCCAGAAAGCGTTGTAGTGCCTGAATTGGCACTCTCAATGCTGCAGTTGGATCAATCGCGAAAACTGGTGGATCAGTTCGGAAACGCCCGACTCGACCGACCTTCTGCCGTCGCCAGCCTTCAGACCTCGCTGGCCTTGGCCCAGTCCCGCCTTGGCAACTCAGAAGCCGCAGAGGCTGCATTGAAAGCGGCTTTGGTGGCAGACCCCAATCACGTTCCCGCGTTGATGCTTCAGGTGCGCCAAAAAGTTGCAGCGCGCGATGTCGGCGGGGCGCTGCTGGCGATGGACGACATCCTCGCCAAGGCACCGGGCAACGCCGAAGCCTGGAAACTCAAAGGTGACACCCTGTTGTATGCCAAAGGGAAGCCGGATGACGCTTTGGCTGCTTACCGAAAATCCACTGAAGTGAATCCGAAATTTGAACTCGGCCACTTGGCAGTGCTGGCCATCCTATTGCAGAGGAATGAAATCGATGAGGCTTCGGCTGAGCTTGAAAAGCTGAGGAAGTTTGCTCCGAAGACCTTTGAATTCAAGTATGCAGAAGCTCAATTAGCCTACCGAAAAAATGATTTCAAAAAAGCCAAGGAACTCGCTGCAGAATTGCTGAGGCTGGCGGCAAATAATCCTCGCATTCTGCAATTGGCCGGCTTGCTAGAACTGCAGACCAATTCGCTGGCTCAAGCGGAAATATATTTAACCCGGGCGGTGCAGGGGGAACCACAAAGCGCACTATCACAACGCCTGTTAATCACAACTTATTTGCGGTCCGGGCAATCAGCCAAAGCGCTAGACGCATTGAAGGGCATTGCCAGCAAAGACAGGCTCGATCCAAAGTTCTTCGAACTTGCCGCTGATGTCTACATGCAAAATGGAGATGCCAAGAGCGCTGAAGAGTATCTCGGCAAAGCACTCAAGGCAGACCCGACCAACATTGCCACCCAAACCGCTCTGGCGATAACCCAGTTTGCCAGTGGTCGCAACGACATCAGCGCCTTCAATGAGCTGGAGAGGATCGCTGAGTCGACCAGCGCAATCAATGCCGATCTCGCCTTGGTCAGCGCGCACCTGCAGCGCGGGAACAGCACCAAGGCCCTGGAGGCGGTCGCCAAGCTTGAGGCCAAGCAACCCGGCAATCCAATGGCCGCCACCATGCGCGGCCGCATTCAATTGGCGCAAAAAGACACTAGCGCTGCGCGGAAGAGCTTTGAGCAAGCCCTGGTCATAGACCCGTTGTACTTTCAGGCAGCGTCCAGCCTGGCCGCGATGGACATGGCCGACAAGAAACCAGCCGATGCGAAACAGCGGTTTGAGCGGCTATTGGCCAAAGATCCGCGTCATGGCCAAGCGCTGCTGGCCCTCGCTGAACTCGCAGCAGTTCAAGGCGCAGGCAAGGAGGAAGTGGCAGGGCTGCTGACCAAGGCCGTCGATGCCAACCCCACAGACGTGGCCCCCCGCCTGCTGCTGATCGAACTGCATCTGCGAAACAAAGACACCAAGCTTGCCCTCACGGCAGCTCAAAATGCGGTAGTCGCCGTGCCTGGCAGCCTTGAACTCCTGGACGCCCTGGGTCGGACACAGCAAGAGACAGGCGATCTGAATCAAGCCACCGCGACCTTTAACAAGCTGATAGAAGCTCAGCCGCTCTCGCCGCAAGCCCTATTGCGATTGGCCACAGTTCAGCGCGACAGCAAGAACACCGTTTCCGCTGAGAAAAGTCTGCGCAAGGCGTTGGAGTTACAGCCAGATTTTCTGGATGCGCAACGCAGCCTGATCATCCTGAACCTGGAGGCAAAAAAGTTTCAAGAAGCGTTGATGGTCGCGCGCCTGGTTCAAAAGCAGCGGCCCAACGAAGCCATTGGCTTCATGTTCGAAGGTGACTCTCAATCCGCACAAGAAGACTGGGATTCCGCCAAAGCCGCTTACCGGGCGGGTCTCAAGGTTGTGGAAACCACTGAACTCGCACTGAAACTGCATGCCGCGACGGAACAATCAGGCAAGGCCGCCGAGGCCGATCAATTTGCCAGCATCTGGATGAAATCGCATCCTGCGGATGCCCAGTTTTTGTTTTACCTGGGAGACGTTGCGTTGGTGCGCAAGGACTATTCAGCTGCAGAGAAGGAGTACTTGGCTGTTATCCAATTGCAGCCAAACAACGCCCTGGCCTTGAACAATCTGGCGTGGATCGGACAGCAGTTGCATAGAGACAATGCCATCGCTTATGCCGAAAAGGCCAATCAGCTGGCACCGAACCAACCGGCGCTGATGGATACGTGGGCGATGCTTCTGTCCGAAAAAGGGCAGCACACCAAGGCAATCGAGTTGCAAAGCAAGGCTCTGCTCGCGCAGCCTGCGAACACGGGCTTTCGGCTGAATCTGGCCAAGTTGTATTTGGCGGCTGGCGAGAAAGCCAAAGCACGCCTGGAACTCGATGCGCTTGCCAAGCAGGGTCCCACCGCTTCGGAAAACGCCGAAATTGCTTCACTGCTCAAGACTTTATAGAAACTGGCAAGCCGGCACCCCAGCTCACGCTCAGACAACCACTGCTGAACGTATCGCTTGGTCGTTACCATCTCGCCCAGCATGATTCGCGCTGCGAGGCCGGCTTAGCTCGAGAATCGAATGGTTATCCTCGGCAGCTTTTTGATTCAACACATCGCTCCACTGAGCTTAGTTCGAAAAAAAACCATCTGATCCAATGGACGAACAGTTTTCTCCTCGAACCAGCACCCCAGGGCCGCAGCAGCACTGCGCAACCGTAGGCGACCGCATACATCTCGGGGGTGTCGATTGGCTTTACACACCCTCGCACCAGCTGATGCCAAGAGCGCGTAACAAGTCAAAATATTCAATTAAATCAATTGCTTAGCGCAAAGACTCAAGATCGGCACGCGCCTTGCTTTTGAGACGTCAGGTGTGGCACTTAGCGGCGTGGCACCCAAACGTCAAATCTAACCAGGAGTCATCATGTCTTTGTCTAAATTGTCTATTTCAAGCCTTGCGGCCGGTGTGTTGCTGTCCACCTCGGTGGCCATGGCTGCACCCACCGCAATCACACTGAACCCTCAAGCCACCAACGGCGGCGCAGGTGCAGTTAGCAGCACAACGTCTGCATATCAGGTCGACAACATTCTGGGAACGCTTGGCAGCGTTTTGAGTATTGGTGGATTCGGCACGACGGCTCCAGCGGCTTGGAGCGAAGTCGGGCAGCTCGTTTTCACCAACGGGTTGCTCAATAGCAACCCAGTACTTACGGGCTTCAACAAAGTCTACGGCACAGGGACTTACGATATCTTTGGTAATTTCTCAGGGGCTGGCTTCGGTGCCTGGGGGACGGGGTTTGCTGCAAAAACCTTCCTTGTGGGTTCAATTGCATCCTTCGACATTGATCTGTACGCGCAAGTCGGCGGTTTGAATGCAGCGAATATTTCGTCCGGCGGAATTACCTTGAACGCTAATAGTATTAAGTTGGGAAAGGCGTCCTTCCAATCGTTCGCTGGGATTACATCGGCAAGCTTGCTGTCGGGTTCAACCTCGGGTTCTGCCAGCACGAATTTGGTGGCAGACTTTTCGTTTATTCCTGAAGCTGGTTTTGCCAACACGTCAAGCTACACCGATGGTTTCTTTGCTGCACCAATTCCATTCAGCCTCACGATCAATACTTCTGGAAGCTCCAATTCCGGGCAGTCGAACTATTCTCGCGTTGGTTCGAATGTAACGATCACCACCGGCGCAACTAAAGTCGGGACGACCAACCTGACCTTTGCGACTCAGGCGGTGCCTGAGCCAGGTGCATTGTCCCTGGCCGCTATCGCATTGCTCGGCGCTGCTTATGCCAGCAAGCGCAAGAAAGTTGCTTCGGTTTAAGTTTTTCGCCTAGTCAAAAACGGGAGGCTTGCCTCCCGTTTTTTATTTCAGAGCCGCAACCTGATGTGTTGCCGCCGGAAAAGACGAAGCTCAGCTTTTGCTGTGGGGGCGCTCTGACTCGTCGTCGGCAAACAAGACAGTCAGATCGTGGGCGTCTTGGTCTTGTCGCTGCTCGATGCGCGCGTAGAGTTCGTCGATCAGCCTGTGCTGCAGCTTTTCGATGGCAGACCGTCTCAGTTTGAGATTGGGTGTCAATTCGCCTGAATCGATGCTGAATGGACGTTCCAGAAATGCAATGCCCCGCGGCCGATCGAATTCACTGAGCTGCTTCACTTGCTCCTGCAGCGCCGATATCAACTGAGCCCGGCTGCCCGGATCACGAATGGTCGGCCCGCAAGTGCACAGGGCCACGAGGCATTTATGCCCCGACCCGATGAGGATGGCCTGGTCTACACCCGGTGCGAGCTGCAGCTGGGCCTCGAC